>JAFMIT010000002.1 GCA_017853815.1 Actinomycetota bacterium
CACAGCACCTGCCTCGTCAGCAACTGCTATAGAGACGGCCCAATTCGGGGAGCCGTATAAATAGTTGATAGTTCCGTCGAGCGGATCGATAATCCAGGTGTACCCGCTTGTTCCTTGAACGTTCGCGCCTTCTTCGCCCACAATGCTGTCATCGGGTCGTGCCGCGAGAATGGCTGACACAATCGCCCGTTCTGATGCGAGGTCTCGCTCCGTCACAATGTCGGTCGGCGAGGTTTTTGTGGATGTTGAAACACTCGATGCGCGGGCGGGATCGGGACGGCCTTCCATCAATATTTCCCCCGCCATGTGCGCAATGCTGCGCATCAGTTGGTTGAGTTCATGAATATTCACGGTCATGATGGCCTCGCCTTGAGATGGAAAACGTCAGTGCACCCGCTACGGTAGCGAACCGCACATTTGTCTCGACTTCGTCGTGCGCGTCACGCTTGCAAAGTCGACATATCGTGAGACTATCCGCCCCCAAGGAGGGTGCAGTGAGCGACCTACAGTTCGTAGCAATATCGGACGACGGCAAGATGATTATTTTGCAGACGCCGAACGGCGAGTGGATTGAAGTTCCATTCGACGCCTCACTAGTCGCCCCTACCCGCATCCCGATGGAAGCACCCACACCGTCGACCGAACTCATCGAGCTTTCTCCTCGAGAGATTCAGGCACGAGTCCGATCCGGAATGTCGGTGGATGAACTTGCACGGATGTCTGGTTCGACTGACGAACGCATCATGGCTTTCGCAGCGCCGATTTTGATGGAGCGTCAACATGTCGCTCTCCGCGCTGGTCGCACCATCATTCGCCGAGCCAGTGGCGCAGGCCCGCTCTCGGATGTCATTGAGGCCCGACTCGACCCTCACGGCGTTACTCCTGCTGACGTCGAATGGGATTCCTTCCGTCGAGAAGACGGCCGCTGGACTGTGATTGTGAAGTACCCTTCAAAAGAGGGCGAACGCGAAGCGCACTGGCTGTTCGATGTTCGAAACAGCGCGCTAGTTCCGGCGGACGACGAGGCTCGATGGCTGGTTGGTGAAGTTCCTGCGGGTCGACAAACGAGTGCGCAGGCCGAAACTGTTGCGATGACCGTTCCGCACCTTGTTGCACTTCCGACACCGAAAGAACCTCATCTTCCTGAGATTCGGGAATCCCAGGTGATTAAGCGCGAAGTGCCACTGCAGTCAGTGCCGACACAAAGCGCCCCTCCAACCCCGACACCAGCCGCACCACCGGTTGCGGTCACGCAGGTCGTCAGCATCGATCGGGCGCAGGCATTCGAGTCCGATACAGACGACATTCAGGACTCGCTTTTCACTTCTGGAGTGACAGAAGTCGAGAATGAAGCTACCCCAATTGCGGATGAAACGCCGGTGGAATCTATGCATGAATATCGCAGACACACACAGATTTTTGAACGTCCGACAGTGCCTCAGCCCGCATCGACGCAGCCAACCTTTGCTGACGTGACGGCTTGGGCCGACGATGAGGTTGAAGAAGTTCCGACCTTAGACGCTTCGATGGATCTAGGCGATGACACCGCAACGAATCTTCCGCCGATTCGCGACGTAGCTTTTGAGGAGCCGGCTCGACCAACTCCCGACACGACGGTCGAAGTGAAGAAGAGTCGCGCTCCGAGTTGGGATGAGATTCTTTTCGGATCACCTGAATCGAAAGACGATTCGTTCTAGCAAGCCTTGTCGGTCTAGCAAGCTTTGTCTTTCTAGCAAGCCTTGGCTTTAGTCGATCTGCCCAAACGGTAAGGCGGCGTCGGCAGCAAAATAGTCATGCGACAGTCTCGACGTGACTTGGCGCATGTGATGGCGACGGCACAAAACTTCGTAGGCGACGATGTCCTGATCGGTGTCGCCGACGACCACTTGCTCGCCTTCGACCACCATTTGACCGTTAACAATGCGCGCTTGGTGAGTCGCTCTTTCACCGCACCAACACAGTGCTTCGACCTGAAGAACGTTGACACGGTCGGCTAGTTCAATCAGTCGTGCAGAGCCTGGGAAAAGCAAGGTTCGAAAATCGGTCAAGATGCCAAAAGTGAAGACGTCAATTTCCAAACTGTCGACGATGGTGGCTAACTGGTCCACCTGATCTCGAGAGTAGAACTGCGCCTCGTCACAGATAAGGAAGTCAACCCGCTCGCCGTAGCCGACCCGGCGAAGAACCTCTGCGTGAAAATCGGTCTCCGTCGTGACTTCGATGGCGGAGATGGCCATGCCGAGCCGAGACGAAATGGTGCCCTCGCCTGCGCGATCGTTACAGGTGAAAATCAATCCCTTGCGGCCGCGCGATTCATGGTTATGCGCCGTCTGCAACGCAAGAGTTGACTTACCACTGTCCATGGTTCCGCAAAAGAAAACTAATTCAGCCACTCGCCTATCCTGCCATTACCGCAAACGGGATAAGTCGTTCGACATCACTTGTACCGCCGTGGTTGCCCACCAGTTGAGAAACCCGCTCATCGACAGTGCGAGAGGCAAGTGAATTATTGCCGCGCGCGATTGCCACGACATCGCCAATGCGTCCAGCGAATTGTGAATTCCATGAACCAAGCAATCCAGATGCAATGAATTCATCCCGGGAATAGACGTCTGTGACATCCGACAGTGCGGTGAGCCAGGCTCTGTGCAAAGCCGAGGCGTTTCCTGCTTGCGCAAAAACATGTCTCATGCGCGGCTCGCCAGTGATAAAGCGAACATCACGCATCAGTTGAGGCACGTCTTCAATCCACACCCGATTCTCAATGTCGAGCATTCCGTGATCTGCAGTGACGACGAGAGTTTGATGCGAACCGAGCGAGTCACGTATCTCTTCGATCGCCAAAAGCACGCGATGCAGCTCCTCACGCCACTCCTGCGAGTTGACTCCAAAGACGTGTCCGAGCTTGTCCAACGTCGGGTAGTAGGCGTAGATCAAATGCGGCGGGCTAACCTTTAATGAAACGGCAATGTTGGTGACCAACTCTGTTAGCGAATCTGCCGCGACATGCACCCCACCACGAAGCGCCGCGCGAGTGAGCCCCGACTGCGCATAGGCCGCTGGCCCAATTCGAGTGACCGCGCAACCTGCCGCGGCAGCTTTTTCAAACCATGTTTCGTGAGGTTGCACCATTTCTGGCGCAGGGGTCTCCTGCCATTTCAAAGGTTGCAGAAACTCCTCGAATTCTGGCAGCAAAAACGTTGCACCGACGAATCCGTGCTGACCCGGCGCAAGCCCTGTGCCGAAACTGGCTAGTGACACTGGTGTTGTCGACGGGAACGTAGACGAAATCGCTGGCTGCTGTAGCAGCCATGATCCATCTATGTCCCAGTGAGCAGCGTTGGCGACATTGAGGGCACCCAATCCGTCGATCAGCAACACCACAACGGCATTCGACTGAGGGATTCGATCCTTTGCGGTGCCGACTAAGGCATCAAATGCAATGGGCAGAACGTGTGAAAGATCGAGAGTGGTCATGGCAATAGCCAGGTTTCAGTTGCGCTGCATTGAGGTCACCTGAGACAACATGCCTGCGAAATCCCAGGCTTGCTCGACATTGGCTCGCCCGTCTGCGGCTAACGAGACTCGGATTTGCAGGTCGTCATTGCTCGTCGTGCCCGCAAAACCATGTTCGGCTTCGCATTGCGGGTCATCACAACTAGCCGGACCGAGGTCAATGCGGTTGACCGCTCCCCAACCGATGGTGATGACGACTTCTTGAATCTGGCTGCGACTCGATCCGAACTCTGCTGGCTCACTCACTACCCGCTGCACAACTACCGATGCGATCGAGCTGAGCTGAACGGCCTCGGTCGAGGTGACTGCACCGGTGTAGTCGCGGCCAGAATCTGGTCCCGCCTCATCTGTGTGGCTCACGATAAGGCGAGAGGGCGTGAGAGCGACCACGGTTAAATGTCGATGCAATTTGTCATGGTCGAACGTTGTTTCATGCTGCAAGACAAACGATTTGGTCTCTTCGCCAGCTAAAGCCACCGAGATAGCGTCGGTCACCAGCGCTGGGTAGTAGCCAGTCGTAATGATGGCTTGGTGTAATTCGGGAAACTTCGTCACACCGCAATCATCGCAGACGGCTACTCAAACGTATCGAGGCTGACGCTCATATGCATCACACCGTCTCCAACCGCACTTTCAGTCACAGTACCGAAAACCTCGAAAAGCCTGCGCATCGCGCGATTTTGAGGCAGCATCTCCGCATAAAAGCTTTGGATGCCGTGTGCGACAGCTTGCTCGGCTAGAAGCGAAAACAGCACGGAGCCCAGCCCTTGAGCCTGGTACTCGTCCGCGACCACAAACGCGACTTCCGCCGTGGAGTTTTCGGCCGCATCCCATCTTCCGACCCCAATGATGCGATCCTCGAGCACGGCAACGTACGCCTCTCGGGTGACATGGTCCACGTGAGTGAAGCGCTCAATCTCGGCGGGCGTTAGATGGGGGTGGGCAGCAAAAAACCGAAAGTAGATCGTGCGATCAGACAGGCGCTCATGAAACTGGACAAGTCGGATTGCGTCGCCTGGGCCTATCGGTCGCAGCGTTACGGATTCACCCGACCTTAAAGTGACAGGCACCCGACGACCATGTTGATCTGACACACCCACACCGTACACACCTTCTTCGAGGCGGGAGTAGCGTTCCCCCACGTGAAAACACCTCTCCAGATGACCAAAGAAGTCGCCCAAGCGCTAGCTGACAATCGACCTGTTGTCGCTCTCGAATCCACCATCATCAGTCATGGACTCCCGCGGCCGCGGAATTTTGAAGTGGCTCTTGAGATTGAGGATGCTGTGCGTCGCGCTGGCGCGACTCCCGCAACAATTGCTGTGGTCGACGGTGTCGCAAACGTTGGTCTCGAAGAGAAACAGCTCGACACGATCGCGAACGACAACTCCGTCGTCAAAGTCAGCATCCGAGATCTCGGCATTGTGGCAGCACGGCGAGGCCACGGCGCCACCACTGTCGCTGCCACCGCGCACATCGCAGCGCTTGCCGGTATTCGCGTGTTTGCGACGGGTGGACTTGGCGGTGTGCATCGCGATGCGAACTCCACCTTCGACGAATCTGCGGACCTGCCTGCTCTCAGTTCGCTCCCCGTTACGGTTGTCTGCGCGGGCGTGAAGTCGATTTTGGATGTGAGTGCCACGCTAGAGCGACTCGAGACTCTGAGCATTCCAGTCGTGAGCGTCGGAACAAACAAGTTCCCAGGCTTCTACCTCACCGACTCGGGCTACACCCTTGATTGGAAAGTGGATACGGCCGCCGAGGTTGCTGAAATCATGCGACAACGAGCTGCGTACCAAACGAAAGGCGGCATGGTGGTCGCCAATCCGCTCCCACAAGACGAGCAACTTGACCCCGTTTTGCATGAACGGCTCCTCACCGAAGGTCTGCGTGCCGCTCACCTGCGCGGTATTCGCGGCAAAGATGTCACGCCATTTCTACTGGACTTCTTCCATCGCGAATCTCAAGGGAAGAGCCTTGATGTCAACGTCACCGTAGTGTTGAACAACGCTGTGTTTGCTGCAGCGATTGCCGCAGCGTTGTAAAGATGCCTTCAACCGTACTGATCGTCGGCGATGTGATGGTCGACATTGTCGTCAACATGCCTGGCGAAATGATTCGCGGTTCCGACATGCCAAGCGAAATTTCGACGACGTTTGGTGGCACCGCAGCAAACGTGGCGACGTGGATTGCCAAAGCGGGCGGCTCCTGCAGAATTCTTGGGATTATTGGGAAAGACACGTGGGGGCAGGATTTTCGAGAGCACCTGCAGAGCTTTGGAATCGAAGCGCATCTGACAGAATCTGCCACTCAACCGACAGGCGTTGTGGTAGCCCTCTGTCATCCTGACGGGGAGCGAAGTTTCTTCCCTGATGCACGTGCCAACAGCGACTTGGCGACCGCCCCGGTGTCGGAACACGCGTGGAGTGACGTGAGCCATCTGTACATGTCGGGTTACACCTTGCTTAATCCCCTCACTCGCGCCTGGGCCGTTGAGCTGATGCGTACCGCCAACTCTCGCCAAGTCACGGTGGTGCTTGATCCAGCTTCGTCAGGGCCGCTCGCAGCACTGCCAGCCTCTGAACTCAAGCAATGGCTCGCCGCCGCAGACGTGCTGCTTCCAAACGATCAAGAGTCCGAGGTTTTGCGCTCAAAAATTGAGCGATCCGATTGGGGAGTTGCACACGTCGTAACAAAACACGGAGCCAAGGGCGCGACTGTTGAATCAGCAGACTCTTGCATCGAGCTTGACGCACCAACTCTTCAGATTATTGACACGATCGGGGCTGGGGATGCGTTTGCTGCGGGACTTCTGACTGGGCTGGCCGACGGCCAGGGCCTCGCGGACGCTGCCGCTTTAGCAATCAAAGTTGCTTCCGCCGCGGTGCAGATTCGCGGAGCTCAGCCCGCTCTTTCAAGTACCCTAGAACTCAGTTAACCCAAGGAGTTTTTTCATGGCCCGCAGGCCTGTCGATGAGCAGCCGTTTGACGAAAAGATTGTCGACATCGATGTCGCTGCCGAGATGCAGGGGTCATTTCTTGAGTACGCCTACTCCGTTATTTACTCCAGGGCGCTGCCCGATGCACGTGACGGCCTGAAGCCCGTCCAACGCCGAATTTTGTACACCATGGCACAAATGGGACTCAGACCCGACCGCGGCCATGTGAAATCAGCACGCGTAGTCGGCGAAGTCATGGGCAGGCTGCATCCACACGGCGATGGCGCTATCTACGACGCGATGGTGCGCATGGCTCAGGCCTTTTCTTTGCGCTTGCCACTCATCGATGGCCACGGCAACTTCGGCTCGCTCGATGATGGACCAGCCGCATACCGCTATACCGAAGCGAGGCTCGCCCCTTCGGCCCTCAAGATGACCGAATCTCTCGACGAAGACGTCGTTGATTTCTCTCCCAACTACGACGGGCGCGAACAAGAACCAGAAGTTCTTCCTGCAGCCATTCCTGCACTGCTCGTCAACGGCGCCTCGGGCATCGCTGTCGGCATGGCCACCAATTTGCCTCCACACAACCTTGGCGAGGTCGTCGCTGCCTGCCGCTACCTGCTGAAAAATCCCCGGGCAACAGTCGCAGATTTGATGAAATTCTTGCCCGGTCCAGATTTGCCGACCGGTGGTGTGATTCTCGGTCTCGACGGTATTCGCGACGCCTATGTTGACGGTCGTGGCAGTTTCAAAATGCGAGCCACTGTCTCTGTCGAAAACGTAACAGCCCGACGCCAAGCACTCGTCGTAACGGAACTCCCCTACAACGTGGGACCCGAAAAGCTCATCGAGAAAATCAAAGACGGTGTCACCGCTAAGCGCATCACCGGAATCTCGGACATCATCGATCTCTCCGACGGCGATCGTGGCCTTCGAATCGTCATCGAATTAAAGTCCGGCTTCAACCCACAAGCAGTGCTACAGCAGCTGTACAAGCTCACCCCGCTTGAAGATCAGTTCTCAATCAACGCAGTTGCGTTGGTGGATGGCGCTCCCCAAACCCTCGGCCTCATTGATCTCCTGTCAGTCTTTCTCAAGCATCGCATTGAAGTAGTTCGACGTCGTACTCAATTCCGTCGCACCAAAGCTCAAGATCGTCTTCATCTCGTCGCTGGTCTGCTCATTGCGATTATCGACATCGATGAAGTGATTCAAGTCATTCGTTCGAGCGAAGATACGGCTGAAGCGCGCGAGCGTCTCATGAGCGTTTTCGATTTGAGCGAGATCCAGACCAATTACATTCTCGAGATGCCACTGCGACGGCTCACAAAGTTCTCGCGAATCGAACTTGAGCGTGAAAGTGAACAACTCGCAGCCGAGATTGCGGAACTCACTAGATTGCTCGAAGAACCAAAAGCTATCGAGGGATTGATATCTGATGAACTTGCAGATATTGCTCGCGAATTCGGGACGCCGCGTCGAACTGTCTTGCAAGAATCTGAGGGAATCACTGTTTCGGCTGATCTTGAACTGTCTGACGATCCCTGTGTTGTCATGCTGAGTTCAAGCGGCTTACTCGCCCGCTTCCCCGAGGCCACACCAGCAAATCTCGGCACTCGCACCAAACACGATGTGGTCACGTCCATGACTTCAACGTCAGTTCGCAGCACAATCGGTGTGGTTACCTCCTTTGGCCGCGTGCACCGTATTCCTGTCGTTGATATTCCGTCATTGGCAGCGAACGAAACTGCGATGAGCTTGAAAGGTGGTGGCGCACTTAAGGAGTACGCGCTTCTCGACAAGAAAGAGCTGCCACTCGCCTTAATCCCTCTCACGGAAGGCTCAGTCATCGCGCTAGGAACCCAACGTGGCGTCGTGAAGCGCACTACTCTCGATGTACCGAAGAACGACGCTTTTGAGATCATTCGACTCGAAGATGGAGACAGCGTTATTGGTGCGGGCGTCACGACCTCTGATGAGCAGTATTTGGTGTTCGTCACCGACGATGCACAACTGCTTCATTTCTCGAGCGCACTGGTTCGACCACAAGGGCGAGCAGCGGGAGGTATGGCTGGAATTAGTCTGAGCGCCGGCGCGAACGCTTTAAGTTTCTTTGTCACCACTCGCGACGCAGACTTGCTGACGGTGGCCGGCAGCAGCACCGCCTTACCGGGCACGGACCCAGGTACCTTCAAGGTGACCGCGCTAGCTGACTATCCCACCAAAGGTCGTGCCACTGGCGGGGTTCGATGCCACACATTTCGCAAAAATGAGAACACGTTGCTTCTCGCCGCTGTCGGCAAAAAGCCGCTGCGTGCCGCGGCCGCAGGCGGTGCACCTGCCGAGCTGGAATTCGAATATTCCAAGCGTGATGCAACTGGAACGCCGTTGACGAGCAACATTACGGCCGTAGCGGGGAGAATGAGCGTATGACAGAGCCTTACTGCAGTGACATTGCAGCCACTGAATCGATGATTGGCACGGCACCCTACAAACGTGTGTGGTTCATCATCGAACAGCCGGGCGCGTGGGGCGCAGATGCTTTGCTCGAAAGTGACTTGCCGCCTGGTTTTGGTGCCGACCTCAAAGCTCTCCTCGGCGACTCAGAAGTGGGTCTTGCCATCGCTCGTCGGCCCGATGTCGCCTCGGTAGAACGCCGCACCACTCGCCGACGCCGTCTCTGGCTGGCACACACTTCTCCGGGTGGCGTTCGTATGCGCGCTGGTTCTCTCGATGACATCCGAGATGTTTTGAAATGGGACTGGGCAGCCATTCTTCGAGGTGAGCTGCCACCAGTAGGTCGACGCAGTGCAGACCCTGTGCTGTTTGTGTGCACCAACGGGAAAAAGGATCTTTGCTGCGCACTCAAGGCTCGTGAAATCGTGGACAGCTTGCGCCCGGACCCAGAACTGACAGGTCAGGTTTACGAGGTCTCTCACCTCACTGGTCACCGATTCGCACCGACTGCGCTATTGCTTCCCTGGGGTCAGATGTATGGTCGCTTGAGCCTCGAGGACACTAAGCAACTGCTGACTAGTGCATGGTCAAATTCCGTAGTGCCTTCTCATCTGCGCGGCCGAACGTCGCTGCCAGGTTGGGCGCAGGCCGCTGAGGTTGCCGTCCGCCAAAACGCTTCAATCACGGCCGCTGATGCGCTTGATGTCGTTAGCATTCGTAATGGTCGGCCTGTGGCAACAAGTGTGATGCCAGCGTTTGAGTCAACAGCCGAAGTTCAGGTCCGCCACCAGGATGGTCGTACGTGGAGAGTTGGCGTCTCAGCCCAAGAGTTGCAGCCACGCAAGGTGTCCTGCAAAGGTGAGGCCGAAGCGGGACTGACCTGGAATGCCGACAGCGTGACTGAAGTCGAGCGCTGGTACTCCTAGGCTTGGACAGATCTGCCAGCAGCTAGTCGCTGGAACTTCCCGAACTATGTCCCGGGAACACACCCTCTTCTGGATTAACAAACGGAGCCGCGTTGTTAACGGCTGTAGCGGCTTCTCCAAAACCGACGGCAATCAGTGGAACTTTTCCGGGATACGTGGCGATATCACCTGCGGCAAAAACGCGCTCAAGCGATGTCATCATCGAGGTGTTGACGAGAATGTGGCGCTTTTCGAGCTCGAGACCCCAAGTCGCGATCGGACCAATATTCGCGACGAATCCGAGTGCTGCCACCACAGTTCCCGCAGGAAGCGTCTCTTCCGCTCCGGATTCTTTGTGAGTCACGGTGACACTTCGGACTACATCATCGCCACTAATAGCAGACACTTCGGCCGACGTGATCAATCGAACGCCCATTGCTTTGACTGCATCAACAGTCGCGGCGTGAGCGCGAAACGCATCGCGACGGTGCACTAACGTCACTGATCGAGCAATCGGGTGCAGCGAAACTGCCCAGTCGAACGCAGAGTCGCCACCGCCAACAATCACCACATCTTTGTCAGCATGATCCGACAGTTTCGGAACGAAATGAACCAGACCCTTGCCCAACCATTCCATACCGACAGGAATCGCTCGAGGGGTAAACGCACCGATACCCCCAGTGATGATCACTGCCTTTGCCGAAATCGATAAGCCGGATTCGGTTGCAATCTCAACGGCATCACCCGCTGACACCAATTGAGTTACTTGCTCCGAAAGATGGAAGGTAGGAGAAAACATTTGAGCTTGGGCAAGCAGACCGTCAATCAGATCTCGCCCTTTGACTTTGGGAAAACCTGCGACGTCAAAAATGTCTTTCTCTGGGTACATCGCAGTTACTTGGCCGCCGGCCTCTGCAAGCGCATCAACGACGACAACGCTGAAACCGCGGAAACCTGCGTAGTAGGCAGCGTACAAACCTGCGGGTCCTGCACCGATAATCGCGATGTCGCATGATTTCATGAGGTGACGCTAGTCCGAACGGACCTCAACGCGCTGCATTTTGGCTAAACAGATTTTCGGGCAGGTCAGGCAAGTAGATTTCACCCATGACGATTGCTTCCAAAGACCCTGGCAAGTTTCCTGCCGAGACTTTTGCTGACGTGCTCGCCGCGAATGCCATGTACGCAGCTGCTTTCGAAGACGCACACCTCAGCGCTCGGGCAGTCAAGGGACTTGCCATCGTGACCTGCATGGACTCGCGGATATCGCCTCTCGACATCCTGGGATTGCAGCCTGGCGACGTCAAAATCCTGCGTAATGCTGGCGCTCGCGTCACCGACGACGTACTTCGTACCTTGGTGTTGGCGACCTGGCTTCTGGATGTCAAACGAGTGCTTGTCATGCCACACACTGATTGCAAGATGGCATCTGGCACCGAAGCCGAGATCCATGAGGCCATTTTGGAAGAGTCCGGAATCGACACTCGAGGCATCGAGATTCGAACCGTCAAAGATCAAGACGCTGCACTGGCCACTGACCTCCAGCGCATGCGCAGTTACCCGCTGCTTCCGACCGACCTGATTGTCGCCGGAGCGGTGTACGACGTACACACCGGCAAGATCGAACCTAAAGACTTCTAGATGTCGATACGTGAGCGATCAAGGTCGCTCGCACCTTGGACAATAAATTCTTTGCGCGGTGCTACGTCATTACCCATCAACAAATCAAATACTTGTTCTGCCGCGTGCGCATCAGCCATGGTGACTCGCCGCAAAGTTCGCCGTGCAGGATCCATGGTGGTTTCGCGCAACTGGGACGCATCCATTTCGCCTAGACCTTTGTACCGCTGAATGGGTTCTTTCCATCTGCGGCCGGCCCGCGAAAGCTCCTGCAGTGTGCTTCGCATTTCTGCGTCACTGTAGGTGTAGCGGATTTCTCCCTGTGATCGACCTTGACCAATAACTTCAATTCGGTGGAGCGGAGGAACTGCCGCGAAAACCCGCCCGTTCTCCAATAGCGGTCGCATGTATCGATGAATCAACGTCAGCAGCAGACAGCGAATATGTGCCCCATCTACATCTGCATCTGACATCAAGATGATCTTTTGGTACCTGGCCTGTTCTAGATCAAACGTACGACCAGAACCCGCGCCAATAACTTGGATAATCGATGCACACTCGCTGTTTTTGAGCATGTCGGCAAGTGACGCTTTTTGGACGTTGAGAATCTTGCCTCGTATAGGCAAGAGCGCTTGGAACTCAGAGTTTCGAGCATCCTTGGCGGTTCCGAGAGCCGACTCGCCTTCAACGATGAAGAGCTCTGTCTTCTCAATGTCATCACCGCGACAGTCACGCAGCTTGGCAGGCAGAGATGAAGATTCCAGTGCCGTCTTGCGGCGTTGGACATCTCGTTGGTGACGCGCGCTCACTCGGGCTCGCATGGCGTTCGCGATTTTTTCGAGAACCAGTTTGGTGGCCTGCTTATCGCCGCGCGGCGGATTGTTAAACCAGTCGGCTAGTTCTTTAGCGACGACCTGGGAAACGATTTTGGTGACCGCGGGTGTGCCGAGAACCTCTTTGGTCTGCCCCTCAAACTGAGGCTCTGCGAGCCGAACGGTGACGACACCCGTGAGGCCCTCGTAAATATCATCTTTGAGAACGTTTTCTTCGCCAGATTTGAGGGTCTTGTTCGCACGAAGTTGGTCGTTGATGACTTTGACGATGGAGCGCTCGAAGCCGGTGATATGCGTTCCGCCTTTGGGGGTCGCAATAATGTTGACGAAACTCTGAATCTGCGTTTCGTAGCCTGTGCCCCACCGCAACGCGATGTCCACACCAAGGTCGCGAGTCACTTGCTGTGCAGCGAGGTGTCCCTTTTTGTCGAGAACTTGGACCGTCTCGGAGAACTGGTGCGAACCTTTGAGACGTATGACCGGTGACACCGCTTCGTCAGGCGCAAGGAAGGAGCAGAACTCAGAAATTCCGCCAACAAAGTTAAAGCTTTCTTCCGTCGGCTCAGCTCCGCGTAGGTCATGAATCGCAATCGTGAGACCAGGCACCAAAAACGTAGTTTGGCGAGCCCGATTAATGAGTGCGTCCATGTCGAACACTGCGCTTGGATCAAAAACTTGGCGATCTGCCCAAAACCGAATCCGAGTTCCCGTCAGACCCTTCTTGGCTTTGCCAGCATTGTTCAGACCAGATTTTTTGGTGAACTCACCGTCAGGGGTCTCATCGGAAAATACGCCAGGAACACCACGCTTGAATGACATTACGTAGATCGTGTTGTTGCGGTCGACTTCGACATCTAGGCGGCTTGAGAGTGCGTTGACGACGCTTGCACCCACACCGTGGAGACCGCCCGATGCTGTGTACGAACCGCCACCAAATTTGCCGCCCGCGTGCAGCTTGGTCATGACGAGCTCAACGCCCGTCAGTTTTGTCTTGGGCTCGATATCGACAGGGATTCCGCGACCGTTGTCCCGAACTTCAACAGAGTCGTCGGGATGCAGAACAACATCAATGTGGGTCGCGTGGCCGCCGAGAGCCTCATCTACCGCATTGTCGATAATTTCCCAGAGGCAATGCATCAATCCACGGCTATCGGTGGAGCCGATGTACATGCCTGGGCGCTTGCGAACCGCGTCGAGACCCTCGAGAACCGCGAGGTTTTTGGCCGAATAGTCGCCCGTGCTGGTGGAACTGGCACGAGCCACAAAAGCCTCCTGGAACATCGGTTTGGATGGGGTCAGGGTAGTCGTTCGTGCAGACATACTCTCGGATTACAGGGGACACACAGCAATCTGACGAGAAAATGTCAGGAATAACCTGCATACTTTCGGCGTTGACCTAGTCAACCGAACCTGACCCGCCGAACCTGACCGCTTGGAGGCCAACCATGAATGCCACTGCTACTGCCACTTTGACCGCAGCAGACCGTTGTGATCGTTGCGGCGCTCAGGCATACGTACGCGTCATGCTCCCTGCCGGCGGAGAACTTCTTTTCTGCGCACATCACTACACCGCGAACGCTGAAGCTCTGACATCGCAGGCGGTCACCGTCATTGACGAAACCCATCGCATCGACTAACTCGCCAGTGGCATGAACGCCAGTCTGGTGAAAACCCTCACGCCAAGCAAGAGGCCCCGATTTCTCGGGGCCTCTTGTCGTTCGTTACGCGATTGCGGAATTAATCCAAGTAATCGCGAAGCACTTGAGAACGGGACGGGTGACGAAGTTTCGACATCGTCTTACTTTCGATCTGGCGGATGCGTTCGCGAGTGACTCCGTAGACCTTGCCAATTTCGTCGAGCGTCTTCATCTGTCCGTCATCGAGACCAAAGCGCATCCGGACGACTCCAGCTTCGCGCTCAGACAGCGTGTCGAGTACGCCTTGCAATTGCTCCTGCAACAACGTGAAAGACACTGCCTCTGAAGGGACAATTGCCTCAGAGTCTTCGATCAAGTCACCGAATTCGCTGTCACCTTCTTCACCGAGCGGGGTGTGCAACGAAATCGGCTCACGGCCGTACTTTTGAACTTCAACGACCTTTTCAGGGGTCATGTCGAGTTCGCGAGCAAGTTCTTCAGGGGTCGGTTCGCGACCAAGATCCTGAAGCATTTGCCGCTGCACACGAGCAAGCTTGTTGATGACTTCAACCATGTGTACTGGAATACGAATGGTTCGTGCTTGGTCAGCCATGGCGCGGGTGATTGCCTGACGAATCCACCAAGTGGCGTAGGTCGAGAACTTGTAGCCCTTTGTGTAGTCGAACTTTTCGACCGCACGAATCAGACCCAAGTTGCCTTCCTGAATGAGATCGAGGAACAACATGCCACGGCCCGTGTAGCGCTTAGCGAGTGACACCACGAGTCGCAAGTTAGCTTCAAGCAAGTGGTTCTTGTCGCGGTAGCCATAGCTGATAACGCGCTCAAGGCAGTTTTCACACACAACTTCACGTGGGAAGTCGTCATCTTCTTCGATAACGACATAGCGCTTGGCTTCCCAGTCGCAAACCGTGCACTTAATCTTCTTGCTCTTCGGTGCATCGACAAGCTTGGTGTCACGCAGTTCTTCTGCAAACAGACCGGCCTCGATTGACTTTGCAAGCGAAACTTCGAGCTCAGCGTTGAGAAGCGCCACTTTGCCGATTTGCTTGAGGTAGTCCTTGACAGGGTCAGCAGTCGCGCCAGCCTGAGTGACCGTCTGAACCGGCTCGTCAGTTTCGTCTTTGTCAGACATGACGAAGCCTTGGTCTTCTGACTCAGCAGGCTTCTCTTCAGTTGATGCCTCTTCGGTTTCACCCTCGGCAGCGAGCAGCGTGTCGATTTCGGTGTTTAGCTCGCCCTCGAGAACTTCTGCCTTGGCGAGTTCTTCGGGATCGACATCGGTGTCGATTACCTCTTCAACGACAGCGAGTGCTTCTTCGTCGTCTTCAAAACCTTCTTCGCCCTCGACAACATCATCGACTACTGCGTCAATCTTTGCGATCTTGAGCGGCTTTTCTGCTTTGGCGGGTGCAGCTTTCTTAGCTGGAGCGGCAACCTGCTTGACCGGCGCAGCAGCTTTCTTGGCTGGCGCAACTACTTGCTTGGTGGGCGTAGCCTTTTTGACAGGCTCGGCCTTCTTGACCGGCGCGGCAGCTTTCTTGGCGGGTACGGCAACCTTTTTCGCTGGCGCCTTCTTCGCAGGTGCAGCCTTTTTGACTGGTGCAGCCTTCTTCGCTGGTGCAACTTTCTTAGCCGAAGCAGCTTTCTTCGCTGGCACAGCCTTCTTTATTGGGGCCGCGGCTTTCTTAGCCGGCGCAGCAATTTTTTTCGCTGGCGCAGCAACTTTCTTCGCGGGGACCGCCTTTTTAGGAGCAGTCTTCACAGCAGCGGCCTTAGCGACTGGCTTAGATGCCTTCTTCGCCGCAGTGGCCTTCTTTGCTGGTGTCGCCATGGAGCAACCCTTCTTGTGCATAGGTAAGGCCCGAGTCAAGTGTTAACTCGACCGGGCTTACGTCAATGACGCTGACCGTATTCTCGCACACATGCCTGACACGCTTGCGCAGGCAGTCGAGAAATCGCCGTCGGCAGAGAATTGGCGGTGCCGAGCCACCGTTCTTCGGCCATGAGGCACTCAACCCCGCCCGGTCGCTGATGATTCCCGACGGATTCAGGCGGCGGCGTGGCGACGTTCTTCGATGACGAGGAGTCCGACCACCGCAGCCAAAATGAGGCAGCCGCCAAGGCCCTGGACGACCGTCAGGCGCTCACCGAGGAGAGCCGCTCCCACACAAATCGCCACCAACGGCTCCGCTGTCGTCAAAATCGCGACGATTGGCGAAGGCAGGCGATCGAGCGCCAAATACAGCAACGCGTAAGCGGCGAAGGTACCAATCACAATCGCGCTTGCAACTGCGAGCCAGCCTGAAGAGGTCTGGGGGTATTCGGCGCCGCCAATGACCGCGACAGCAACCAAACTCACTGCAGTGCCAGTAGTCATCAGCGTGCTGGCTGCAAGATTGTCGACGCCACTGATCATTCGGCCACTCAGTGCGACGTAGAGCGCGTACAACACAGAAGCCGTGAGCAGGTACACCACGCCCGTGCGGGCTTGGGCTCCAAGATCACCCGCGGTCATGGCAACGCCCGAAATCGCAATCAAACTTGTCACTACGACAGAGCGGTGTGGAAGTTGTCGATGACTTAAAGCCGCAACCACAACCACCCATGCTGGGTATACGAAAAAGATGGTTTCGGCTAAGCCGGCCGTCATTCCTTCAGAACGAAGTCCCATGAAGAAAAACGTGACTTCGACAGCCAGCACGATTGCACCTAACGCAGCAATCTTCAGGCACACCACAATCGGTGGAAACGTCGGCTTGCGAATCCACGCAACGCACCAAAATCCAATGGCAGCGATTCCAAATCTCAACGCCATGAGCCCAGGAACATCGACACCATCGGCATACGCAAAACGACCCGAAACGGCCAACGTTCCAAATGCTGCTGCGGATGACAGCGCGAGGGCGTAGCCGATGCGCCGATTGTGCAGCGCGTTCGTTGGCGGGAACATTTCCTCAGCCTAACTGCAAGGGTTCGCTGACAGGTGCTAGTGCTTTCGACTAACCAAAAGTGCTATTTCGCTCGATGGCGAGAATGAGCACTCTGCGTCTATGCGAACCAAACTCTTTGTCTTGAGCTCGACGGTCGTTTTCTGGTTAGCGATTCTCTTCGCTCCAGAAGCTTCGGCCGGCACAGTTGATGTTTCCGCCGACGGCGAGACCTACCTTGTAGACGGCGCCGTGATCCACCACCAGCGTTTCGAAAATGATCGAACCGAGGCGGCGACCTGCACGACATGTCATTGGCGAATACATCTGATTTGTCGAACATGGAGTGACACAGCCCATGGTGCGTGCCCGAGTCTCGCTCGAGACTGCCCAGCGGACGAGACTGTGGCAGAGGTAGAACGTGCTGAAGCATCCCAGAGGCCTGAAGCCTCAAGCCAACTCTGGCATCTTGTTGGGCACACGTGCATCGGTGATGATGGACCGGCCAGCGTCACCGTCATCCAGCAGGAGCTGCGCGAGCGTTGGAGCATTCCAGTACCGCGATTGACGTTCATCACCTCTCCCCCTCGAAATACGTTGCTCAATCTTGAGACTTTCGTTCAAATCACATCCGCGACGAGGATTCCAGACAAGACACAGATTCTCGTGGGAATTCCGGTGACGTTTAGAGCGACCTCACAGCGACACATCACGTGCACACCCACATGCGAGTTCAACTCCGTTCGACAGTCGTTCTTTCCCCACACGTCAGGAGCATCAACTGTGACTGTTGTAACGCAATGGACCGCGAGCTACGACGCGTTGGGACTGACCAACTTGCCCGTGAGTAGCGCGCCCATTGTTCAGCGAGGCAGTCAGCCTCTGAACGTCGTTCGTGTCCACCGCACGATTCTCAGTACCAACTAATCCCAGGAGAGCTACCGATGCCAACCACCATTCCACTTCCCTCAACTCAACTTAAGGCGCCTGGCCCCGCCCGCATGATTGAAGAAATCGATTGTCTCCTCAACCAGACCACGCTCGGCACCTACTTTGCAGTGATCAGTCGAGAACAGCAGTTGCGCGCGCTGTCGTCGGTGAGTTCGACCGAGAACGGCGAGCTAGAACAACTGATTGATGCCATGACCGAGGCTTCAGACCGCGCAGTCGTGGTGATGCGGTTTCCCGAGCGATTTCCCCACGAGCGGATGCGAAGCTGTATGCGACAGTGGGCACAGTCGCTAGGCGACAGGGAGTCCCGAATTCTGGATGTACTGCTCGTCTCGCCGACACATTGGTGGTCGGCCATGTGTCACGACGAGGACTGCTGCCCACAGACTGGTCGACCACGTCTTTCACCGCGCTTCTCCCCGCTGTCCAGCACTGAACGCAAACGATTGTGGACTGAGTGGCAGGAACTGCGCACAGACACGCACCTCAGCACCACGTGGGAGGCCGAACGCCTGGCGACGCTTATCGATGGACTCGTCGACTTACGTCTGCGTGACTGCATCCTTGCGCACGCTGGTCAACACCCTGATCAGCGCACTGCGTGGACACAATTGATTCTTGTTTTGCTAGATAATCCAAACTTCTCACGCAATGTGGCTCTCAAAACAACACTGTGCGCGTTGACGTATTTACGTGGCGATCTCAACGCTGCGCGCGCTATTGCTGAAGAAGCACTCAACATTGATGGGAGCTACTCGCTGGCACTACTGCTACACAAAGGGCTCGTGACGAAAGCTCCACCAGGAACGCTCGAAGCTGCATTTCGAAACGCTTCAATCGAAACACTCATTGATGGCGAAAAAATGTCCGCGTGACATCGGCGCAGAGAGATCTCTCGTGACTTGCACCGAGGAACAAAAAGGACCCGATTGCCGAAGGCTTCCCCTCCCGCGACAACCGAGTCAGGGCGAAACCTAGAGCCTTGCCCCTGCGCTTGTGAAATTGACACGCCGAACCCTGGCCCGCGCCCGACGAACCAGAAAAGTCGGGGTGGTTTCAAGCGGTGTCGAAGCACTCTCTACTCTCTGCCCATGCGTTTAGATCACGTCTCCTACGCCGTCAGTCACCATGAGTTGACTGACACGGTTCAGCGCCTCGGCGCAATGCTCGGTGCGAGTTTCTATGACGGCGGACGACACCCATCGTTTGGCACCAGCAATTTCGTCTTGCCACTACTAGATGGCAAGTACATCGAGGTCGTTGCAGCACTTGATCACCCCGCTGCAGATCGAGCTCCCTTCGGGCAGGCTGTTCGTCAGCGTGCCGAAGCCGGCGGCGGTTGGCTGGGCTGGGTCGTATCGTGCTCAGATATCACTGCGGTTGAAGAGCGACTTGGGCGCGCCGCCGTTCCAGGTCACCGCAAACTTCCTGATGGTTTTGACCTTCGCTGGAAGCAAATTGGTGTTATCGAGAATATTTCTAGCCCACTGCTTCCATTTTTCATTGAGTGGGAAACAAGCGCCGAACACCACCCGTCTGTTGGTGGGCATTCAGTTAGCCTGAAGGCAATTGAACTTTCGGGCGATAGCAACACCATCATCGACTACCTCGGCGAAACGGCCTCCAATCCGCTTGACGATGTGCACGTTGAATGGGTAGACGCCGAGGACCCAGGAATTGTCTCGGTCACTTTCGAAACTCCACATGGAGTAGTTCGAATCGATTAGAAGCGCTTTAAACGGCCGCTGAACCAGCCCACACGAGGCGGTCCAGCGGTCGTTTCGCTTTGGATTCCACGTCGCTCAAGGAATATCCACAGCGAAATGGCGAGCACCACTAGTCCGAAACCGAAACCCAGATCCTCCACCGGCGCGTAGGCAAGCCGGCCATCACCTACGAAGGCGGGGGTTCCAGTGTCTGGCGAATCACCGCCGAGGATGGCCGCATCTCGATATTTCACGATTCCGAGTCCCGTGAACAGCCCGTTGCTGAGGAGCTGGAAGAACACCACAATCGCATAGGACACCCAGAACACTCGCTGCCTCAAAATCTTGGTTCTCAAAATGTAGATGTCGAGAACAATCGACAACACGATGGCGGTCAGAGATAGTTGCGTGTAACTCATTTCTTCCACCAATCGGGCCGAGCCGACCGGACAGCTTCAAAACTCAGAATTGCACAGACAGGGATGACGCAAAAGAAGAGGATTTCGTCCACTGGAATATTTCCAAGGACGCGTATGCCCACGATTTGAGTCTCATCGAAGAACCAATGTCCGCGACTTATTGCGTACCAGTCCCACAGGCTGAATACCGCCACCACGACTGGGGTCAGAATCAGCAGCCGCTTCCAGCGACGAAGGACTCTCGTTCTCAACAAGAATTCGAGCCACAGACTGCCAGCGAGGCAACCGAGAAGCACAAGCACGTAATGAAGATTGCGCACCAGCATCCTTTCTCTTCGCCAATCAGCTGCCAACACGTCCGAATCTAGCCTCTGATTCAGCAGACTGACTTCTAAACTTGGCTAAATGAGCGTTTCCCCCGATTCTTTGATTGGTCGCACGCTCGACGGTCGCTACCGAATCGAATCGATTGCCGCCCGCGGCGGCATGGCGACAGTCTTTCTCGCGAGCGACTTAAGACTGCGCCGAGTGGTTGCGGTCAAGGTGATGCACGCTTCTCTCGCTGACGATCCCAACTTCGTGGCCCGATTCCAGCGTGAAGCTCGAGCTGCGGCGGCGCTGACACATCCGCACGTCGTGTCCGTTCACGATCAGGGACGTGATTCGGCAACCGGCGCCGTGTACCTCGTGATGCCGCTCGTTGAGGGATACACCATTCGCGACGTGCTGACCGAGCGCACCTTGCTGACCCCTACCCAGGCGCTCGCTGTGATGGACCCCGTCCTTCAGGCGTTGACGGCCGCGCACGCTGCAGGTTTCATTCATCGTGACATCAAACCTGAAAACATCATGATTGCCGATGATGGCACCATCAAGGTGACAGATTTTGGTTTGGCCAGGGCCATCGAAGATGGTGAAGGCACTCAAACAACAAAATCAGTGCTCATCGGCACCGTGGCGTATCTCTCGCCGGAACAAGTGGAGCGCGGATTTACCGATGCTCGCAGTGATGTTTACAGTGCTGGCGTTCTGCTTTTCGAAATGATCACTGGCAAAGTTCCGCACGCCGGGGACACGCCCATTGCGATTGCGTTTCAGCATGTACACAGCGACATTCCAGCGCCATCGCTCGTAAATCCCGACCTGCCGGCCATCTTCGATCGACTTGTCCGCAAGGCCACTCAAAGAAATGCCGAGCTTCGCTACCAAAGCGCTGATGACTTTCTTGCAGACGTTCGACATGCTCGCGGCGTTCTCGAAGGCAGCATCACTGATGCGCCGATACAGGTGCCCTCTGAAAGCTTGCCGACGACAATCATCGAGCGACCAGAACGACCGCTTCCAACCTCAGTGCCACCGAGTGCCCAAACGGAGTGGGATCGCATGCGCAACGCCGCAGCAGCGGAAGAAGCCGCCGATTCTTTGCATCCGACAATTGAAACCCCACTCACGCCAGCCATCGAGGGAGCCACAACTCGTCGTGAACGCGTTACCGGCACCCGCGGCCAACGACGAACCCAGAGAAGTCGGTCTGCGGCCGGTGCAACGTCGACGCCCAAGCGTGGCCGAAAACTTCGCTCGCTTGCCGCTGTGGCTTTGGTCGTAGTGGCCGGATTTGTTTGGTGGAGTTACCAAAACTCGCGCACCACAGTCCCCCAGCTAGTCGGAAAGCCAGTGGCCGCTGCCCAGGCCGACCTCGAGAAAGCCGGACTGACTCCAAACCTCAAACAGGAAGTGTTTAGCGACACGGTCAAGAAGGACTTGGTGATTTCGGCGGAACCTGAGAGTGGGGTGACACTGTCCAAAGGCACCGTCGTGGACTTGGTGGTTTCAAAAGGTCCCGAACGCTTCGCTGTACCAAGCGTCAGCGGCAAGAGCATTGATGAAGCCACGACAGCAATCACGGCCCAAAACCTCGACATCAGTGGCACAGACCGAAAATTCAGTTCCGTAGTCGCAAAGAATCGTGTGATTGGCACCAACCCTGACGCTGGTACAAAGCTGCTCAAAGGCGAGTCGGTGCGTTTGATTGTGTCCCGTGGTCCGCAGCCAATTCCTGTGCCGAATGTCAAAGGGCTCGGAGTTGAAGCCGCGGTGAAGCGGCTGCAAAGTGCCGGATTCAGCGTGATTCGACAAGTGCGCGATTTCTCTGACACCGTACCCGCGAACAAGATCATCAAGCTCAGTCCGCGCCCAGGTTCCAAGCAACTACCTGAAGCCGAAATTATGCTGACGGTATCCGACGGTCCGCCTCCAGTGACCGTGCCTAACGTTGTTGGCAAAACGAAAAAGGTGGCCTTTGCGGCCCTCGAGGCGCTTGGACTTAAGCCCGTGATCGATAGCTCGAATACCTGCAAGAAGGGTGCAAGCAGCAGTGCTGTTCTCGAGCAGTCCAGCAAAGCAGGAACACAAATCCCGAAGGGTTCCACCATCAAACTTGGGGTGTTCTACTACTGCAAGAAGTAGTAGACCTAGTTGAAACCTGCTTCGAGATGAAGAAGTTGCTGCTTCATCTCGCTACCCCAGTAATAGTTCCCGATTGAACCATCAGACTTGATGACTCGGTGACACGGCACAATCAACGGCACCTGGTTGGTCGCGCAAGCCGATGCCGCAGCGCGAACTGCTCCAGCATTCCCGGCCATCACAGCAAGCTGCGCATATGAGACAGGTGCTCCCGCAGGAATCTGTCGCATGGCTCGCCACACAGACTGCTTAAACGGTGTGCCAGGTTGAGCGACTCCGATTCGAAGTAGTGCCTCTGGTTCCCCATTCATCCATGCGAGCAGGTGTGTCCGCACATCCGAACCAAAACCGCATGTCCCTGAATGCATTTTGAACTCTTGAGCAATCGGCTCACCGATTTTCAGCGACGTGACCGCACCGTTGGTAGCTTGGGCGTATCCGTCAACGCCTTCGGCGGCTTCATCGAAACGACAAGAGATCACGCCAAAGTTCGAAGGTATGACAAGCTGAAGTACCACTCGAGTCCTTAGCGCTTAAGCAGCATGTCGGCGACATGAAACGCAAGTTCCACCGACTGTTCTCGATTGAGGCGCGGATCGCATGCGGTCTCGTAGCGATCTTCGAGATCGAGCTCAGAAAGGCCGCTGACGCCACCAATGCATTCGGTGACATCGTCGCCAGTCAATTCAATGTGCAGGCCACCTGGGTGGGTACCGAGCGAACGGTGTACCTCGAAAAAGCCAAACACTTCATCGATGACTTCGTCGTAAGAGCGCGTCTTGTATCCATTCGAGGTCTCTTTGGTGTTGCCGTGCATCGGGTCACAGCACCAGACCACAGGATGCCCGCTTTCTTCAATCGCTTGCACGATGGCTGGCAAGACAGTGCGAATCTGACCGTGACCCATGCGGGTGATAAAAGTGAGACGTCCAGGAATCTTGTGCGGATTCAATTTGTTAGCGAGCTCCACAGCAAGTTCAGGTGTGGTCGTCGGTCCAAGCTTCACACCAATGGGATTATGGATCGTGGCTGCAAAGTCGATGTGTGCGCCGTCCATCTGACGGGTGCGCTCGCCGATCCACAGGAAGTGTCCTGAAACCGAGTAAGGCTTGCCTGTGCGAGAGTCGATTCGGGTCAGCGGACGTTCGTAATCGAGAACCAACGCTTCGTGTGCTGCGAAAAATTCGGTACGACGAAATTCGTCTGGATCTCGCCCACATGCCGACATGAAAGCAAGCGCACGATCAATATCGCTTGCGACTTTCTCGTAATGCTGACCCACTGGCGACGAACCGACGAACGACTGGTTCCACGAATGCACCATGCGCAGGTCAGCAAAACCACCCTGCGTGAATGCGCGCACGAGATTCAGAGTCGAGCATGACGCGTGGTACGCCTCAACGAGTCTCGCAGCATTGACCCGACGCGCGTCTGCTTCGAACTCAATCTCGTTGATGCCGTCGCCCTTGTAGGACGGAAGTTCGACGCCATCGCGAACCTCTGTGGGCTTGGAACGGGGCTTGAAGTACTGCCCAGCCATGCGACCAACTTTGACAACAGGCAACGACGCGCCGTACGTCAGCACGACAGCCATCTGCAAAACCGTCTGAAGACGCGCTTTGATCGAGTCGGCAGTGTTCGCCACAAATGTCTCGGCGCAGTCGCCGCCCATCAAGACGAACGCTTTTCCGGCCGCGACGTCGGCAAGCCGATCGGTCAGGGTGTCACATTCACCAGCAAACACCAACGGCGGCATCGAACGTAGCCGCTGCTGGGCATATTCAAGCGCGGCAGAATCTGGCCACTCAGGTTGCTGAGCGGCAGGCAAATTGGGCCACGAAATTTGTGCTGTCATGCGGGAAATCGTACCGACGCGCCCATGACCCCGCCGACGTGTTCACAATTCGGGCTCCAAGCTCGAAAACGAACAAACACTCTGGCGACCACTGCTCGAGTGATACAGCCCTCGCGCTACCGTATTCCCCTACTCGCCACTGTTGTCGAGATCCCCACATTTGCGTTGGAAGGACATCCATGGCCCCGGTCCGTAAAGTCGCTCTGCTCACAGCGGGCGGTCTTGCACCATGTCTCTCGTCTGCCGTTGGCGGACTGATTCAGCGATACACCGAACTCGCTCCAGACGTCGAAATCATTGCCTACCGCGGTGGCTATGCCGGCTTGCTTCAAGGAGACAGCATTGTCGTCACGGACGAAGTTCGTGCAAAGGCTCACCTGCTTCACGGTTTCGGCGGTTCTCCAATCAACAACAGCCGCGTGAAGCTCACCAACATCAAAGACTGCGTGAAGCGAGGCTTAGTTAAAGAAGGCGAAGACCCACAAAAGGTTGCGGCAGACCAACTCGTCAAAGATGGCGTGGATGTTTTGCACACCATCGGTGGCGATGACACCAACACCGCTGCTGCTGACCTTGCGGCCTTCCTTGCCACCAACAACTACCCGCTGACCGTGGTCGGCCTCCCCAAGACAATCGACAACGACATCATCCCCATCGCACAAAGCCTCGGTGCGTGGACGGCCGCAGAACAGGGCGCGGTGTTTTTCACAAACGTCGTCTCTGAGCATTCCTCCAATCCACGAATGCTCGTGATTCACGAAGTCATGGGTCGCCATTGCGGATGGCTGACCGCAGCAACGGCCCAGGCGTACCGCCAGATGCTCGATGATCGCGAATGGCTCGACGCTTTCGGTGTCCCACGTATGCGCCGCGATATTCACGCTGTGTATGTGCCAGAGCTCAACATTGATATCAACGCAGAAGCCGACCGGCTTCGCACGATTATGGATGAGCATGGAAACGTCAACATCTTCCTTTCGGAAGGCGCTGGCATCGACAGCATCGTCGCAGAAATGGAATCGCGCGGCGAAGAGGTTCCACGCGATCCTTTTGGTCACGTCAAAATTGACCTGATCAATCCAGGGGCTTGGTTTGGAAAGCAATTCGCACCAATGATTGGCGCCGAGAAAGTCCTCGTTCAAAAGAGCGGCTACTTCGCTCGCTCGGCAGCCGCTAACGCTGCAGACATCGAGCTGATTCGCGAATGCGTCGAGGTTGCAGTGGATGCCGCAATGGCTGGCACTCCTGGCCTCGTTGGACACGATGAAGAGCAGGGCAATGCATTGCGGGCGATTGAGTTCGAGCGCATTAAGGGCGGCAAGGCCTTCAACACTGAACAAGAGTGGTTCGGATCCTTGCTTGAAGGAATCGGTCAGCCGAAGGGTTCAGCTGCGCATCACTGATGCATGTAATGAGTGAAGGGCAGATGCGTGCGCATCTGCCCTTCACTTATATATCGTCTCTTTACGCTGGCGGAATATTCGGATCGGCACTCTCATCGGCATCTGCCGCTTCGGTGACTTCGACCATGTCTGGCGTGGGATTCGCGATGATTTCCTTCGCCTTCGTAGCGTAAATATCTACGTATTCCTGCCCGCTCAATTGTTGCAATGCCATCATGACGCGATTAGTCGCTTCGCGCAGCGCTGCAGGGTCGCGAACGCGATCTTTGAATTCGCTGAGGTCAATCGGTTCGCCGAAGGCAATAGTGATTTTTCCGAGCTTAGGAAAAACCTGCCCTGTTGGCTGAATCTCGTATGTGCCAATCATGGCCACGGGCACGACTGGTACGCCAGCTTCGATGGCCATGCGTGCCATACCCGTTCGACCGCGGTACAACTTTCCGTCAGGTGAGCGAGTTCCTTCAGGATAAATCCCTAAAAGTTCTCCGCGACCCAGGATCCCCAGCGCAGTGGTGATGGCGGCCTCTGCGGCACGACCTCCACTACGGTCAATCGGGACCTGGCCCACACCTGAGAAAAACATCTTTGAGATAAAGCCCTTGATGCCCGGGCTCGTGAAGTACTCGCTCTTCGCGAGGAACGTAATCCGTCGACGAACAACGAGCGGCAAAAAGATTGAGTCACTAAACGACACGTGGTTCGACGCAAGAATTGCGCCACCGACTTTGGGAACGTATTTCTTGTTGACCACTTTAGGTCTGTACAAGATGCGAACCCACGGTCCGAGGATGATGTATTTGACGAAGTTGTAGAGCATCGCTTATCCCTGTCTCGCCAAGTCTGCAGCACCGACGATGCCGGCATCGTTTCCAAGCGTGGCCGCAACAATTGTTGGCAGCGGACGATGCGAGCGCGCCGTCAGACGCACCTCATATTCAGCACGAATAGGCGCCAACAAGAGGTCGCCGGCTTCGCACACACCGCCACCGATAACAAAGACTTCTGGATCGAGAAGCGCACTCACCGTGGCCATTCCGCGACCAAGCTGCTCACCAATTTGATTGAAGGACGCGATGGCCACCGGGCACCCTTGTTGGGCCGCAAGAGTGATGTGCTGACCCTGAATTCCTTCTGGCGTGCCGTCGCCTAGCGAGAGCAGACGTTGTGCGTCGGTTCGTTGCTGGGCTGCGAGGTGTCGAGCAGTGCGCAACAGCGCATTCCCTGAGGTGTACTGCTCCCAGCAACCCCGTTGGCCACAGCCACACTCGAGGCCATCTGGAATCAATGTCATGTGACCGACCTCGGCCGCAAAACCAAAAGCGCCGCGCACCAAGCGATCATCAACAATGACACCGCCGCCGAGTCCAGTTCCAACAGTCAAGATGACGGCATTGGCACGGCCCCGAGCGGCACCAAATCGAGCTTCACCCCACGCGGCGGCGTTGGCGTCATTTTCGATGAGCACGGGCAGGCCGATACTGCTGGTCAACCGAGCCCCCAGGGCTTCGTTGCGCATGGGGAGATTTGGGGTGAACATCAATGTGCTGCGAGCGGCGTCTACAAACCCTGGCGCTGCCACGCATACAGCCTCAACCGTGTGCTGTTCACGCAGCTCAAGAACCAGTTCAGCAATCGCGTCGATGACTGCCTCGGAAGATAGCGAAGGCGTCGGTCGGCGGTTAGCGGCGACAATCGTGCCGTTTTCGTCGACTACCCCCGCAGCGATTTTGGTTCCACCAAGATCGACACCAATTGCCAGAGCCATATCTTCTCCTTACAGGGGGCGAAGCCTAATCGTCACTTGCCAGACATATTCTTGAAAGCAAGTTTGACGAGATTTGTAGCTACTGCTTCTGAGAGCTTTTCTGCCATTTCAGGCACCATTGATGTGAGTTTCTCAACGCTTCCCGTCACGCCTGCCATGGCCGACTCAACCAAGTCAGCGAGATCAGCATCATGTTCCCGAAGTGCACTCACTCCTACGCACAGCGGACACACGCCACAGGTCGAAACGTCATGCTGGGATTCGTTGTCTTCACCAGTGAGCGGGCGCGATACAACATCCAGGATGGCGGTAACGAGATTGAGTCCAGCGTTCAACGCCGCCGCTTGAGATTCGGGGGTGATGCCGAAAAGCGAGTTGGACGGCACGTCCGTCGTGCTGCGTGAAGTTTGAGGGGCATCTTGCGGAGTTGGATTTTCGCCCTGAGGGGGCAACGCTGCCGACGTGTGCGGCGCGGTCGGTTGCGGTGGACCAGTGGATACCCACCACGGCGTGCCGTCAGGATTAGTGGCGCGAGTCATCGAAGTGACTCCACTCGCTTCTTCAGGCCTTCCAAGGCCGTGCTGACGATAGTTTTCTCAGCAGCCCGCTTAATAAAGCCTGGCAGAGACATCGCAAGCGAGATCTCGAGTTCATAGGTGACTTTGGTGCGTTCGCCCTCTGCGACCCATTCGTATTTGCCGTTCATGCCGGTGACGGCCACTCCATGTGCAAGCGACCACGAAACATGCCCATCCGCCCATGAGTAAACGAGCTCCACGCGATCTTGGATAGGTCCACCTGAAACCGAGAAACGAGCCCTTCGAGGGAGATCGCCTTCCCATTCCACCACTTCAATATCGGACATTCCGTTCGTCCACAGTGGGTAAGTCATGATGTCGGCCAGCACAGAGCGCACCGCAAGAACATCCGCATCAATCGTGATTGTTCCGGTCGTCATATCAGCCACAACCCAAATCTATTCAGGCATTGGTCATTGATACCAGCGGGTAGGCAATCCCCCTCAAGGCTGTGTGGCATGGCAACACAGCCAGCGCTACTTTCTGCTTACCGACGTACCGGAGGACAACGTGCAGCAATTCACCGTTCCAGCCATCGCGCCTTATCCCAGCAGCGGCAGTTTGACCGATGCATTGCTTCTGCACGCATCGACCCAATCAGACAAACCTGTCCTCGTTCGTCGCGACGGCGCCGACTGGCATGAGCTCTCTTCTCAAGAATTCCTTGACGAGGTCAGAGCAGTAGCGAAAGGTTTTGCAGCGAGTGGTCTGAAACCAGGTGACCGCGTCGCCTTGATGTCACGAACTCGGTTCGATTGGACCATCGCGGATTATGCAATTTGGTATGCAGGTTGCATCACTGTCCCGATTTATGAAACGTCGAGTGCAGAACAGATGCAGTGGATCATCTCTGATTCTGATGCCGCAGCGATCCTCGTCGAAACAGAATCTAATCTTCAAATGCTCGACGAAATCCGCTCACAAGTTCCCTCAATTTCGCACACCTGGATTTTCGATCGCGGAGCGTTGAGTGAACTTCGCAATGCGGGCGCCTGGATTAGCGATGAAGATATCGACGCCCGTCGAGCCGCAGTCACCCCTCAAGACGTCGCGACCATCATCTACACATCAGGAACGACTGGACGCCCTAAGGGCTGCGTCGTGACGCATGGCAATTTCGCTTTCTTGGCTCGAAACGTCATTCCGTCTGTCCCAGAGGTGTTCGCAGATCGAAGCACTTCTACCCTCCTGTTCTTGCCGCTTGCGCACGTTTTTGGTCGCATCATTGAGATCGCAATGGTCGAAGCTGGTCTAAAAATTGCCTTCGCTCCAGACATCAAGAACTTGGTCGCTGACCTCCAGTCATTCAAGCCAAACTTCTTGTTGGCCGTGCCGCGCGTCTTCGAAAAAGTCTTCAATGGCGCCCAACAGAAGGCCACCAATGAAGGCAAAGAGAAGATTTTCAATGCGGCTGCCGAAACCGCTATTGCCTACAGCCGAGCGATTGCTTCCGGACACATTTCTCTAAGCCTCAAGCTCAAGCATGCTCTTTTCGACAAACTTGTTTACGGAAAGTTGCGCCTCGCTATGGGCGGAAACGTTCGCTGGTCCGTGTCTGGCGGCGCTGCACTCGGAGACCGGCTTGGACATTTCTTCCGAGGTATCGGACTGACCATTTTGGAAGGCTACGGCCTGACCGAAACCTCGTCTGCGTCGACCGTGAACATCCCCGCGTTTATCAAAGTCGGCAGCGTTGGTCGACCGATTCCCGGTGTGACCATTCGCATTGCCGACGACGGCGAAGTGCTCGTTTCTGGCGCACATGTGTTTCAGGGCTATCACAAGAACGAAGCCGCAACTCGCGAAGCCATCGATAGTGACGGCTGGTTCCATACTGGCGACATCGGCAAACTAGACGATGAGGGTTACCTCTTTATCACTGGGCGTAAGAAGGAACTGTTGGTTACCGCGGGCGGAAAGAATGTTGCGCCTGCTGTCATTGAAGATCGACTTCGTGCCAACTGGCTGATCGGCCAGTGCATGGTCGTTGGAGACGGCAAACCATTTATTGGCTGCCTCATCACTGCGGACCCCGAATCAGTGCCGCAGTGGCTTAAGCGTCACGAACTAGATCCAGCGACAACGTTTGAAGAACTTGTGGTCAATGAAGCTTTCCGAGCTGACATTCAAGAAGCAGTCGACAACGCGAACCAAGCTGTTTCGAAAGCCGAGTCAATCCGAAAGTGGACGCTTATCGACGCTGATTGGTCAGTGGATTCCGGTCATCTCACGCCATCGATGAAACTCAAGCGCAACATCGTTGAAGTGGAATACGCAGACGCCATCAACGCGCTCTACGACGGCGTTAACGAATAACTCGACCGAAGCCCGAGAGTCGTGCGCGGTAGTACGACTCCGACAGTGACGAGACAATGACACCGCTGCCGTAACTGGCTGCGTGGACAAAGTTGTTGTTGCCGATGTACATGGCAACATGACGAATGCCTCGGAAGAAGAACACGAGATCGCCGGGTCGAAGCTGTGAGCGCGAAACACGCTTGGTCTGTGACCATTGCGCCATCGAGTAATGCGAAAGGCTAACGCCCACCTGACGGTAAGCCATCATGGTAAGTCCCGAGCAGTCATAAGAACTTGGACCGCTAGCGCCCATCGAGTAGCGGTCGCCCACCTGACGAAGGGCGTAGCGCAACACAGATCGCAGTCGATTACTCACTTTCGCAGAGATAACCGCCTGTTTTGCCTTCTTGGCCTTTAGCGCCTGCGCTTTCTTCAGCGCCGCGAGCCGAGCAGCGCGCTTCTTGCGATCAGCGGCTTGAAGCGAGTTGAGCAACTTCTCCGCTGACGCGAGTTTGGATTCCACTGTACGTCGACGGTCATTGCTCTTCGCGGCGAGTTTGGCGGCCGTCTTCTGCTCGACCTTGAGCTCTGCCTTGCTCTGCTTTAAATCAATATTCGCGGCCAAAATCCGGCGAAGGGAAGCTTCCTGGCGAACACCAACGATCGAGATTGCATCGAGTCGAGTCAAGAAGCCAGCCGGATCAGTGGCAATCATTGCTTGGATATCGAGATCGATGCCGCCACTCTTGTAGAGCGACCGAATGATTCCGTTGAGGTCCTTGCTGAGGTCCTTGTATCGCTCCTGCTGGCGCTGAGACTTCTTGCTCAAGGCGGCGATGCGGCGATTGACTTTCGCTAGCGCAATGCGCGCTTCGTTCCACTGTTCTGCGGCCAAGGCAGCTTCTTCTTGAAGTTTTTGAACCTGTCGCTCAACATCATCCAAACGGCTCATGGCGACGGTGATGTGGGCAGCTTCAACTGGCGCTGTGAGCCCAAAAGTCAACGCTGCTGCAAGAAGTGAAACCGCAAGTTTCAGGCGGGAAGTGCCAGTGACCATTGGGTCAAACTAGCAACCAAACCGGTATCGCGGGCCGAAAACACGCTCAGAAACGGACTTATGGGACATTTATGAGACGATTCTTAAACGCTTTGCTGGAATCTCGTCGGGCGTTTCGGGGCCGGCCATACGCACATGTGGCACGAGTCCAGCCTCAGCCATGACTTCCATCGCTGCGAGCTCGTCGTTCGTAATCTCTCCACTGGGGAAGCTCAAGAACAGAGACACGACGCAATCACCACAAGCGATGTCACGTTGAGTGCAGGTTGAGCAATCTACTTTCATCTTTCCTCCTGCCGTGAACGTAGGCAGCAGGTCTGACAAAAGTTAGTTCAGCGTGTCGGGTTCGGCGCTCGGTCCACCCGCTGCTGGCCGAAGGACGTGCTCGATTTCGTCAACCGCACCACACCAGCGACATGAAATTGACGTCACATCTTCGGAAAGGGTCTCTGAGGTATCGACCTGATGATCACCGGCCATGTCGAAATGCCAAAACTCTTTGACGGTGCTCGTTCGCACGATATCGAAGCGCGTCAAATTTCCACAGCGTCCGCAACGCAGACGGTGATCCTGATTAGGCAAAGACAAAGTCATAAGCCAATCGTACTGACCGACCGACACATGGTTTGTGGGTGCAGACGTTTAGGTTTCGCTCGTGCAAATCGATCTCGGCTTCGACAGTCTGGGCACTCCCCTGTCTAAGACAACTTTTGTCGTGGTCGACCTCGAAACAAACGGCGGCTCAGCCCAAGAGGCTGGTATCACCGAAATTGGGGCAGTCAAAGTCCTAGGCGGTGAAGTCATTGGCGAATTCCAAACCCTCATCAATCCGGGCACCGGAATTCCGCCTTTCATCGCGCTTCTCACCGGCATCACCGAAGCAATGATCGGTCCTGCGCCGAAGCTCGGCGAAGTGCTCCCAAGCTTTTGGGAGTGGGCCGGCGACGCTGTGCTAGTGGCGCACAACGCCCCTTTTGATATTGGTTTCTTAAAAGCAGCTAACGCCAAGCATGGAATCGCATGGCACTCCCCCGGAGTCCTCGACACTGTGACTCTCGCAAAAGCGGCACTCATCCGGGACGAAGTTCCCAATCGCAAACTCGGAACACTTGCTGCCTATTTCAATTCACCAACAGAACCAGTTCACCGCGCACTCGCCGACGCACGCGCAACCGTCCATGTGATGCACTGCCTTTTCGAGCGTCTCGGAAGCCTAGGAATCACAACCATTGATGAGACGCTCGCACTCTCAACCGTGATCAAACCTGCTCAGCGTAAAAAGCGACATCTTGCGACCAACTTGCCAGACTCACCTGGCGTATACATTTTTCAAGACGACCGCCAACGTGCCCTCTACATCGGCAAGTCTCGCAATATTCGCAAGCGCGCGATGAGCTACTTCACAAGAAGTGAGACCCGAGATCGCATCAGTCGCATGATTGATCTCGCAACCGCCATTGCAGCGATCCCTTGCTACACAGAACTCGAGGCAAGCGTCCGCGAATTACGCCTCATCCGAGAAACCAAGCCGCCGTATAACCAGGCAAGCAAACGCACCGAAAAGACCATTTGGATTCGTCTTACTCGGGAGCCATACCCCCGCCTCAGTGCTGTGCGCGAAGTGCGTGCCGATCTGGGATCGATGCATCTTGGTCCGGTTCGATCCATGGAACAAGCGACGCTGGTGATTGATGCCATCACCACCGCGATTGGACTGCGTACCTGTACCCCCAAACTCAGCATCAAGAAGGCCACCTCCTCATGTGCATTGGCAGACATGGGCCGGTGTACCGCGCCTTGTGAACTTCGAATCACACCAGAGGACTACGGCCAACTCGTGGCAATACTCGAATCCGCTGCGAGCGGGCATTCACTCATTGAAGAAGCTCTCGAGCGCAGAATTAATGAGTGCGCAATCAACGAGAGGTACGAGGAGGCTGCACTTCTGAGAGATCGGCTCTGGGGTTGGCTCTCGACGGCAGCACGCTCCCAAAGGCTTTCGGCCTTTACACGCATAGAAGAAATCGTTGCGTGTTCACCGTCGGGCGACGGTTGGGATATTCACGTGATTCGCTTTGGAGCTCTCGCTGGCGCTGCGTTCGCGAACTCGACCCAAGACGTGCTGACGGTCGCGGAACAGACTTTGAAGACTTCACAACACTTCGACAAGCCAGCTCTGCCTGCGCCCGCTCACTCGGTGTCAGAGGCAAACCTCATTCTGTCGTGGCTCACTCAACCTGGCGTACGACTCATTTCCGTGTCTGAACCGTGGCTGACACCGTTTCCGAGTCATCAATCAAAGAGAGATGAGATCGCCGCACTTGAAACCGCGCGCAACAATTCCGCGCATGTTGTGCAGGTTAAGAAGTTTGCTGCGTTTACTGCGCCGCGGTAGCAGCCCCAGGAATCAGGCCTGCGTGTAAGTCTGAGTCGTCGAAACCCACTGATCAAGAACTTCTTCGGCCCCACCCGTATCAAGCAAATGCTTTGCCAATTCGAAATTCGACGCGAGCGATGACCGAAGATCTTCGATAGGTGCTGAGACAGCGTCGACAGTAGTGAGCGCTGCCGCCGCATTGAGGCACACCGCATCTCTGATTGCGGGGTAAGACTTCTCGCGGGTGAAGAGATCACGAATTATTCGTGCATTGAACTCGGCATCACCACCACGAAGTGCATCCGCATCCTTGGTCTTAATACCAAGAGTCATCGGATCGAACGTGAGCTCCACAACTTCGCCACCCAACGCGGACCAGATAGTCGATGGCCCATGAATCGATAGCTCATCAAGGCCTTCATTGCCACGTACGACAAGTGCTTTGGTGCCGCGATCGAACAGAACCTGCGCCATCGTGCGACCAATCGCAGCGTTTGCGACGCCGACCACTTGCGCCCTTGGCTGCGCGGGGTTCGCTAGTGGTCCAAGAATGTTGAATACCGTCGGAATGCCGAGTTCGCGCCGAATCGGCCCAACGTGTCGCAGGGCAGGGTGAAACGCCTGTGCAAAGTAAAAAGTGATGCCACATTTTTCGGCCACTTCTGAAACGGCTGGTGCCGGCAGATCAAGTCTCACGCCGAGCTGCTCGAGAACATCCGCGGATCCACATTTGCTCGATGCCGCACGATTGCCGTGCTTAACAACTTTCGCGGAGCCTGCAGCGGCCACCACAATCGCGGCCATGGTCGAGATATTGACCGTATGCGAACCATCGCCGCCAGTTCCGCACGTATCAACAGTGACACCAGACACCGACGCAGGAACTGCATGTTTCAGCATGACATCAACCAGTGCGGAAATGTCGTCTGCAGTTTCGCCTTTAGCTTTCAGCGCGGTGAGGAATGCAGAGATGTGCGACGGCTGAGCCTGACCCGTCATCATTTGTTCCATTGCCCAGGAGGCATTCGCCGGCGCGAGTTCACGCTCGACAAGAAGCTCGGTCAGAACCTGTGGCCAGGACGTGGAAGACACTGCTGAAAGGCTATGCAGTAATGGCGAGTCGGCGGCGAATCAGCGTCGCGGCTGCCTCGGCCAGGACAACAGGGTCAAGTGGTTGCGGAACAGCAGCCTCGGCTCGCGACCATGTCGCCAACCACCCATCTTGAGGGCGTCCTGTCAGCACAATCACGGGTGGGCAATTGAAGATTTCATCCTTGAGTTGGCGGCAGATTCCCATGCCACCTGCAGGGACCGCTTCGCCATCAAGAATCGCGAGATCAATGCCGCCAGCGTCCATGTGGCGAATCACCACTGGCTCAGTAGCGCACTCCACAAAACTGATTCTCGGAAGTTCGGGTGCAGGTCGAGTTCCGAGTGCTGCAATAACTGCTGCACGGGTAGTCGAATCGTCGCTATAGACAAGAACGGAGATTTGGCGGTCTGAAGTCACGAGGAAATCCTAATCGTTGGCTTGTGATTGTTGAGCGAGTGACTCTTGCCGATCGAGCTCGCGGTCGACCCGCACGGCTTCGCGATCTGAAGCCTTGGACCACTGGATCATCAGGACCATGAACAGCAGCAAGCCAATAAAGTCGCCGGACACCCACATCAGGCCGCCAGCTAACTGTTGATCTTCGAGCAGCGTCGGCCCCCAACTGCGTGCGAGCTCTTCATAGTAATGAACTGCAATTGGCTGTTGTTGGTTCATCATGGTCAGGCCTAAGAAGGCATGGAATGGCAAGGTGACAAACACGGCCAGCATGCGGATGGGGTATCCCATTCGCGGCATTGGATCGATGCCGATCAGCGACCACACCCACAAACTTCCCACAACCAGGAAGTGCACATGGTTGAGATTGTGCAAAATGGGGTTGGTCAGTGTCAGCTCATAGAAGCCTGTGTAATACAAAATCCACGGATTGAGCACGAAAACCAAACCTGCGAACAGCGGGAAGGTGACGATTTTGGCCCAGAGGCTATTGAGCAACCACAGAAGCGCCTTGCGCAGACGAACGGGCAACGTCCGTAAAGCCAGGGTGACGGGCGCTCCCAGTGCAAGAAAAATCGGAGCGATCATGGTGAGGATCATGTGCTGGGCCATATGAGTCCACAAAAGCACCGTATCGAGATACGCAAGCGGCCCCTGTGTTACGACGAGGATGCTGCCCTGTCCACCGAGCACAAACGCGAAAGTGCGGCCGATGGGCCATCGATCGCCCCGCTGTTTTAATCGCCGAACGCCCCAAAGATAGATGCCCGAAATCGCCAGAACGGCCACCAACGGCAAGACTTCAAGCGGCCAAAACATCTCTGAAATGTGCGGTTGAAGTGCTGAAATCGGCTCGGCTTCGTGCATCGAAATCATGCCCTGAGCCTACGCGCGCGGCGTCTTCCACAGCAGCCGCCAGCGCCTGACCAAAGACTGTGACTCAAGCCACCCAATAAACCGCGCGAAATCGCCGCCCCGAGGAGTCGCAGGTGGCCATCTTTTGCCACAATACCCCCGTGACGACTGCGACTGCTTCGGCGACTCCTGCCCATCATTCCGTTGACCGACCCAACATGACGTCGGTTGGCACCATCGTGTGGCTTTCGAGCGAACTTATGTTCTTCGCCGCTCTGTTCGCGATGTACTTCACCCACCGCTCTGTGAACCCACAAGTGTGGGCTGAGACGACTCCGATGTTGAACATCCCGTTCTCCGGTGTCAACACGTTGATTCTTGTCCTCTCCTCTGTCACCTGCCAGATGGGCGTGTGGGCGGCAGAACGTCTCGACGCTCGTCGCATGCGACTCTGGTACATGATCACGTTCTTCATGGGTGCGGTGTTTATCGGCGGTCAGGTGTTGGAATACGCGACACTGGTGCGCGAGGGTCTGACACTTTCCTCATCGTCTTACGGCTCGGTCTTCTACCTCACCACTGGTTTCCACGGTCTGCACGTCACCGGTGGCCTCATCGCGTTTCTGTTCGTCATCGCGTCGTCCTACGCACGCAAGAAATACAACCACGCACAAGCAACCCGCGCAGTCGTCGTGAGCTACTACTGGCATTTCGTCGACGTCGTCTGGATTGGCTTGTTCGCCATGATCTACCTCATCAAGTAACTCAGAAATCGGTTAGGAATCAGCGTGCGTTTCACCGCAGCCCTTCGACGCAATCGCCTCGCGGCACCACTGGTCATGGTGGCAGCTCTTGTTGCTACTGGAGCCGCGTATGCCGCGATTGATTCGAGCACCTCGGCAGTCCAAGCAGCCGTCACGACAGAAACGTCGGTCACTCAAGGCAAGATGCTGTTCGCTGAAGGTTGCTCTTCCTGCCACGGCCTCAACGCCGAAGGGACCACTGATGGCCCCTCGCTGATTGGCGTCGGAGCTGCGGCGGTCGACTTCCAAGTGAGCTCCGGTCGCATGCCAATGGCAACGCAAGGCATCCAAGCGCCGCGCAAGGAGAGCATTTACTCCGAAGAAGAGATCGCTGCTTTGGCCGCATGGGTTGCGAGCCTTGCACCAGGACCTGCAATCCCTACAGATGAAGACATCAACACCGCGGGCGCGAATCTCGCCGAGGGCGGCGAGGCTTTCCGAGTCAACTGTGCGCAGTGCCACAACTTTGCTGGCCAGGGTGGTGCGTTGACGGGCGGCAAGTACGCACCAAACCTCAACAAAGCAACTGCTCGTCAGATCTATGAAGCAATGCTCACCGGCCCACAGAACATGCCGATTTTTTCTGATGAAACCCTGCCAAAGGAACAAAAGCGAGCCATCATCGCTTACATCGAAGAGATGCGTAACGGTGCAAATCCAGGCGGCCTTGACCTTGGCAAATATGGCCCAGTGACCGAGGGTCTCTTTGCCTGGACTGCTGGTTTCTTGCTGCTGATTGTTGCGGCAGTTTGGATTGGAGTGAAAGCCAAGTGAGCGACGTCGTACATCACGAGTCTTCCGAGAATCGTCCAGCACCAGCCCCGATCCCCCATGAACTTCGCCGCACCGACATCGATGCGCGCGCTGCTCGTCGAGCCGAGCGCCAAGTCGCCACGATGTTCGCTCTCAGTGCTCTCTTTGCAGTTCTGTTTGTCGTCTCGTTCGTAGGCATTGACCCAGAATTCGAAATGGGTCTCCCAGTCATCGGCACTACCCGCCCGCTCAATATCGCTATGGGCGTGTGCATGGGCTTGTCCATCTTGCTCATTGGCACTGGCGCAATCCACTGGGCGCGCAAGTTGATGCCAGATGTCGAAGTTGTTGAAGAGCGCCATGACTTCGCTTCCTCGGACGAAGACAAAGCTCGTTTGGCCGAAACCTTTGGCGCTGGCGTCGAGGATTCAGGTTTCGTAAAGCGTCCGATTATTCGCCGTACTCTGCTTGGCGCGATGGCACTTTTCCCGATTCCTCTCGTAGTAATGCTTCGGGATTTGGGTCACGATCCAGACCCAGCCGGCAGTTTGAAGCGCACCATGTGGCGTAGCGGCATGCGTCTTGTCACTGACTCGACTCATGAGCCCATCAAGGCTGACGCCATTCCAGTAGGCAACCTCATCAACGCGATTCCAGATGGTCTCGTCGAGCTCGAAGAAGAAGAGGGCAACCTCAACGAGCGCGCGAAGGCCGTCATCATCGTCGTGCGAATCGATCCAGCCGACATCGTCTCTCAACAAGGCGGAACAGCTGAAGAGCCATGGGACTACAACGGTGTCTTGGCATATAGCAAAGTCTGCACGCACGTAGGCTGCCCGATTTCACTCTACGAACAGCGCACCCATCATTTGTTGTGCCCTTGCCATCAATCGACGTTCGATCTTGCAGACAGTGGCCGAGTGGTCTTTGGTCCCGCCGTCAGGCGCATGCCGCAATTAGCCATTAGCGTTGACTCCGAGGGTTACCTCATCGCACGTGGCGACTTCGCCGAACCTATTGGTCCAAGCTTCTGGGAGATTGCACAGTGAGTCTCACGCAACAGTCACCAACTTCAAAAGTCCTGACCTGGGCGGATGAGCGCTTCGGCGCCGCAAAGGGTCTTCGCGTCGCCATGAACAAAGTGTTCCCCGATCACTGGTCGTTCATGCTCGGCGAAATCGCGTTGTACTCGTTCATCATCATCTTGCTATCCGGCACCTACCTAACACTCTTCTTCGTTCCTTCGATGACTGAGATCGTCTACAACGGTTCCTACGTGCCGCTTAAAGGCGTAAAGATGACTGAGGCCTACGCCTCATCTCTTGACATCTCGTTCGATGTCCGCGGCGGTTTGTTGATGCGTCAGATTCATCACTGGGCAGCGCTTTTCTTCGTCGGCGCTATGAGCGTGCATATGCTGCGCGTTTTCTTCACAGGCGCTTTCCGCAAACCCCGTGAACTCAACTGGGTTATCGGAACAGTGCTGTTGACCCTCGGCATTGTTGAAGGTTTCGCAGGCTATTCGTTGCCGGACGATTTGCTGTCAGGCACGGGCCTTCGAATTACTCAAGGCATCATTCTTGCAACCCCCGTTATCGGAACTTGGGCATCGTCTCTTCTCTTCGGTGGCGAGTTCCCCGGAACAGACTTCATTCCCCGACTGTTCACGATTCACGTGCTGCTGGTTCCGGGCATCATTCTGGCTCTCGTCACGGTTCACATGCTGCTGGTTGTCTTCCATAAGCACACGCAGTTCCCCGGCCCAGGACGTACCAACAAGAACGTTGTTGGTTACCCACTGCTTCCTGTGTATGTCGCAAAAGCTGGCGGTTTCTTCTTCATCGTCTTCGGCATCACGACGTTGCTTGCCGCACTCGTGACCATCAACCCCATTTGGATGTTTGGACCGTACGTGCCGAACGCAGTGTCCGCAGGTTCTCAGCCTGACTGGTACATGGGCTTCCTCGATGGCGCTGTTCGACTGATGCCAGGTATCGAAGTGCAGATCTTCGGTGGCACCTTGGGCCTGAACATGCTCGTTCCTGCGATGGTTATCCCAGGCATCATGTTCACGCTCCTTGGTCTATACCCATGGATCGAAGCATGGGCTTCTGGTGATCGCTCAATTCATAACTTGCTCGATCGTCCACGTAACGCCCCAACGCGTACCGCACTCGGAGTCATGGCTCTCACGTTCTACGTGATCCTTTGGGCATCTGGCGGCAATGACTTGATCGCGACCACTTTTGGCCTCTCGATCAACTCGATCACGTGGACGCTTCGCTTTGGACTCTTCATCTTGCCGGCAATTGCGTTCTGGGTCACCAAGCGCATCTGCCTTTCGCTGCAACGCCGCGATCGCGAAAAGCTTCTGCACGGTCGCGAATCAGGACGCATCATGCGTTTGCCTCACGGTGAGTTCATCGAAATCCACGAGCCAATCTCCGACAAGGAAAAGGCAAAGCTGCTTTCGAAGGTGGATATCACTCCACTCGCACTCCCCGCCGCCGAGGATGCCAACGGTGTGGCCCTCCCCCAGGCCCGCAAGCGGCGCATCCAGGCGAAGGTTTCGCAATGGTTCTACGCTGACAACGTGCCGCGACCAACGGCTGCGGAATTGGAAGAGGCCGAAGCGCACTTCGCTCATCTCGAAAGTGGACACCACGACCGAGAGCTTGAATCGCACTAGGTCGCATTTCAGCTGTACATCCAACAGCCCCGGACCACCCACAGCGGGTGTCACTCCGGGGCTGTTTGATGTTGTGGACTAGTTTTGAGACATGAATTTTCTGCATGATGTCAGTGAAAAGGCTGCCGCAGAAACTCCTGAAGGACGCGATCGTGTCATCGATGGCATTCGCGCCTTCGCCATCGTGGGGGTTGTCTTCGGCCATTTGCTGATGGGTCTGGTGTTCTGGAAAGACGGAGTGCCTTTTCTTGGCAACCTACTAGCGAGCTCGCTGCCGCTGCAATTGCTCACCTGGATCCTTCAGGTGATGCCACTTTTCTTCATCGCGGGCGGTGCAGCCAATCTGTTGTCGTGGGATTCAGCAAGAAGCAAAGCTCTGCCGTATCACATGTGGCTCTGGAACCGAGTTCGCCGGCTCATGAAGCCCATCACTGTGTACATGATGGTCATGGCGCCGGTTGGTGCGTTGGTCTACAAAATCGCCAAACCAGCAGTAGCGACGCCGTTTTTGATGCTGACTACTCAGCTGCTCTGGTTCGTCGGTATTTACATTCTCATCACTGCGCTGACACCAGTGCTCGTGAGCATGGAGCGGCGTTTTCATTTTGGGGCGGCAGCTCTCTGGTTCGTCGCGACGGTTCTCATCGACATGGGCCGGCTGTACTGGGGTTGGCCGGCTGCCCTTGGACTCTTGAACTTCATCGGCGTGTGGGCAATTGCCTGCCACTGTGGCTACTGGTACATCCAACGAGAATCCAATCGCACCGCGATTGCCGCCCTTGGCACGCTCCTGCTTGGTCTGAACATCGCTCTCGTGTACTACGGGCCTTATCCCGTTTCGCTGGTTGGTCTGCCCGGAGAAGATTTCAGCAACATGGCGCCACCGTCGCTCGTGATGGCAGTGCACACGCTCATCACGTTTTGTGCCCTCACCGCACTTCGACCTGCGATTGTCCGTCTGCTCGACAACACCCGTGTCTGGCGGCGAGTGGTTGAGGTGAACATCGCAGCCATGACCATCTACCTGTGGCACTTACCCGTGATTGTCCTTGGAACCATGCTGTTTCACTCGATAGGTTGGGATCGACCTACGCTCCAGAACGATGCGGGCGTGGTTTTGCCTACTGATGGCTTCTTCCTGGCGAGCATTCCGTACTGGTTGACCTGTGCGTTCCTTATCTTCTGGGCAGTGCAAGTGCTGTGGGTGACAGAACACATCCGCCTACCGTGGTGGGATAAGCCCCTCGAGAAGGCCCGTGGCCACTGGTACAACGAGGCCTTAGCAATCCCCGCAGCGATTGCCATTGGTGTCAGTTTGATATTGCTCGCTGGCGCAGGTTTGGCTGGTTTCCCGAGTCGAGATCATGAGTTTGGCGGCTTACATTGGACGAGCGGACAAGCGGTGCTGGCTCTAGCAATCGGCATTGTTGGGCTGCGGACCGCAGTAGCTCTCGGCAGTTCCAAGAACCCCAAATAGGCAAGAGCTCCACATAGATTCAATCTCCTGCGTGCAGACGGCAAAAAAATAACCCCCGCAAGCGAGTGCCGCGGGGGTTATCAATGTCGTTTAATAATCAGCAAATGATCCGCGCTGGTACTCAAACAGCCAGCCAAAGACTGCCCAGAGCAACAACGTGATTCCCAAGACCATAATCCAGGTTGCGAAAATCAACCCAAGGAAAGTAATTGCAGCACCCGCAGCGACTGGGAGTGGCCACCAAGAGTGAGGGCTGAAGAAACCATAGTCGGCATCGGCCTCGTCAATTTCAGCATCAAGCCGGTCCTCTGGGCGTGGTCCAATCTTCTTGCCCGTAAACAACATGTACGAGCCAATAATGATGGAGAGTCCGGCCGTCAACGCAAGCGCGGTGGTGCCGATAACGTCGCCCGTCATAACGGAGTAGATCACGGCGATTACTGCATAAAAAGCGGCCGCAGCAGTGAAAAGCCAGCCTTCAACTTTCATCTCAATCTACTTTCGTTAGTGGCTGTTCTCAGCAGCTTCTGGGTGATGCAGATCAAACGCCGGACGTTCCGAACGAATACGAGGGAGGCTCACGAAGTTGTGTCGTGGCGGTGGGCATGAGGTCGCCCACTCAAGTGAAGCGCCCCAGCCCCACGGGTCGTCGGACGTCACGAGCGGCGCATGGCGGTAGGTCTTGTATACGTTGTAAATGAAGACCAGGGTAGACGCACCAAGGATGAATGAACCAACTGTCGAAATCATGTTGAAGTCGGTGAAGCCATCGGAATCCAAGTAGTCGACATAGCGGCGAGGCATACCCATGACACCAAGCCAATGCTGAATGAGGAACGTCATGTGGAAGCCGACAAACGCTAGCCAGAAGTGCAGTTTGCCTAGACGATCATCAAGCATGCGACCTGTCCACTTTGGCCACCAGAAGTAGAAGCCAGAGAACATCGCAAAGACGACGGTACCGAAGACGACGTAGTGGAAGTGAGCAACCACGAAGTACGTATCGGAGACATGGAAGTCAATCGGTGGCATGGCCAACAGCACGCCTGTCAAGCCACCGAAAAGGAAGGTTGCTAGGAAGCCAATAGTCCACAGCATGGGCGATTCAAAGGTGACAGATCCGCCCCACATCGTGCCAAGCCAGTTGAAGAACTTCACTCCGGTAGGCACCGCAATCAGCATCGTCGTGGTGCTGAAGAACGGAAGATTGACAGCACCCGTCACGTACATGTGGTGCGCCCACACTGCCATAGACAGACCAGCGATCGCGATTGTTGCGAACACCAATCCCTTGTAACCAAAGATCGGCTTGCGACTGAAAACTGGGAGAACTTCAGAGGCAATACCAAAGAATGGAAGTGCCAGGATGTACACCTCAGGGTGACCGAAGAACCAGAAGAGGTGTTGCCAGAGCATCGCACCACCGTTGGCGGCATCAAACACGACGGAGCCGAATTTGCGATCAACTTCGAGGACGACGAGCGCCGCTGCCAGCACAGGGAAAGCCATGATGACCAAAACCGAGGTGAGCAAAACATTCCAGCTGAAGATGCTCATGCGGAACATCGTCATACCTGGTGCGCGCATCGTGAAGATTGTGGTGATGAAGTTGACGGCACCAAGAATGGTTCCAAGTCCACCGAGGGCAAGGCCGAGAAGCCACATGTCGCCGCCGGCGCCTGGAGAATTGACGGCATTCGAAAGTGGCGCATAGGCAAACCAACCAAACGACGCGGCGCCGCCAGGCGTGAAGAAGCCCGCACAAACGGTCGTGCCGCCAAAGAGGAACATCCAGTAGCCGAGCATGTTCAGGCGAGGGAAAGCTACGTCAGGAGCACCGATTTGTAACGGCATGATGATGTTGGCAAAACCAACAAACAATGGCGTTGCAAAGAGGAACAACATGATGGTGCCATGCATCGTGAAGAGCTGGTTGTACTGCTCATTGTTGAGGAATTGCAGACCAGGACGTGCCAATTCAGCGCGCATCAACAGCGCCATTACGCCAGCAATGCCGAAGAAGACCATCGAAGTGATGAGGTACATGTAACCAATGGTCTTGTGGTCAGTCGACGTGATCCACTTAACGATGGTGCGGCCGAGACGTTCCTGTCGAGGAGCGCGTGGTGCTGCGTACTCAGAGGTTGATGGGCGATCCGACAAGATTGTCATTGAGTTACTCCTGCAGCGACTGAGACACGTCCGGAATCGAGAACGCCCACTTGGCCAGCATCTCGAAGTTTTTGAATATGAGCTTCGTACTCAGCACGGGTGACGACATGAACATCGAAGAGCATGCGAGCATGGTCAGCTCCACACAATTCGGTGCACTTGCCGGCGTACACGCCGAGTTTGTTCGGAGTTGATTCAAACTTGTTCAAACGGCCAGGGATGACGTCCATCTTGTGAAGGAACGCTGGCACCCAGAAAGAGTGAATGACATCTGGCGACGTGAGTTCAAATCGCACGGTCTCGTTGACGGGCAGATACAACGCTGGTCGCTCGCCCGGAGTGCCGACTTCGTAAACACCTTCATCTAAG
>JAFMIT010000165.1 GCA_017853815.1 Actinomycetota bacterium
GGCTATAGCGCAGCTGGTAGCGCACCTGCATGGCATGCAGGGGGTCAGGGGTTCGAATCCCCTTAGCTCCACCACACGAAAGCCCCCTCGCGGGGGCATTTCGCTTCCCGCGGCTGCGCCGTCATTTATGTGCAGTTTTCTGCAGGCTCAGGACGAGGCAGGGGTCCCGATGCGGCCCAAAACCCTCTGCAAACCCGACATGCAAACGGTATGCAAACGCTGTGCAACCGTCACGGGACTGTATCCGCTAAAGGCTTTTTGCTGGAGCCGAAAACTTTAATCTTCAGCCGTTGAGGTCCCTCGGCCTCGGACGCAAATCGAAAGGGCTAACAAATGAAAAAAGCTTCTCGCTTTTTTGCCGCGACCGCAGTAGTCGTTACTGCCGGTCTCGCATTGGCAGGCTGCTCGTCATCTGAACCAGAAGCGACCTCAGACAACAAGGTCGTCATCTACGGTGCATACGGCGAAGCACAGGCTGCAGCATTCCAGGAAGAACTTGATGCGTTCTCGCAGGAGAGCGGCATCGACATCACCTTCACCTCGCTCGCATCATTCGACACCGACATCAAGGTGAAGATTGAAGCTGGCGAAGCTCCAGACATCGCTCTCTGGCCACAGCCAGGCGGCTTGCTCGACCAGGCTAAGGCCGGCAACCTCGTTGCACTCGAAGACATCGCAGGTCTCGATCTGTCGATTCCAAAGGGCACCTTGGTTCCAGGTTGGGACACCCTCGCAGTTGCTGACGGCAAGACCTACGGTCTTCCAGTTTCTGCAAACGTCAAGACCCTCGTGTTCTACAACCCATCACAGTTCACCAAGTACGGCTACTCAGTGCCTACCACCGATGCTGAAATGACCGCATTGATCGAGAAGATCAAGGCTGACAAGTCAGGTTACCCATTCTGTGCAGGTATCGAATCAGGCGGCGCAACCGGTTGGCCAATCACCGACTGGCTCGAGCAGTACGTCCTTGACTACAACGGCGTCGATGTCTACAACAAGTGGATTGCCGGCGAAGTGACCTTCGACAGCCCAGAAGTTACCAAGGCTGCTGACAAGGTTGCCTCGTTGCTCTTCACCGATGGCAACGTCAACGGTGGCGGCACCTCGATGTCGACCGATGGCTTCGGCAACACCGCTCCTCTCTTCGAGACCGGCGGCAAGGCCAAGGGTCAGTGCTTCATGATCCGTCAGGGTTCGTTCATCACGGACTTCTTCCCAGACAACATCAAGGCTGAACTCGCTGCAGGCGACTACACCAACGCAAGCGTCTTCGCGCTTCCAGCACCAGACGGCGGCCAGGCTGGCGTTCTCGGTGGTGGCGACCTCGCTGCTGCGTTCAATGGTGATGCTGACACCGCAAAGGTGCTTCAGTTCATCTACAGCGACAAGATCGGTACTTTGATGGCGAAGCGTTCTTCGTTCACCTCGCCTCACAGCACCTTCGACACCAGCCTCTACCCAGACGCTCTGACCAAGGCAGTCGGTGAGACCATGGCCAACGCAGCAGTGTTCGGCTTCGATGGATCTGACCGCATGCCTTCAGAAGTTAACGCTGAATTCTGGGTCGCAGGTACCGAATGGGTCGCCGGCAAGATCAGCTGGGCTGATGCTGCCGCTCGTATCCAGGCTAAGTTCTAAGTAACTTACCGCTCTGAGTCGCACTGAGTGCGATGAAGAAACTCTGGTTGCAGGGGAAGCCTCCGGGCTTCCCCTGCAATCCTTTACACACTTTCTACTGATGGAGCTGCACCGTGATTAACGACGTCCTCTTCGGACTCTTCGCAATCGTGCTTGGCATCGCAGTCAGTCTTTTCATTTACTGGGGTCTTGACTATCTCGTTCGCTTGCTGCCAGATCGCACGCAGGAACGTATTCGCCACATCACGTACCTTCTTCCCGCAGCGGTCCTGTTGATCGCGGTACTCGTGTACCCGCTGATCCAGACCTTCCTGTATTCCTTCATGAACTCTTCCGGCAAGGAGTGGGTGGGCATCGAGAACTATGTCGAGCTCATCACCGACCCGACTTTCATTGACATCCTGATCAACAACTTCTTGTGGATTGCCTTCGTGCCAGCCGCCACGGTAGTTATTGGTTTGCTCGTGGCGACGTTGACCAATCAGGTCGGCCCGACCCGCGAGAAGATTTTCAAGTCGCTCATCTTCATGCCGATGTCGATTTCCTTCATCAGCGCGGCGACCATCTGGTCCTTCATCTACGTCAATGTTCCGCCTGGTCGCCCAGAGATCGGTTTGTTGAATCGCCTCGTGGTGGCGTTCGGCGGCTCACCACAGCCGTGGATGAACATTTCGGATTACCGCCTTAACTCATTCTTGCTGATGATCATCATCATCTGGTTGCAGGCTGGGTATTCCATGGTCATGATTTCGTCTGCGATCAAGGCCGTCCCCGAAGAGACAATCGAGGCCGCCAAGATTGATGGCGCCACGTCATCGCAGGTCTTTTTCAAGGTCGTCCTGCCACAGATTCGCGGCACCGTGACGTCGGTGTTCATCACGGTGGTCATCATGGTCATGAAGATTTTCGACATTGTGTTAGCAATGACCGGTGGCGCATTTACGACCAGCGTGCTCGGTTACAAGTTCTACCAAGAGTATTTCTTGAACGCTAACGTCGGCGCGGCCTCGGCCATCATCACGATCCTGACGTTGTTCATCGTGCCGTTGATGTACATCCAAATTCGCACGTTCCGTCACCAGGAGGCCCTGCGATGAGCACGTTCGCCCAAAAAGTTAAAGACTTCAAACCCGGAACCACCCTGTTCTTGGCATTGCTCATCGGAATCTGGTCTATGCCAACGGTGGGTCTGCTCATCACGGCATTCCGCAGTAAGGATGCAGCAGCTGAGTCGGGTTGGTGGGAAGCCATCTTTAATCCATTCGGCCAAGAGTGGTCCACTGCTGCTTTTCAGACAGTGCTTGAGCGCGATGACATGCTCGGCTCGTTTATCAACACAGTCGTCGTGACTGTTCCCGCAACTGTGCTGCCGATTCTGATCGCCGCTCACGCTGCGTACGCGTTCACTTTCTTGCAGTTCAAGGGCCGCAACGTTCTGTTTGTCAGCATCGTGGCGTTGATGGTTGTGCCGCTGCAGACCTCGCTAGTGCCGGTTGTTCGCGGGCTTCGTGCTATCAACGAACTGACGGGCATCAAGCTGATTGGCACCTTCCCGGGCGCTTGGTTGATGCACGCCTCGTTC
>JAFMIT010000166.1 GCA_017853815.1 Actinomycetota bacterium
CGTCCACTGCAGTTCAGCCGGAACGATCAGCTTGGTCGGCTTCGTCATGATGCGGAGGCCCGCAGCATCACGGAAGCGCTGAACGCCGACGATAGCATCCTGAAGCGACGTTTCGTTGAGGTCAGCCTGCACCGTGAAGGTGTTGGCAACCACGCCGTTGTCGATTGGGTGCTGCGTCGAGAACAGCGGCTGGCCGTCGCCAATCGGGAAGTTCGACGAGAAGCCGTTGTTCAGAACGGATGCGCCGAGAACTTCCTTGGTCTGTTCCATCGACTGACGAAGAGCCTTCGCCTGCAGCGGGAACGACGACTGGTACAGGTTGTCCTTGATCGCCTGACGGGTGATGATGAAGCCAATGCTGGTGTAACGGTTCACATAGTTCGTTACATAACGCTGACCCATTTCGCCGTAAGCGGTCGAAGCACCTTCTGCCTTGATCTGAGCGAGGCCAAGCAGCTTGACTTCAACTTCGATTTCGACAGCCTTATCGGACGTGTGCTTTTCAAAGATCTCGGACCATTGACCCGGATACATCGGATAGTCGCCGAAAACGGCAGCCAGACCGGGACGGAGCAGGTCGCGAATTGCGGTTGTATTAATAGCCATTTCTTATGTCTCCCTGCTTGGCCGATTAGACGCCAGTCACGCCACCCCGGTAGAGGTGGTTGTTGATGGTCACGAGCCAGTTAGCGAAGGCACCAACAGCGTTACCCGGGGTCGGGTCAAGCTGCAGGATCTTGCAGTTCAGCGTCGAAGTGTCAGCTTCTGTAGCGTTGTTGATCGACAAAGCCGACGTACCCGTCGACGTGGAACCAGCAGTGTACAGGAAGTTGATGTTCAGGCCACGATCAGCGAGAGCCAACGGAGTGCCGGCAGCGCCAGAACCGTTGGTTTCTTGAACGGTGAACACGGTGTCGGGATCGTCAATCACGAGAGCCTCAACGGTCGAGCCGGTGAGAACGCCCGGGTTGCCCGGCCAGTAGTTCATGAACTTCACCACGCCGGTGCTGTCGGTGTACTTAACACCCCAGAAAACGCCAACGCAGGCATTGCCAGCGGTGCCGACTTCGAGATAGCCCGAGGTGCCAATGGTGACGGGATCGCCACGGAAAATGGCAGTCGCATACGTGGTAACGATTTGATAAGGATTAGTTGCGCCAGTCCAAGCAGAGCCATCCAGCTTCTTGACGGGGACGAACCCCTGAGGCGCATTGGTGCCGTAAGCCATACGGAATCTCCATGCTGAAGTTTGAAGGTTTGTCTGCCGGTACGTAACGGCAATCGATCTATGTAGTGGATACGTGACCACCATCGAAGGTTAGTGGATACGTGACCACCATCGAGAAATGAAGAAATATATTACGCAAGGCTGACGGTCAATAGACAAAAGACCCCCGCCAGCACTGGACCGGCGGGGGCTAGTGGGTTCACAGTAATCGCTCACTGTGACCGGAGCTGTTAGTCCTTAAACGAAGTTACGCGCTCAAAGCCGACACTGCTGTCGTCGATGCGCGGCATATTCGGATCCGACTGACCAGTCCAAGCCACATCCTGCAGAACTTCCATATTCTCAATGTCGCGTTCTTGACGTGAGATTTCCACGTCTGCGGTGATCCGTTCGCAAAGGATAAGACCGCCACGACGGATGACCGTCGCTTCCATGCCTTCGTAACCGGGCAGCGGAGGCGGGACCATCTCAGGGTGACGAGCGGCCGGGACCGGCTGCCAGCCACGAACCATGCGATCCGTCATGTTGTCGGGATCAGGCTCGTTGAGCGTGGATTCGCGGACCCAAGCATAGGTCATCCCATCAGGGATCTTGTTGCTGGGAACGTGCAGCTTGGACTGAAAGTGCGTTTCAGACTGCGCCCGCATGTCTGAGCTGCGCGTTGTTGCTGTGCGGCTTTGGGCCACTCGTGATACTCGTGCCATAATAAATTACCCCCGCCGTTGCTTGAGCATGAAGGCAGCATGATATCGCTCTGCCTCTGCATCGGTCATCCGCTGACCATTTGGTTTCTTGTATGCGCCTGAAGCTGCCATGTTGCGGGCGAACTGACGTTCTGCCGGCGACAGGGAAACCTTGGCAGTGCGCTTCGAGGGAGTGTCAGACCCTGAGCTGCGCACAACTGGAGCGACGCTGTTGTCTCGCTTCATCTTCGGTGTTGCCTTTTTAGGGGCTGACCTGTCCGGGAAGACATCGGCAAACTCAGCCCGCATATGTTTGTCGATTTCCTTGAAGTACGCAGCACTGCCGATTTCTTCTGCACGGCCATCCGCTTTGTAGCGGCGTTCAAGACGACGCGCATAGATCGTGGCTTCTTCGTGCATCTCAGGATCGAAGTCAGGTGACTGCGGCTGGAACCAAGGGTTCTTCTCAATCCAGTCGCGAGTACGTGGCTCCAGAGTTACCTGTTGCTGCTGCTGAGGCTTCGGCTGCTCTGCAACCTGCTGCGCCTCAACCATCTTCGCTTCGGCATCTTTGCGCCATGCATCGATGCCAGACAGATCGCTTTGAATCTGGTTGAACTGCGCCTGCAGTTCAGCCTGCTTGCGAGCATCCCCCAGAGAGATCGCTTCTTCGATCTGGCCAAGAACCACGTTAGCATCGCCGCGCAGGCGTTGCTCATAGTGGGTCATCATAGCGAGATCGGATTGCTGCCTTAGTGCTGCTTCCTGCTGAAGACGTGCCTCAATCTCTTGAGCGCGGCGCTCAGCTTCTTGCGCGCGACGAGCCAGCTCGGCGATGCGTCGTTCTGCGTCGCGTTTGCGAGGGCGAGGTTCTTCTTCTTCCTCTTCCTCCTCGTCGATCTGATCATCGTCTTCAGCTTCGGCTTCCTCTCCATCATCATCGGAGGCCTCCTCTTCGTCGTGATCTTCTTCCTCGGACTCGCCTTCGTCCTCAGCGACAACCTCGCTGGCTTCGTCTTCGTCGTCCAAGTAATCGGCTAGATTACCGCCAACATCATCGTCATCAAGCTCAAGCTCGACACTATCGGTAGGCCCCTCTTCAAAGAGAGGAAGATCCAATTCTTCTGGACCGTCATCACCTTCAACCATCTAAACCTCCATTAAAACTTCGTGGCGTCTTTGACTGACTTCACGTCTGTCGGATCGGTAATAACGGCCATGATGCGGTCATCAGGGATGATTGCAACGGCAACACCGCGGTACGAAACGGCAGTGGCTTCATAGCGCGGGATCATCACCCAATCGCCAACC
>JAFMIT010000167.1 GCA_017853815.1 Actinomycetota bacterium
CGCTGCTCAACAATCGTGCGCCACGACTCGACCTGGAAAAGCGTCGGACGATCGTTCCGCGCTTGTTCCATCAGCAGAAGTTCGAACGACGCATCCGCAGCTTCGAAAGACCAGCCCGCTGCTTCGAGTTCTTTCACTTTCGCAACGACGCGACCAATCGCATCGTTGTCTCCCGCCAAATCAAATCCCAATTCGCGACTCTTCAACTCGACAGATGCGCGACCAGCCATCTCGGTCACCAGCACGCGCTGGTCATTGCCGACGACGGTCGGATCAATGTGGTTGTAAAGCTCAGGATTAATCTTGAGCGCACTCGCATGCAAGCCAGCTTTGTGCGCGAACGCGCTCACACCTGCGTATGCCTGATGAGTGTTCGCCGGCAGATTGGCAATGTCCGCAATTGCATGCGAAATCCGCACGGTCTCGCGCAACTTGCCTTCGGGCAGAACGCGCATATCAAGTTTGGTCTCCAAGTTTGCGACGACCGCAAATAGGTCTGCATTTCCGGTTCGCTCGCCGTAACCATTGGCGGTCAACTGCACGTGCGTTGCACCAGCTTCGACTGCAGCAATGGTGTTAGCGACCGCGCAGGAAGTGTCGTCCTGGCAGTGGATGCCGATTCGGCCACCAGTGCGCGCCAACACGTCAGCAGTGATGCGGCCAATTTGGCTTGGCAAGGTTCCACCATTTGTATCGCACAACACGCCCACCGACGCACCTGCGGCGAAGGCGGCCTTCAACAACTCGACACCGTAATCGGAGTCATGCTTGTAGCCATCGAAGAAATGTTCACAGTCGATAAACACCCGTCGACCATTAGCGACCAAGTAGCGAACCGTGTCTGTCACCATGTCGAGGTTTTCTTCGTTGCTCGTGCGCAACGCTTCGCGAACATGGACGACATCTGACTTCGCGACAATCGTGATGACAGGCGCCTCGGAATCGAGGAGCGCTTTGACTTGCATGTCATCCTCGACCGCGACACCCGCCTTGCGGGTCGAACCGAACGCCACCAACTTGGCGTATTTGAAATCTATCTCTTCCTTGGCACGCTGGAAGAACTCAGTGTCCTTAGGCAGGGCGCCGGGCCAGCCGCCTTCAATGAAGCCGACGCCATAGCTGTCGAGCAGGCGGGCAACCGCCAGCTTGTCTGCCACCGAGTACGAAATGCCTTCACGCTGAGCGCCATCGCGCAGCGTGGTGTCGTACACGTGGAACGAGTCGTCGAGCTCGAACATACTTTCGCCTTCCAACGAAAAAGCCTCCCGTGGGCACGAGAGGCAGCGCATCAACAGAGTGCTGATGCGCTAGTCAATAATGATGACCTTTGAGGACATGTGCCGAATTGTGCCATGTCCTACCCCTCAAGCGGAACCCACAGGTCAAACAACGCGTTCACGTACCAGTGGCGACGCGTTCACGTACCAGTCGTGTTCTGGGCTCGTACCACGAGAAGTTAGGCGAGGCGGTGCAGCCAGCCGTGGGTGTCTGGAGCAGATCCGTTTTGGATTGAGGTGAGTGCCTTGCGAAGTTGCATTGTGATAGGACCAGGCTGGCCATCACCGTTAATCCATTCCGCATTTGACGACTTAACGTGACCGACGGGCGTGATGACAGCAGCCGTACCGCAGGCAAATACTTCGGTGATCTCGCCGCTCGCAACGCCATCGCGCCACTGGTCGACAGAGATGCGTCCAGTCTCGGCCTTGAAGCCAAGATCCGCCGCCACCTGAAGTAGCGATTCGCGCGTGACGCCAGGCAACAGCGTGCCCGACAACTCTGGAGTCATGACTCGAGCCCCTGCTCCAGAACCGAAAACGAAGTACAGGTTCATGCCGCCCATTTCTTCGACCCACTTGCGTTCAATCGCATCGAGCCAGACGACTTGGTCGCATCCCTCTTGGGCAGCCTGTGCCTGCGCCAACAGAGAAGCCGCGTAGTTGCCTGCGCATTTCGCCTCGCCAGTACCACCGGGTGCAGCGCGCACGTATTCGTTTGAGAGCCACACGGTCACGGGTTTCACGCCTTGTGGGAAGTACGCGCCGACAGGAGAAGCAATCAAGAGATATGCGTACTCATTGGCTGGACGCACGCCAAGACCAACTTCGGTTGAAATCATGAACGGACGCAAGTACAGCGACTGCTCATCGGCCGACGGCACCCATTGGCTATCGACGGCGAGAAGTTCTTGAAGCGACTGCACAAAAATGTCTTCAGGCAATTGCGCCATGCCGAGACGCGCTGCCGACCGAGCAAACCGGCGAGCGTTTTCTAACGGACGGAATGTGTGAATCGAACCATCTTCATGCTTGTAGGCCTTCAGACCCTCGAAGATGGCCTGGCCGTAGTGCATGAAATTGGTCGCAGGGTCGAGCGCCAACGGCCCATAAGGAATCACTCGCGCGTCATGCCAGCCGTCGGCCGCGTTCCAGTCGACGCGCACCATGTGATCAGTGAAGTACTTGCCGAAGCCTGGGTTGGCCATGATTTCGGCGCGACGCGCGTCTGTTGCTGGAGTGGGATTCAGGTGCTGCGTGAACTGCATGGCGATCCTTGGTTGTCGTGGGAGACGCGATTATGAAACAAGTGCGGCGAGAGCGTCGCCGACTTCACTGGTGCTGCGCGGTGCGCTGCCTCGGTTTGCGAGGTCAGCTGCGACAGCATTTTCCACTGCGAGCGCTGCTTCTGATGCGCCGATGTGATCGAGAAGCATCGCAACGCTGAGAACCGTGGCAGTGGGATCAGCCTTGCCTTGGCCTGCAATGTCCGGAGCTGAACCATGTACCGGTTCAAACATCGACGGGTTGGTGCGAGTGACGTCCAAGTTACCAGAGGCCGCAAGCCCGATACCGCCAGCGATTGCAGCGCCAATGTCGGTCAGGATGTCGCCAAAGAGATTGTCGGTCACGACAACATCGAAGCGCTCTGGATGAGTCAAGAAGAACATCGATGCGGCATCGACATGCAGGTAGTCAGTCGTGACGCCTGGGTACTCGCGTGCGACCTCGTTGAAGATGCGACTCCACAACGAACCCGCGTGAACGAGAACGTTGGTCTTGTGCACAAGAGTCACCTTGTTGTGGCGACGAGTCGCGCGCTCAAATGCATCGCGCACGATGCGCTCAACGCCGTACGCCGTGTTGATGCTTTCTTCGACGGCAATCTCGTGTTGGCCACCCTTGCGGATGCCACCACCGGCACCTGC
>JAFMIT010000168.1 GCA_017853815.1 Actinomycetota bacterium
ATCCAGCACGCAGTCGACAATCCTCGTGACCTCGACATGTCGCTCGTCGAAGCGCAAGAAGCGCGCCGCAAACTCGATCGCATCATGGGCTTTGAACTCAGCGAAGTTCTGTGGCGAAAAGTCACCAACGCCAAGAGCGCTGGCCGAGTGCAGTCGGTCGCAGTGCGACTGGTGGTGGAACGCGAACGCGAGCGCATGGCGTTCACTCGCGCGTCATACGCGGACATCGTCGCCATCCTCGAACCTGGCTTTAAAGCCGAACTGCATAGCCTCGATGGGGTGCGCCTCGCAGACGGAAAGTCTTTCGACGAGAACGGAAATCTGACGGCAAAGAACGTCGTCTTGCTCTCGCTCGACGATGCTCAGAAACTTGTCGATGCGCTCCAATCACAGGCGTTCACCGTCGCGGGCATCGAACAAAAGATGTCCAACCGCAAGCCGTTCGCGCCGTTCACAACATCGACGCTGCAACAAGAGGCCGGCAAGAAATATCGTTGGAGCACCAAGCGCACGATGGATCTAGCACAAGATCTGTATGCCCGCGGTTACATCACCTACATGCGAACTGACTCGCCGTCGCTTTCTGAACAGGCAACAAAGGCCGCTCGCGAACAGGCCACGGTTTTGTTTGGCAAAGAAAACGTCGCAGACTCACCGCGCTATTACGGCGCGAAGTCGAAGGGTGCTCAAGAGGCGCACGAAGCGATTCGTCCGGCAGGCGAAAAGTTCCGCTCGCCCCAAGATCTTCGCTCAGAACTACATGCAGACTCAATGAATCTGTACGACCTCATCTGGCGACGCACTCTCGCATCGCAGATGGCGGACTCACGTGAAGCGACAACGACGGCGACAATCGAAGCCGTCGCAACGACTGGGCAGAAAGCACAGTTCCGCGCTTCTGGCACTGTGGTTTTGTTCGCTGGTTGGCGAGCCGCTTACGACATTGCACCAGATGATGATTCCGATGAAGACAACGAACGTCGTTTGCCAGTGCTTGAAGAAGGTCAGTCGCTAGCCGCACAAGACCTCAACGCGGTAGGCCACGAAACCAAGCCGCCAGCTCGTTTCACTGAGCCATCGCTCATCAAGAAGCTCGAAGAGCTCGGTATCGGTCGTCCATCTACCTACGCGTCGACCATCACGACGATTACTGAACGCGGCTATGTATTGCGCACTAAGTCAAAAGCACTTGTGCCATCGTGGACAGCATTCGCTTCGATTCGATTGCTCGAGACGCACTTCCCGCAGCTCATCGACTACGACTTCACCGCGCGTATGGAAGAACGTCTCGATCAGATTGCCGAGGGCGACCTGTCGCAGCTAGCACTCCTCAAAGAGTTCTACTGGGATGGTGCCGGCGATTTCCCTGGCTTCACGAACCTTTTGGCGCAGCGCGCAGACATTGATGCGCGCGGCATCAGCTCGATTCCACTTCCAGGTTCTGAAGCGGTCGTGCGCGTGGGCAAGTACGGCCCTTATCTAGAACGCGGCGAAGACCGTGCGAACTTGCCTGAAGACGTCATGCCTGATGAGCTCACCGTCGAAAAAATTGAAGAGCTTTTCAATGCACCTTCTGGAACTCGTGAACTGGGTGTCCACCCAGTTTCTGGTTTCGCCATCGAAGCAAAGTCGGGTCGCTTCGGACCGTACGTCACTGAGGTCCTTCCTGAGGGCACCAAGACGACGGGCCGCGGTTCAGTGAAGCCTCGCACTGCATCCCTGCTGAAGACCATGTCGCTCGACACCGTGACGATTGATGATGCGGTTCAACTCCTGTCGTTGCCACGGGTCATCGGTCAGGACGCTGATGGCGTCAACATCACTGCGCAGAATGGCCCGTACGGTCCGTATATCTTGCGCAACAAAGACAGCCGCAGTCTTCCTTCAGAAGAAGCGATGTTCACTTTCACTCTGGAAGAGGCGCTGCATCTCCTGGCGCAACCAAAGACGCGCGGTCGCACCGCAGTCAAAGAGCCGCTTGCTGCCTATGGTCCGGATCCGGTTTCTGGCGGCGAGATCACGCTGCGCGAAGGTCGCTTCGGTCTCTACGTGACGGACGGCGAAACCAACGCCTCGCTTCGAACTATCGATAACGCCCAGAATCTGACACCAGAACGTGCAGTCGAATTGCTCGCCGACCGTCGCGCGAAGGGTCCATCCACCAAGAAGCGTGCCCGCAAGACCACCAAGAAGGCAGCGAGTGCCGAGGCAAAAGCCACGACAAAAGCTCCTGCCAAGAAGGTTGCGAAGAAGACCGCGAAAAAGACGGCCAAAAAGGCAGTCAAGAAGTCGGTTGCAGCTAAGCCTGAATAGCACGCAGACCGTTTGTCTGAGGTCTGCTCTAGGCTTGCCATCATCATGACGGGCTTGTTTATTGCATTCGAAGGTGGCGACGGCGCCGGCAAGTCGACGCAGTCCGCTGCCCTTGCGGAGCACCTCCGCGCGGCTGGCCACACGGTGGTCCAGACTCGTGAGCCTGGTGGTTCACCTGTCGCCGAGAAGATCCGGCAAGTGGTGCTCGATGTCGCGCACGTGGGTCTCGATGATCGGTCAGAGGCGCTGCTTTTCGCCGCTTCTCGCGCTGAGCATGTATCTAAAACTGTGCGTCCCGCTCTCGAGCGTGGCGAGATTGTCATCACCGATCGCTACATGGATTCGTCCATCGCCTACCAGGGCGTGGCACGCGGTCTTGGGCTCGAAGAAGTTCGCAATCTCAACTTGTGGGCGACCAACGGTCTCGTCCCCGACCTCACGATTGTTCTCGACGTGGATGCCAGTCACGGTCTTGGGCGAGTGGCGGATCCCAACCGACTCGAAGAAGAGTCTGCGGATTTCCACGCGGTCGTGTGTCAGGCATTTCTCGACCTCGCGGCGCTCGCACCCGACAGGTATCTGGTCCTCCCTGCATCTCGCAGCATTGAGTCACTGGCGGCGGAGATTGCAGCCGAAGTTGATCGACGACTGGGTGCCTCGTGAGTGTGTGGACTCGGCTCGTCGGCCAGCCCTTTGCGATTGAAGCTCTCCAACGTGCGGTTGATGATGCGCATTCGGTGACAGAGGTCAGTGGTAGTGCGATGACACACGCGTGGCTGTTCACTGGCCCACCGGGCGCTGGTCGTTCGACGGCTGCGATTCTGTTCGCTGCTGCGCTCGTGTGTGAGCAGGGTGGCTGTGGCACCTGCG
>JAFMIT010000035.1 GCA_017853815.1 Actinomycetota bacterium
GAACGTCACCGTCGTAGTTCTTGCAGGCCCAGACGTAGCCGCCTTCCCACTTCATTGCCGCAGCGACCATGTCGTCGATGAGGCGGTGTTCGTAGGTAATTCCGGCAGCTTCGAACTCTGCCTTGAATTCGGCTTCGTAGACCTCAGCGAAAATGTCCTTGAAACGACCGTCGTAGGCCTTAAGAATCGTGTTCTTCGTCGACAGGTAGACAGGGTAATTGCGAAGCAAGCCGTAACGAAGCGACGCACGCGCAAAGTCGCGGATGCTTTCGTCGAGGTTGTACATCGCCATCGCGACGCCGGCACCTGGGAAGTCAAAGACATTGAGTTCCATTGGTTCGCCACCGTCTTTTGGTGTGAAAGTCAGCGTCAGCGTGCCTTCGCCTGGAACCTTCAGGTCGGTTGCGCGGTACTGATCACCGAAAGCGTGACGGCCAACAACAATGGGCTTAGTCCAACCCGGCACGAGCCGTGGAATGTTGCTGATGATGATGGGTTCACGGAAGATGACGCCGCCGAGAATGTTGCGGATGGTGCCGTTAGGCGACTTCCACATTTTCTTGAGACCAAATTCCTCCACGCGAGCTTCGTCAGGAGTGATGGTCGCGCACTTCACGCCAACGCCGTACTGCTTGATGGCGTTCGCGGAGTCGATGGTGACCTGGTCGTTGGTCGCATCGCGATTCTCAATGCTCAAGTCGTAGTACTTCAAATCAACATCGAGGTACGGGAGGATCAATTGATCCTTGATGAACTGCCAGATGATGCGAGTCATCTCATCGCCATCGAGCTCGACGACTGGGTTAAGTACCTTGATTTTTGACATGTGAATCGCTTTCGTTAATCGATGTGAATGTATCGATGAGGATTAAAGGCTCTGAACGTCTGCTTGCTTCGCGCGGACAGCTTCGGCAGCTTCGAGAAGTCCAGCTTTCTCAGAATCCGTCAGTGCGGTTTCGACAACCTTGCGAATACCACCGCGGCCGATTTCAGCTTCGACGCCGAGGTACACGCCTTCGATGCCGTACTCGCCATCAACCCATGCACACACTGGCATCACAGCGCCACTGTCTTCGATGACTGCTTTGGCCATACGAGCGGCTGCTGCAGAAGGTGCGTAGTAGGCAGAGCCGGTCTTGAGAAGTGCAACAACTTCAGCGCCACCGTTGCGGGTGCGGACAACAAGTTCTTCGATTTTCTCTGCAGAGAGCAAGTCCGAGAGCGGCTTGCCATCGACAGTGCAGCGTGATGGCACTGGCACCATGGTGTCGCCATGCGAGCCGAGCGTGAGAGTGCGCACGCTGCCTACTTCAACACCGAGGGTTTCTGCAACAAAGTGCGTGAAGCGTGCGGTGTCGAGCATGCCTGCCTGACCGATGACGCGTTCCTTCGGAAAACCAGTCGCAAGCTGCGTCAGCGCGGTCATTTCGTCGAGTGGATTAGACACGACGATGACAACGGCGTTCGGTGCGTGCTTTGCAATGTTCTCAGCGACTCCGCGCACGATGCCAGCGTTGACTTCGATGAGGTCCATGCGGCTCATGCCTGGCTTGCGAGGGAGGCCAGCGGTGATGACGACGACGTCAGAATCGGCAATCGCTTCGTAGCCTTCGCCGCTCGCTGTGGTGGTCTGGCCGATCACCTTGGTCTCGAATCCTTCGATGGGCCGCGACTGATTCATGTCGAGCGCGAGACCCTCTGGCTTACCTTCGAGGATGTCGGTGAGAACCACCGTTTCGAAGATGTCATATTCAGCGAGGCGCAATGCCGTCGTAGAGCCGTAGAAGCCGGCACCGATAACTGAAACTTTTCCCTTGCGAGCCATGGGTCCTCCAAGCACAAGCGCCCAATCGGCGCGTCAATGACCCAAGCCTAATTGGTCAAAATCGGCCCGATTACGCCGGTTGCGGGACGATGAGTGCGAGACTCGTCACAGCGGCGAGCAGCACCGAAAGCGTAATCAAATCGACGGCTCGCGAGCGTACGACGAGCCAACTTCTGCGCCCCGAAGGCTGCAATATCCGCCCAATCAGGGCGAGAGCGAGCGAGGCAGAGACGCCGAGTGAGCCAATGCGGAAATTGCCAGTCGCTAGCACTGCGATGCTCACCAGAATCATCGCCACCACGAGGTAGCTGATTAGTCGGGAGGTCTGGGCGCGCATAGGTGGAGCCTATTGCCCGGCCTGAAGAGTTGCGGGTCGCCGATTGGCAATCACCACTGCCACGCCGGTCAAAGCAACACCTGCGAGCAAGTGCGAAGAGATGTTCGTGCCCGCTGTCGGTGCCAGGACATCAAAGAGAACGGCGCCAAAAAGTTGACCCGTCACGCTGCCGAGAGCAAAGCGCAGGCTCCCAAGAATATGAATGATGCGAGCGGCGGAAATAATGAATGCCAATCCAAATACGCCGCCTGTGTACAGCCACCAGACGTCAGTCGGAAGCGGTGCCACTTCAACATTGCCTGCTGCCAATTGGACGCCAAAGAAGATCAGCAGCGTCGCAGTACCGACGATGAAGTTCCACCACGCAGCTGTCACTGGATGTTGCGCTACGCGACTGACATGCCCATTAAGCGCATGCTGAAACGAAACACCCGCGCCCACCACAAGCGATGCAACAACTCCCCACAGCGCAAAGTTCGCCGTGCCAAATCGATCGGAGACAGAAACAGCGATAGCAGTCACAGCGATGACACCAGCGATGACGCGATTCGTCGAAGGATGGATGTGCCCCTGAGGTCCAACGCCAAAGCGATCAACAAGGATGGAAGCGGCAGTCGTCGCGCCAACTGTTGCAACCGTAAAAATCGCAACACCCATCAGCGGAACAGTGATGCTTTGAGTCGCCACGAAACACGCGCCGATACTGCCGCCGATGACATGCCACCACTTCAAAGAGCCCTCACGACGAGCAGCAAAAACCTGACTTAAACCTAAGCGCACGCGCGGGGCAAAAAGCGCGTACACCGTGAGGCACACCAAGCCAGTGCTGAAAGAGATGAGGGCGGCCTCCCAGCCGCTGCCGACCCGCAGTGACAGTTCGCCATTGACGCGAGATTGCGCGGTGGTGGCAGCACCCGCAAGCACCGCAACCGACTGGGCAATCCAGTGATGCTGATGCGGCGCGGCCATGGGCTTAGTGGAAGAAATGGCGAGTCCCTGTGAAGTACATCGTGATTCCCGCCGCCGTAGCAGCAGCGATCACTTCTTCGTCGCGAACCGACCCACCCGGCGCAACAACAGCACGAACGCCGGCATCAAGCAGTGTCTTGAGGCCGTCAGCAAACGGGAAGAACGCGTCAGAGGCAGCGACCGAACCTGCCGCTCGCTCCCCTGCTCTGCCGACCGCAAGCTGTGATGAGTCAACGCGACTGACCTGACCCATACCAATACCCACTGCAGCGCCCTCGTTCGCCAAAAGAATTGCGTTGCTCTTCACACTTCGGCACGCAGTCCACGCGAAAGCGAGGTCGGCAAGCGTCTCAGCATCAGCGGGTGCGCCACTGACCAAGTTCCAGTTCGCAGGATTGTCTCCCTCGGCCTGCAATCTGTCCTGAACCTGCATCAACATGCCGCCGCTGATGTCGCGCATTTCGATTCCTGCGCCATCCCACGGAGCAGGCACCACCAAAACGCGAATAGATGGTTTCTGGCTCAGGATTTCTACAGCTTCGGGTTCAAAATCTGGAGCAACGATCACTTCAGTAAAGATCTCTGCAACTTGGCGAGCCATATCGGCAGTTACCATGCGATTAGCAGCAATCACACCACCAAATGCGCTGACTGGATCGGTGGCGTGCGCTTTGCGGTGAGCCTCAGCAATGTCGCTTCCGATTGCAATGCCACATGGATTGGTGTGCTTGATGATGGCGACGGCAGGTTCACTGAAATCAAAAGCTGCACGACGGGCCGCGTCCGCATCAACATAGTTGTTGTACGACATTTCTTTGCCATGCAGTTGCCTAGCGCCAGCAATTTCGGTTCCACCGAAACCAACGGTGTACACGGCCGCCCGCTGATGTGGATTCTCTCCGTAGCGCAAGATGTTTTCGCGGTTGTAGGTGACCCCAACCCAGTTAGGGAATCCACTGCCATCGTCAGTCTTCGTGACGACGTTGCTGATCCAGGACGCGACGTGCACGTCGTAGGTCGCCGTATGTTGAAATGCCTCAGCCGCGAGTCGTTGACGTTGCGCGAGTGAGAAACCACCACTCGCAACGGCCTCAATAACCTCGGTGTAGCGGGCGGGACTCACGACGATTGCCATGTTCGCATGATTCTTGGCGCTCGCACGAACCATCGCTGGCCCACCGATGTCGATTTGTTCGATGCAGTCATCGATGTCAGCGCCAGACATCACAGTCTGGGTGAACGGGTACAGATTGATAACCGCGAGCTGAAAAGCTGCAATCCCGAACTCCTGCAATTGTTCGCGATGAGATTCGAGTCGCACGTCAGCGAGTAGGCCGCCATGAATGTTTGGGTGCAGCGTCTTGACTCGGCCATCGAGGCACTCAGGAAAACCTGTGACATCGGGAACCTGCGTTACGGGCAGACCAGCCGCTGCAATAGTCGAAGCTGTTGAGCCAGTGGACACGATCTCCACACCAGCCGCGTGGAGTGCGGTCGCGAGTTCAATCAATCCTGTCTTGTCTGAAACCGAAACGAGTGCTCGTTTGATTGCTCTCTGATCTGAAGTCATCAGCTTTTACCTATCTCGTGAGCTAGCTCGGTGACCGCTTGGACGAGCAGCCGCCTTTCGACAATCTTGATACGTTCATGAAGCGAGGTCTCGTCATCAGCCACCAGAATCTCGACTGCCTCTTGAAGAATTACGGGGCCGGTATCGACACCTTCATCGACATAATGCACGGTGGATCCCGTCACCGTCGCGCCAGCGGCGAGTGCGTCTCGCACTGCATGCGCTCCAGGGAACGCTGGCAGTAGGGCGGGGTGGGTGTTGATGATGCGACCAGCGAACCGAGTAAGCGCGGGTTCTCCGATCACGCGCATGAAGCCAGCCGAGACCACAAAGTCAGGTTCGTACGTCGCAATGGCATCGCTCAGTGCCGAATTCCACACGTCACGAGTCTCGAAATCTGACAGGGCAATCACGGCGACGGGGATCCCAGCACGCGCTGCTCGTTCGAGCGCTGGTGCCGACGGCTGATCCGTCACGAAACCAGTGATCTCAAAATCTTGGGAGCGTTGCGGCGCATCAATCAGAGACTGAAAAAGCGTGCCTGAACCTGAAGCCAGAACCACGATGCGCGCCGTCACACGCAAAGTTTAGTTGTCCGATTTGGCCGTGGGACAGCGGCGTGAAACCGTGTTCTGACTGTCAGCGATTGAAGCCGCTTCGAAAGAACAACAGCAACCCAGATCCGATAAAGGCGGTGATAATCACATACGTAATTGTCAGCGCTTGAAGTTGCTCTGCAAAAGTCGTGCTCACCATGAGGCCCGCAATCAGAATGGAGAACTCACCACGCGGGGAAAGAAAAGCTCCCACTCGACGCCAACTCATACGATCGGCAAGATCCTTGGCGATCCACCATCCCACCAGCATCTTCAAACCAACACCGACAATGGCCAGCACCATCGCAGGCCCGAGCACTCGGGGTATATCTGCAGGGTCCGTCGCTAGCCCGAAAAAGAGAAAGAAAAGTGCCGAGAAAAAATCTCTTAGTGGGCTGAGGCGGGCGCGCACGGCAGAGGCAACTTCACCGGTGAGCAATAGCCCAATCAAGAACGCTGCGACGGCGCCAGAGAATCCCACATAACTTGCCGCACCTGCCGCAAGCAGGGCTGAACCAAATACCGTCAAGAGCAGGGCATTAGGTTCACGTGCATTCAACAGCCGCGATACAGCCGTTTCATTGTGTACTCCAAGAAGAAGTACCACACCCGTGATTGCGAGAGCAGCTGACAGCGAAACCAGACCACCGACGACGCCAAGTCCCAAGATCATCGACGTGAGGACGGGTAAATACGGAGCAATGGCCAAGTCCTCAACAACCAAAACGCTGACCGTTCTACGCGCAATCTCACTCCGTTGAAATCCCGAATCACGAATCAACTGCGACGCAATGCCCGAGGAAGAGATATAAGTAATGCCTGCCATAGCCACGATGCCAAGCAGTCCCCACCCCATGAAATAGCCAACTGCGATTCCTGGCAAGACATTGAGAAGGTCAATGGCAACAACAGATTTTCGGGAGCGAACTGCTGAAGCAATTTCGCGTGCGCTGTACTCCAAACCTAGAAGCAACAGCAGGAGTAGGGCACCTATATTTGCTGCCGAAGCAATAAAGCCTTGACTCACTTCTAAACCGACAATGCCACCTTTGCCAAATATCAGCCCAGCAAAAAGAAAGAAAGGCACAGCAGAAATACCAATGCGCGCTGCACCGTAGGCAATGAGGCCCAAAAGAAGAAGAACTCCGCCGATTTCGAGCAATTCGATGGCGCTTTCCATCGAAGTGGCTAGTAGGAGAGAGCTCATGAGTTCAGTATCCCAGCGAATGGCTCAGGTGGCTGCCCAGGAATGTGACCTAGTGGCGGGAAAACTTGTGAAGCCCAAGCACGACCAATGTGCCGAGCAATGTCCAGGCTGTCGACGCTAGTGCGACAGTGAATGCCAGCGGCCCCACATTGGCAAAGCGACCAGACCCGAGCGCACCGCTAGCGAGAAGCGCGAGCGTGAGGCCCAATATTGCAGAAGAGACGCTTGCGGAAATCAGCACCACCAAGAAGTACCCAAGCCGAGGTTCTTCGCTCGCACGCTGAACTTGACGTATCCAACGCAGCGATCCAAGAACCGCTGCCAGGAGTGACAACAGCATGAACGCCATTGACCACGATGGAAGTGATGGTGGAAGAACTGCCAAGAACGGAAACCCGGGCAGGGCCCCGAGTTCTTGATCAAGCACTCCATAGGGAGAACCCGAGCCCACGACGATGCCTGGTCCATACAAAACCGCGACAATCCACAGAATGACAGTTGGCACATACATCGCTGAAAGCATCAGAGCCGAAAATGCGTCGAAGCTGCTATCGGCAAGCATGTTGACGATGGCAGAAATTTCGTTACTCCGAAAAAGAATGAGTCCGGTAGCAATGGCAGCCGCGATCGTGAACTGGGTCGTCAACGTGCGAGTACTAATCAAAATGCCGTGCCTAATTGGTTGCGGCACATCCCGCCACAATCTGACCAAGATGTCATGAGGCGCCAGCACTTTTACGATGCGAGTGGTTCGCTGACCCGGAGATTCGTAAACAGGTTTTTCGACAGGCACGACGAGTCCTGGTGAATCCGTGACAGCCCAAATGGCTGCGGTCATTGCCCAAAGCCCGCCGGCGAGCAATGTGCGCGAGGCGTTGAAGCGCACCTCGGGGCCGGCCGCGAGAGACACAAACAGTGTCAAGACCGAATAGGAGGCCGCAACGGAGAAAATCAACGCAAACATGCCCGCTGCATTTGTGATGCGCGTCGAACGAATCGCCCAACGCACTCCTCGCTTGATTCCCCAGACAATGGGCAAAGTGAGGAGCAGCGGAGTGAGTCCAAAAGTTACGTCATCGACTACCGCAGGTGAGCCATGTGCGAGCACCCAGAAACTGACGGCAGCTTTGATAGCGGAGCCGTAATTGGATTCTGGATCTGCAGTTGCAATCCAGCCAAGACTGAATACCAGCATCATGAGGACGATGGCCAACGTGACCGCCCAGGTAGATGCGATCAACCCAGCAATCGGTATCGGCCACGCCAATGGCGCGGTAGGCAGATCGGAGCGCCGAGACGTCGCAGATGACTGTCGACGCCGCGGTCGTTGAGCAGGGCTGGTCACGAGTTAATCGTGTCAGAGACTCTGCATGACCTCGCGCATCAAGCGTGCAGTTTCGGATGGAGTCTTTCCAACCTTTACCCCCACAGCTTCGAGCGCTTCTTTTTTGGCCTGAGCTGTGCCCGACGATCCAGAAACGATTGCGCCAGCGTGACCCATGGTCTTGCCTTCAGGCGCAGTAAAGCCTGCGACGTAACCAACTACTGGCTTGGTGATGTGCTGAGCAATGTAAGCAGCTGCGCGCTCTTCGGCGTCGCCACCAATCTCGCCGATCATGACAATAGCGTCAGTGTCCGGGTCATCTTGGAACGCTTGCAAGCAGTCAATGTGGGTGGTGCCAATGATGGGATCGCCACCGATTCCAACCGCGGTCGAGAAGCCGATATCGCTGAGTTCATACATCATTTGGTACGTCAACGTTCCCGACTTTGATACCAATCCAATACGACCTGGCTTAGTGATATCTCCAGGGATGATGCCTGCGTTCGATTGTCCTGGGCTGATGATGCCTGGGCAGTTCGGACCGATGATGCGAGTCGTCGACTTGTTGAGTGCATATTGGAAGAACACGGCCGTGTCGTGGATCGGGATGCCTTCAGTGATCACAACGCACAGCGGAATCGCAGCATCAACTGCTTCGATCACCGCGGCCTTTGCGAATTTTGGTGGCACAAAGACAACCGAAACATTTGCACCAGTTGCAGCCATGGCTTCGCCAACAGAATTGAAAACTGGAATGCCGTCCACTTCCTGGCCACCCTTGCCAGGTGTCACACCAGCGACGACGTTTGTGCCACTCGCAATCATGCGGCGAGTGTGCTTGGTGCCTTCAGATCCAGTCATGCCTTGGACGAGAACGCGGCTGTCTGCATTAAGAAAAATCGACATCAGAAATACCTAATCCTTACTTCGCAAGCTCGGCGACGCGGCGAGCTGCATCGTCCATGGTCTGAACTCGTACCACTACATCGAGGCCGGATTCATCAAGAATGCGACGGCCCTCTTCTGCGTTGTTGCCATCAATGCGGCAGACAAGTGGCTTCGTGACTTTTTCGCCGTTCGCTTCGAGCATTGCGACGGCCTGGATGATGCCGTTTGCGACAGCGTCACACGCGGTGATGCCGCCGAAGACGTTAACAAACACACTCTTGACGCTTGGGTCGTTGAGCACGATGTCGAGACCGTTGGCCATGACTTGGGCGCTTGCGCCACCACCGATATCAAGGAAGTTGGCGGGCTTCACGCCACCGAATTCTTCACCTGCGTAAGCAACAACATCGAGGGTCGACATCACGAGACCAGCACCGTTACCAATGATGCCAACTTCGCCTTCAAGCTTGACGTAGTTGAGGTCGTGTTCCTTCGCCCGCAATTCGATCGGATCAATTGCTGCGTTGTCGACGAAAGCTTCGTGGTCTGAATGGCGGAAGGCTGCGTTGTCGTCGAGCGAGACTTTGCCGTCCAATGCAACTATGTCACCTTCAACAGTTTTGACGAGAGGATTCACTTCGACGAGCGTCGCATCTTCTTTGACGAGGACGTCCCACAGCTGGCAGAGAATTTTCTCGATCGCTGGGCGAATGTCGGCAGCAAAGTTTGCAGCCGCGGCAATTTCGGCGGCCTTCGCTGGCGTGCAGCCTTCAATGGCATCGACGGCTACGCGTGCGAGAGCTTCAGGTTTGGTCACTGCGACTTCTTCAATGTCCATGCCACCTTCAACACTCGCCATGGCCAGGAATGTGCGGTTCGCGCGATCGAGTAAGAACGAGACGTAGTACTCCTCGGCGATGGCAGACGCTGGGGTGACGAGGACTTTCTTGACGATGTGACCTTTAATGTCTAAGCCAAGAATGCCTTGTGCCTTTTCGGTTGCTTCAGCATTGCCTTCGGCCACCTTGACGCCGCCGGCCTTGCCGCGGCCACCGGCCTTCACCTGGGCTTTGATGACGACTTTGCCGCCAATCTCATCTGCAGCGGCACCAGCGGCTTCAGCGGTCGTGACCACTGCTCCTCCGATTACCGGCACACCATGCTTGGCAAAAAGGTCTTTGGCTTCGTATTCGAACAGATCCACGGACAGGCTCCAGAGTCAATGAGTGAGGAGAACAGGAGCTAAACCTACCCGTCGTGCCTGACCACTGTGGCACACGTCCTTGCTGCTACGAGCGTGAAAACGTGGATCTGACCCAATCGACAATTTCGTGCAGTCCCGCGCCAGGAGTGAACACCGCAGCCACTCCCTGTGCTCGGAGCGCTTCTATGTCTTCAGCGGGGATGATGCCGCCACCAAACACCACAATGTCGCTCGCACCGCGAGCGGCTAGTTCTGCAATCACGGCCGGGAAGAGCGTTAAGTGAGCCCCAGAAAGCACAGACAGGCCAATGGCATCAGCATCTTCCTGAATGGCGGTGGTGACAATGTCTGCGGGCGCTTGGTGAAGACCTGTGTAGATGACTTCGCATCCTGCGTCGCGCAAAGCGCGGGCAACCACTTTGGCTCCACGATCGTGACCGTCAAGACCAGGCTTGGCGATGACAATGCGAGTGCGCCCGGGTGTCATGCTGGGCTGACTAGTTGTAGAGGTCGCTGAGATGAACTACGTCTGGGTCATGAACCCAGTTCTTGATCTTCATCTTCTGAATTTTGCCCTTGTTAGGTCCCCACAAGAACAAAGCTGGATTGATGGGGTAGTCGCCTTTGCGGATTTCGAGATGCAAGTGAGGACCAGTGGCGTTTCCAGTCGCGCCCACGTATCCGACTGTTTGTCCGCTGCGCAAAGGCTGATGCCACTTAGCTTTGATCTTCGACATATGGGCGTACCAAAAATCGACGCCCTTCTTGTTGCGAATCACCACGAGATTGCCGTAGCCACGTACATAGCCGCGGAAAATCACCTTGCCCGCCATCACTGCACCGATGCGCTCACCATATTTGGCATCGAAGTCGAGGCCAGTGTGCCGAACAGCCCAGTGGCCGCTTCGATCGCCGAATCCTGCAGAGAGGTTGCCCGATGTTGGGCGAGTGATCTTCTTCTGTTGAGCGATTCGCTTAGCTTGAACTCGAGCTTTTCGCGCCGCCCGAACTTTGTCGTGGCGAACTACCGCGGCTGCTTGTTGAGCGGCCTTAGCGAGAGTCGTGGTTTGGATTTTGGGAGCAACTACCTGGCTCTCCGCCGAGGCAGAGAGAGTGGAGGGAATTGCGAGACCAAGTACGGCTACTGCACACACCACAGTGCGTGATAGTCGCGGCATACCTAGTACCAGCCTGTCCGTTTCTTGTGCTTCAGCGCCTTGCAAGGCGTTCCGTAGTTGTCGCGGTACTTGATGTACTTAGCGCCAAGTTGGACCTGAAGTTCTGGGGTGGAGCGGAACAATGCCACGCCCACACCCGATGCCACAACGGCTTTCTTCGAAAGTTGCGGAATTCCTAAATATTTTCCGTGAGCGCCGGAAGCCCGCATACGCCACGATGATTCCTTCTGCCACAGAGTCTTCAAGCAGCCGAACTGCTTGTCGTTCCAGCCGTATTTAGCCGCAACATGGCGCTTGGCGTACCACTGCGCATACTTGGATGTGCGGTAGTAGCCGACGTAAGAGTGTGGAGCCAAAGCTCGAACAGAAGTGATGGCAGCTCGAGAGCGAGAAGAAAATGCTTTCTTTGTTGATGCCGCATTCGAACGGGTCGGGGTGGTTACTTCTTCAGTAGAAGTTGATGCCGTGGAATCCGTACCAGCAGAAACTGCATCGTCTGCTGTAGCAGGTGACGTCACTCCAGTGAGGCCAATAGCCAGCAGTGAGATCATCAGGGCCATGAAGGCCCGGATAGCGCTCCGAGTCATGGGCGTTACCCTGCCGTTATCGGGTTGTGGATTGCAACTCCAAACGCGGGTTTTTATCCCCAGATTTGCGTTCCAAAAGGCGGATAAATCGGACATTAGCCTTCAACCTGGGTGACTCAGGTCACATTCCGCAGGTTCTCGATCAGAGACTGATGTCTTCGAGCATGTCAGTGACTAGAGCTGCAATCGGCGACCGCTCGGAGCGGGTGAGAGTCACATGCGCAAACAACGAATGACCTTTGAGCTTCTCCACCACTGCGACTACACCATCGTGGCGACCTACCCTGAGGTTGTCGCGCTGCGCCACGTCGTGAGTCAGAACTACGCGTGAACCCTTGCCAATACGAGACAGCACCGTCAGCAAAACATTGCGCTCGAGAGACTGAGCTTCATCAACAATCACGAACGCATCGTGAAGTGAGCGTCCACGGATATGCGTCAGTGGCAAGACTTCAAGCATGTCGCGCTCGATGATTTCGTCGACCACTTGGCTAGAAGTGACCGCGCCGAGAGTGTCGTATACCGCTTGGCCCCAGGGCGACATCTTTTCTGATTCGCTACCGGGCAGGTAGCCAAGCTCTTGTCCGCCGACGGCATACAGCGGGCGGAAAACGATGACTTTGCGGTGCGATTGCTTCTCCAACACCGCTTCGAGACCAGCGCAGAGCGCCAACGCACTCTTGCCGGTACCAGCCTTTCCGCCCAACGAGATGATGCCAATGTCCTCGTCAAGCAAAAGATCTAAGGCAATCCTCTGCTCGGCACTTCGACCGTGAAGCCCGAATGCCTCGCGATCTCCACGGACCAGTTTGATGTTGCCACCAGGCAACTTTCGGCCCAGGGCGCTTCCGCGATGTGAATGCAAAACGATGCCAGTGTGCGTCGGCAAGTCTTTAGCTTGGGGAATGAATACAGCGCCGTCTTCGTACAGCGCGTCCACGATGTCCTGGGCAACTTCGATTTCGGCCATGCCTGTCCAGCCGCTCGTCACGGCCAGTTCCGCGCGGTATTCCTCTGCTGAAAGCCCAGCGCTCGACGCTTTGACACGCATCGGAAGATCTTTCGACACCACCACGACGTCATGACCCTCGAGCGAAAGATTCTTGGCGACCGCAAGAATCCGAGTGTCGTTGTCCCCTAAACGCAAACCCGCTGGAAGGCACTGAGGATCTGTGTGGTTCAACTCGACGTGCAACGTGCCGCCAGTCTCCCCCACCGGAATTGGCGCATCCAATTGGCCATGAGAAATTCGGAAGTCATCAAGCAACCGAAGTGCCGTCCGCGCAAAGTAACCGAGTTCTGGATGGGTGCGCTTTGCCTCGAGCTCCGTCAAAACAACGACCGGCAAGACCACCTGGTGCTCAGCAAATCTCAGCAGCGCATGTGGGTCGGACAACAACACGGAGGTATCGAGAACGAATGTCCGTCGACCTGTCACACTCGTTTTCTTCTTCGTTCTCGGAGTCGTTGCTGTCGACTTCTTGGGGGAAGACTTACGAGGTGAGGTTGAGGGCACTGATACCTCCACGCGGTCGGGTGTGTCGCGGCTCACGCTAGGGAATCAGTTGCGCGTAGGTGGCTCAACACGCCGCAAGGTTGAGAAAACTCGTGGCGAAGAATTAGCCGCCGAAGCGACGTTTACGCAATCCAAAGTCGCGCAAGGCTCGCAAGAAATCGATGCGCCGGAAGTCCGGCCAGAATGCATCGCAGAAGTAGTACTCAGAGTGCGCCGATTGCCATAATAAGAAGCCCGACAAACGTTGTTCACCAGACGTGCGAATCACCAAGTCAGGATCTGGCTGACCTTTGGTGTACAGATGCGCTTCGATTGAGGAATCATCAATATCGCGAATGATGTCTTCGAGATACTTTCCTGCGTTGGCCTCTTCGCGAAGTAGCGAACGCACTGCATCCACGACTTCACGTCGGCCGCCATACGCCACCGCCATGTTGACGGTCATTCCGTCCAAGGCAGCAGTGGCTGACTCCGCTTTTTTCAATTCAGTCGCGGTGTGGCTGGGAAGAACTTCGAGTGAACCAACAATGCGCACGCGATATTTGCCAGCGTCGACAAGTTCCTGCGCGGTGCGTTCAATAATTCCAAGCAGTGGAATCAATTCTGACTCTGAGCGATTGAGATTGTCGGTCGACAATAACCACAGCGTGACGACCTGGACTCCCTGTTCATCACACCAGCCAAGCACCGTGCTGATGCGGCTCGCTCCGACCCTATGTCCGCGCGACGCAGGTCCACCTTGTTCCGCGGCCCATCGCCGATTGCCATCCAGGATGACACCTACATGCCGCGGTGCGGGCAGCCGATGAACGTGTGCCGCGAGACGGGCTTCATAGAGATCCTCGAGTGGGCGACGGATAGCTCGCTTGAGATTTGCCCAAAGGCTCATTG
>JAFMIT010000169.1 GCA_017853815.1 Actinomycetota bacterium
TTGCCTTGAGATTCAAACTCCTGCAGTCGTTCGCGGAGTTCATCTTCAATGTCACCTATGGCACGCGCGAGTCGATCAGGTCCGGCAACGTAGTGCGTCGCAGGAAAGATGTGAGCCTGCTGTTCATCACGGATGATTTCACCGGTGATCGGATCGAGAACTAAAAGCTTCTCAATTTCATCGCCAAAGAATTCAATTCGAATTGGATGTTCCTCGTAAGCGGGAAAAAGTTCTACCGTGTCCCCGCGCACGCGGAAGGTTCCGCGCTCGAACGCGATGTCATTGCGGTTGTACTGGATATCCACGAACCGGCGCAGAAGGCTGTTTCTTTCGATCTCTTGACCAACGGTGAGAGTGACCATGCGGTCGACATACTCTTGAGGAGTGCCTAGGCCGTAGATGCAAGAAACGGTGGAGACCACGACAACGTCACGCCTGGTCAGCAGTGAATACGTCGCAGAATGGCGCAAGCGCTCAACCTCGAGGTTGATGGCCTTGTCCTTTTCAATGAACGTGTCCGTCTGCGGAATGTAAGCCTCTGGCTGGTAGTAGTCGTAATACGAGACGAAGTATTCGACGGCATTGTTCGGCAGCAATTCGCGAAATTCCTGTGCGAGCTGCGCAGCGAGTGTCTTGTTCGGTGCCATGACGAGCGTGGGGCGTTGCAATTGCTCAATCAGCCAAGCGGTCGTCGCTGATTTGCCGGTACCAGTTGCGCCGAGGAGAACAACGTCACGCTCCCCCTCCCGAATCCTTCGCGTGATTTCGGCGATGGCAGCTGGCTGGTCACCTGAAGGTGTGTATTGCGAAACAACTTCAAAGGGCGCGACGGCCCGCTGCAGATCCGTTGTTGGCCTAGTCATGTGGAGCACTCCATACGCTAAACAAACGCTGCGCCTCTCGCTTCAATTCCTCAGGTCCTTCATCATTGGAAACGACCACATCTCGCCGATCCATTCGAGTGAGGTCGTCACTTTGAGAACGGATTCGGGCGTCAATATCGCTGAGATTCATCCCTCGGTCAGCCAACCTCTGCCTCCTAAGCGATTCATCAGCGACCACCTCAACCAGTACATCGGCAAGCGACGTGTCGCTAGTTTGCTTAAGTGCACTGGCTTCGTAAATCACTACGCTGGCCGACGACTGCGAGAGCTCGCGTTGAAGCAGTCTTGCCACGCGTGGATGAATGACGGCCTCTAATTTTTCACGCAGAAGACTGTCCTTAAAGACCAACTCAGCGATGAGTTTCTTATCAGCAGTGCCATCGGGTTGTCGGAGATTTCGCCCGAACAACTCTTCAATCTCATTGAGCATCGCAATATCGTTTGAATATAGCTCAGCCACCAGAGAGTCTGATGAAATCACGCGCGCACCAAGTTCAGCCAGGTCGGCACAGAACTCAGTCTTGCCGGACCCAATGTCCCCGAAAACAAAAACGACGGTCACCTGGTGATTCTCTCAGCAAAAGCAAAGGAGCCCCACCGAAGTGAGGCTCCTTTGGACTTTTCTTAGGAATTGAGCTGATCGCGGAGAGCAGCCAAGCCTTCGTCGTCAGCAAGCGTGCCCTCAGCAGGTGCATCGCTGCTGTATGAGGTCGCTTCGGCTGCAGCGGCATCGGCCTCTGCTGCTTCAGCAAGCTGTGCGCGGTGAGCTTCCCAGCGGGTATGTGCTTCTGCGTACTGCTTTTCCCATTCCGTGCGCTGATCTTCAGAGCCTGGCTTCCATTCGCCAGTTTCTGGATCGAATCCATCTGGACCGATGTAGCGACCCGCTTCGTCGTAGGACGCTGGCATGCCGTAGAGGTATGGATCGAATCCTTCAGACGCATCGCTAACGCCACTCTCGTTTGCCTGCTTAAGCGACAGTGAGATGCGACGACGCTCGAGGTCAATGTCAATCACCTTGACCATGACCTGATCGTTCACCTGAACGACCTGCTCTGGGATTTCGACGTGGCGCTCTGCAAGTTCAGAGATGTGTACGAGGCCTTCGATGCCGTCCTGAACGCGAACAAAAGCACCGAATGGCACAAGCTTCGTGACGTTACCGGGAACGATCTGACCAAGCTGATGCGTACGCGCGAAGTGCTGCCATGGGTCTTCTTGGGTCGACTTCAGCGACAGCGAAACGCGCTCGCGGTCCATATCGACTTCGAGAACCTCGACTGTAACTTCGGTGCCGACTTCGACAACCTCATTTGGATGATCGATGTGCTTCCATGACAATTCAGAAACGTGCACGAGACCGTCGACGCCACCGAGATCGACGAATGCGCCGAAATTGACGATGGACGAGACAACGCCCTTGCGGATCTGACCCTTGGCCAAGTTGTGCAAGAAGGTGCTGCGAGATTCTGACTGCGAGTGTTCGAGGAATGCACGACGGCTCAAAACCACGTTGTTGCGGTTCTTGTCGAGCTCGATGATCTTGGCTTCGATTTCCTTACCAATGTAAGGGGCAAGATCGCGAACGCGACGCATCTCGACGAGCGACGCTGGCAAGAAGCCGCGAAGACCGATGTCGAGGATGAGACCACCCTTGACGACTTCAATAACCGTACCCTTGACGACACCGTCGGCTTCTTTGACCTTCTCAATGTCACCCCAGGCGCGTTCGTACTGTGCGCGCTTCTTGGAGAGGATGAGACGGCCTTCTTTGTCTTCCTTCTGGAGGACGAGTGCTTCGACAACGTCGCCAACCTTGACAATCTGGGTCGGGTCGATGTCGTGCTTAATCGAAAGTTCACGTGAAGGGATAACGCCTTCAGTCTTGTAGCCGATGTCGAGCAGAACTTCATCACGGTCTACCTTGACGATGATGCCTTCAACAAGGTCACCGTCATCGAAGTTCTTGAGGGTTGAGTCGATCGCTGCCAAGAAATCTTCGACTGTGCCGATGTCATTGATAGCGATGTTATTGATAGTCATGGAGATATGGCTCCGGTGGATTCTTCTAGAAGTGGCGCGCTTCAGGGCGACGCTCGGGTGAGAATCCGACATACGCGCTAGGTCTGGCATATGCCCCATGAAGTGCCCGCGAAGTCTAGAGCACGAATAGACAGCCCAATAACCGCCAAAATGGGGCGACTAGTGCGCTGCTGCGTCCCAGTTTCGACCGACTCCGACGGA
>JAFMIT010000036.1 GCA_017853815.1 Actinomycetota bacterium
ATGTCTTCGCGGAGCAATGACTTCGGTTTCACGTTGTTTCAGATTCCTAAGCGAGAAGTGCGTGCTGCCATCGCAGGTAAGGGTGTGAGCCAACACGATGCGCTCGTGGCAACTGTTGCTCGCGCCCTGTATCTGTACCACGCAGCGAGCGGCCAATCTCTTGAGCGAATTCGTGTGAATGTCCCGGTTGCTCTGGATGCGTCAGCTGCGGCTTCGAATAATTTGGTGGTGGCTCGGTTGGAAATCGAGGTTGATGACGCTCCCATTGGCGTGTTGATGGAGCGGAGCAATCAGAGCCTGCGAGCGTGGCGGCAAGAGCCTGCCTTGTTGATTGCGCAGGAGCTCGTGGAGGCCAGTCGACTGATTCCCACGAGCATCCTTGCAAGCGCAATTAAGAAAGCGGACGCCACGATCAGCACGATGCGCGGGCTACCGAGGCTGGGCCACGTGTTTGGTTCCGAAGTCACGGCCATCTGGCCGCTCGTGGCACCTGTGGGAGCTGCGGTGAGCGTTACCTCTATGGGAGCTGGACTCGATATCTCAATGTGTGTCTCTCGGGATCTCGCTGCAGTTTCGAACACGGCACTGTGGGAACAGAGTTTGGCTCAGGCCATGTCCGAGGCTGCAGGCATCTCGCTTGAACCTGTCGTCTTTTGATTTCCTGGGAGTGAACTGCTTGCGGGGTGCGTCACTCAGACGGTTTGAGGTCGTTAATGCTTAGGCTTAGAACGACTGAGGAGAGCAAGTGCGCGTTCTGGGCATCGACCCTGGCCTGACCCGTTGTGGGTTCGGAGTTATCGACAGCACAACGACCGGCAAAGCGGCGTTGGTGGCTGTCGGTGTGCTGCGCAGTGACCCGACCGCCGCGATTGAGCAGCGTCTCCTCGACATCGATACTGCAATCAGCCAACTTTTTGTTGATTACGCCCCCGACTCCATCGCAGTCGAACGCGTTTTTGCACAAGCCAACGTTAGGACCGTGATGGGCACTGCCCAGGTTTCAGGCCTCGCGCTTGTCAACGCAAGCCGGCGCGGACTTCCCGTGCGCAGTTACACACCATCTGAAGTCAAAGCGGCGATCACCGGAAGTGGGCGCGCAGATAAGGCGCAGGTCGGAACAATGGTGACGAAGATTCTTGGTTTACCCGAGATGCCCAAGCCTGCTGATGCGGCTGACGCGTTGGCCATCGCGATTTGCCACCTCTGGCGAGGTGCGGCCCAAGATCGACTGGCGGCAGCTGTTGCCGCAGCGAGGCGCTAGCCATGTTGTCATTTCTTCGCGGTGAGGTGGTAGCAATCTCAGGCACCACGGTTGCCTTGGATGTAGCAGGGGTTGGATACGCAGTCTCTGTTTCGCCGAAGACGTTGTCGCAACTGCGCTTAGGTAATTCTGTAACTCTGCCAGTCACTCTGATCGTTCGCGAAGAGTCCATGACACTCTATGGATTCTTGGATAACGACGAGCGTGCTTTGTTCGAGTTGCTGATGACGGTCTCGGGCGTGGGACCGAAGTTGGCACAAACCATTCTTGCTGCAATTGAACCTGCGGCGTTGAGTGACGCAATCGCCGCCGGCAACGAGGCCGCACTCGTGCGAATTCCCGGAGTGGGTAAGAAGAGCGCCCAGAGGCTCATCTTGGAGCTCGGCGACAAATTGGTAAGGCTCTCGAAGCCGACCGCTGCAGTGTCCACGTGGCAAGAGGACGTGGTCTCGGCTTTGGTGTCGCTCGGGTGGTCTCAAAAGGAGTCGCAGGCTGCTGTTGATGGCATTGATGAGTCGACGATAGATCCGCGTGATCCTGGTAGCGCTCTGCGGCAGGCGTTGACATCACTCAACCGGACTGGACGGCGTTGATGGAAAACGTTCCAGACATCGTTGATGCAAACTCGCTTCCCGACGAACAAACTGTTGAAAGTGCGCTGCGTCCCAAAACGCTCACCGAATTCATTGGGCAGCATCGGGTGCGCGAGCAGCTTGGTTTAGTTCTTGCCGCAACCGCTGCTCGCGGGGGAGCGGCCGATCACGTCCTGCTCAGCGGACCTCCGGGCCTAGGCAAAACCACGCTTGCGAGCATTGTCGCCAACGAGTTGAACGTGCCGATTCGCATAACTTCCGGCCCGGCCATCACTCACGCGGGCGATTTGGCTGCTGTCCTGTCGTCCCTCACCGATGGCGAAGTTCTGTTTATCGACGAGATTCATCGCATTGCTCGTAGTGCTGCAGAGATGCTCTACCTCGCGATGGAGGATTACCGCGTAGACGTGATGGTAGGCAAAGGACCAGGCGCCACTGCCATTCCGCTTCAACTTCCACAGTTCACTCTTGTCGGAGCCACCACTCGTGCTGGCCTACTGCCAGGCCCCTTGCGCGATCGGTTTGGCTTTACCGCCCACCTTGATTTCTACGACCCCGACGACCTTGCCTCTGTGGTGACGCGCTCGGCTCAATTGCTCAAAGTCGACATTGATACTGACTCAACAGCCGAGATTGGCTCACGCAGCCGAGGGACGCCGCGAATCGCCAACCGTTTGTTGCGCCGAGTCCGCGACTATGCGGATATCCATGGCGACGGTCGAATCACCTTGGATGTCACCACGAGCGCTTTGGCGCTTTATGAAGTCGACACGCTCGGCCTCGATCGGCTCGATATCGCCATGCTCAGAGCCTTGATTGAAAGATTCGGTGGAGGTCCGGTAGGTCTGTCCACCCTGGCCCTCGCCGTGGGAGAGGAAACCGGCACCCTCGAAGAAGTCGCAGAGCCTTTCTTGGTTCGGGCCGGGCTACTCCTGCGGACTCCTCGAGGGCGAATGGCGACCGACGCTGCCTGGCGTCACCTCAATCTCAGTCCGCCGAACCCCACCCTGCCGCTGTAACGCGGCCTCCCGCGGAGCCCTAAACTCTGCGACCTGCACCTTGTTGAGGAAAGGTTCCACTGTGGCAAAAAGTTCAGCCGCCAGTCCCTGGCGACCGCTGGCAACCCTGCTGGCCGTCGTTTTGGCGCTTGGCCTCTGGTCGTATCTAGGCCCATCTCGGACTCCTAAGTTGGGTCTAGATCTTCGCGGTGGCACTCAGGTAACGCTGACTCCACGAGTCTCCGAAGGCACCATCACTGATGATCAGCTCAAGCAGGCGGTCGACATCATTCGCCAGCGCGTGAATGGTCTTGGTGTGGCAGAAGCCGAGGTCTCTACGCAGGGTCAAGGTGCCAGTGCATCGATCCTCGTGTCGGTTCCAGGTGTCTCAGAGCAAGGTATCGCCGATGTCCTCAAGCAAACCGCGAAACTCGCATTCCGCCCAGTAGAGCAGTTGGCTGCCGGCGCGCCAGCAAGTGCGTCGACTTCTAGCTCTGCTTCTGCTTCCGCATCGCCTTCGCCAACTGCGTCGACCGAAGTGATTTTCGCTCCGTACGAATCGACCGCGAACGACGCAGCGCTTCAGAACGCATTCGCCAACATCGACTGCACCAATCCTGCGGTTCGCCAAGGCGGTGTGCCTGACGACCCGACGAAGTGGATTGTTACCTGCTCGAAGGACGGCACTGCAAAGTATCTGCTGCAGCCAGCTTTCATCGAAGGAACTTCGATTGACAACGCTGCGGCTGGTGTTCCACAAGGTGGCACGACGTGGCTTGTCACTCTCGACTTCGATAGCGATGGCACGAAGAAGTTGGCCGATGCGTCAACGTTGCTCTACAAGCAGACTTCACCGAAGAACCAGTTCGCCATTGTTCTCGATGGTCTGGTTTCTTCAAGCCCATACTTCTCAGAGCCAATCCTCGGTGGTCAGGCACAAATCACGGGTACCTTCACTCAACAAGAAGCAACTGATCTTGCCAACATTTTGAAGTACGGCGCCTTGCCTTTGACGTTGGAAATTGCTGAAGTCACCTCGCTGTCACCAACTCTCGGACAGGATCAGCTCAATGCTGGCTTGCTCGCTGGTGCACTTGGCCTCCTGCTAGTGGCCGTGTACCTGTTGGTGTACTACCGCGTGCTTGGACTCGTGGCGGTGTTTTCACTCGTCGTCGCGGCAATCATCACCTACTTCGCCTTCATCATTCTTGGCGCTCAGCTCGGCTTCACTCTCACCCTCGCAGGTGTTGCCGGCGCGATCGTCGCCGTGGGTATTACCGCCGACTCGTTCGTGGTCTACTTTGAACGTATTCGAGACGAAATCCGTGAAGGCAAAGCGCTGAAGGCAGCTATCAACGCCGGCTGGGGACGCGCACGTCGCACCATCTTGGTGGCGGACTTCGTTTCTTTGCTTGCAGCCGTCGTGTTGTACTGGTTGAGCATCGGAAGTGTGCGCGGTTTCGCGTTCACCCTCGGTTTGACCACGGTCATCGATATTGCTGTTGCCTTCCTCTTCACCCGGCCACTGGTTGTGCTCTTTGGGCGCAATAAGTGGTTCTCGTCTGGTTCGCCGATGACTGGTCTTGATCCAAACCGGCTTGGTGTCACCAGCATCTCCACCCCACACGCACGTAGCACCTACGCAGAATCGATTGGTGAGTAGCATGTCGAAGCTCGGACATCTTGGTGCGCGGCTCTACCGCGGTGAACTCTCGTATGACTTCGTCGGTCGTCGTCGCCAGCTGTACACACTCTCTGCAGTTCTGCTCGCAATTTCACTCGTTGGCCTCTTCGGCCGTGGACTGAATCTCGGAATCGAATTTCGCGGTGGCGCTGAATTTCAGGTTGCTTCAGCATCTGGAACTGTCGAATCTGCCCGCGAGGCAGTCGCGTCGGTAGGCATCGAAAATTCGATTGTGACGAAGCTCGGTAACGGCACGTTGCGAATCCAAACCCGCGACCTGACCACAGAAGAAACGTCGGCCGTGGTCACGAAACTTGCAACTGTCTACTCAATGCCTGAAGGCGAAGTTCGAGTCCAGATCATCGGTCCATCATGGGGTGCCGATATCACTTCGAAGGCTACCCAGGCGCTGCTCTGGTTCTTGCTGCTCGTCGCTTTGTTCTTGGCGGTTGCCTTTGAGTGGCGAATGGCCGTTGCGGCTCTCGTCGCGTTGGTGCACGACGTCGTGATTACGGTCGGCATTTACGCGCTGACCGGTTTTGAAGTCACGCCATCGACGGTGATTGGTGTTCTTACCATTCTTGGTTTCTCGCTCTACGACACGGTTGTGGTCTTCGACAAGGTCAAAGAAAACACTCGCGGCATCGAGAAGCAATCGCGAATGTCGTACCCAGAGGCCGCGAATCTCGCACTCAACCAGACTCTCGTTCGATCAATCAATACCTCGGTAGTTGCGTTGCTGCCAGTTGCTGCCATCTTGATTATTGGTGCGGGACTTCTCGGCGCAGGCACGCTACGCGACCTTTCGCTAGCTCTCTTCATTGGTATGTTGGTCGGCGCTTACTCGTCTCTCGCTGTCGCAACTCCAGTGCTTTCGCAGCTGAAGGAGAAGCAACCAGAAATCATCGCGTTGGCCAAGCGGGTCGCCAATCGCTCCAAGCGAGCTGCAGAAGGCGGCGACTCCTCAGTGGCAGTCGAAGTCGACGAACCTCGCACGTATGTCGAAACTGGTTACCGCAATCAGCCACGGCGTAAGCCTCGTAGCAAGCGCTAATTGCCATGAACCCCCTCGATCGGCTCACAAGGGTTATTCCTGACTGGCCCATCGAGGGTGTTTCATTTCAGGATCTCACCGGAGTTCTTGCCGATGGCGAGGGTCTGCGTTACGTCTCAGAACAGCTTGTAGCTGGCTTTGCTGATGTCGAGTTTGATGTTGTTGCGGGAATGGAAGCCCGTGGATTCATCGTTGGTGCAGCCGTGGCTCGCGAGCGGGGAGTGGGATTTGTGCCGCTGCGCAAGGCAGGCAAACTTCCCGGACCCGTGCATTCTCAAGAGTATGAACTCGAATACGGAACCGCGACCATAGAAGTTCATCATGCCGACGTCCCAGCGGGCACCCGAGTTCTGCTGATCGATGATGTGCTGGCGACTGGCGGAACAGCGGAGGCGGCAGTTCGACTGGTCGAGCGCTGCGGGGGAGAAGTCGTCGGGCTCGGTTTCATTTTGTCTCTGGAATTCCTAGGCGGCGCTAGTCGGCTGGCTGGGCGACGCATTCATTCACTTCGTACCATTTCGCACTAACTATCGAGCAAGGAGATTGCGTGTCAGACGAAGGCACTCGCACTCGCCATGCTGACGTGCGCGAGGATGACGGGCATTACCAACACAGTTTGGCGCTCTGCGACGCTGAACTCGAAGCACTGATTGCCAAACTTCTCGAATTCCATCCCAAATCGGATCCCGCCCTTATCCGCAAAGCATTCAAGCGAGCCGCTTTCCTTCATCGGTTCCAATCGCGACGTACTGGCGACCCCTACATCACTCATCCTCTCGAGGTCGCAAGCATTCTCGCCGACCTAGGCATGACGACTCCGACCCTGGTCGCCGCGTTTCTCCACGACACGGTCGAAGATACCGATTACACCCTCGAGCAGTTGACGGCCGAATTCGGCGATGAAGTTGCACATCTAGTTGACGGTGTCACCAAGCTGGACAAAGTGAAATACGGCCAAGCAAGCGCCGCGGAGACTGTGCGCAAGATGGTCGTCGCGATGGCTCGCGATATTCGAGTCTTGGTCATCAAATTGGCTGATCGGCTCCACAACATGCGTACTCTCGATGCGATGCCTGCAGAGAAGCAGGAGAAAAAGGCACGGGAGACGCTCGAGATTTTTGCGCCGCTTGCTCATCGCCTCGGCATGAACACCATCAAATTTGAACTCGAGGACCTCTCGTTTAAGCATTTGTATCCCAAGCGCTACGAAGAGATCGAGCGGTTAGTCGAGCTCAAAGCTCCTCAACGCGAAATGCAACTTCAAGAAGTCGTGGAACTTATCCAGAGTGATTTGGATGTAGCCCATATTCACGCTGCCGTCTCCGGCCGTCCGAAGCATTTTTACAGCGTCTATCAAAAGATGATCGTGCGCGGTCGTGAGCTCGATGACATTTATGACCTGGTTGGTGTCCGCATTCTCGTTGAGACAGTGGGCGAGTGCTACACGGTGCTTGGCCGCATCCATGCTCGATGGAATCCCGTTCCTGGACGCTTCAAGGATTACATCGCAATGCCAAAGTTCACGATGTACCAATCGCTGCACACCACTGTCATCGGCCCGCATGGACGACCGGTCGAAGTACAAATTCGTACCCACGAAATGCACCGAGCGGCCGAATATGGAATTGCGGCGCACTGGCGGTACAAACAAGGCGGCGAAAGTAAGTCGGCTGACGATTTCAGCTGGCTGCGGCAATTGCTTGACTGGCAACGCGAAGCTGAGGATCCAGACGAATTCCTTGATTCACTGCGTTATGACCTCGCTTCGAAGGAGGTGTACGTCTTCACTCCTAAGGGCGACGTTATGGGGTTGCCGATTGGCTCAACCCCTGTCGACTTCGCCTATGCGGTACACACTGAGATCGGTCACCACTGTGTTGGCGCCAGAGTGAACGGCAAGTTGGTTCCGCTTGAATCTCAGCTGAGCAACGGTGATGTGATTGAAATCTTCACGTCGCGGGCAGATTCTGCTGCTCCAAGCAGAGATTGGCTGAACTTTGTTGCGTCGTCCCGTGCCAAGGCCAAGATCAAGGCATGGTTCTCGAAAGAACGACGCGAAGATGCTGAAGAGCAAGGCAAAGAAGCCATCGTGCGGGCTATGCGCAAGCAAGGTTTGCCGCTGCAGCGTTTGATGACGACTACCTCGATGACAGCGCTCGCCTTGGATCTTCGTTATTCCGACCTCGAGGCTTTGTATACCGCGGTTGGCGAAAAGAAGATCTCCGCTTCTGCGGTTATCCAGAAACTACTAGCGAGTGTGGGCGGCGAAGAAGGTGCGCTCGAAGATCTTTCTGAAGCAATCGTGCCGACTCAGTCCAAGAGCAGACGTGGGCTGCCACAGGGTGATCCAGGCGTGGTCGTCAAAGGCGCGGATGACGTGTGGGTTAAGTTGGCTCGATGCTGCACCCCAGTTCCTGGCGACAACATTGTCGGTTTCGTGACGCGGGGCAGCGGAGTCAGCGTCCACCGCGATGACTGTCTGAACATTAAATCGCTTGCCGCCGATGAACAGCGCTTTGTGGATGTGGTGTGGGCGCCGAACAACAATTCGGTCTTCTTGGTCAACATCCAAATTGAAGCACTCGATCGTGCCCGACTGCTCTCAGACGTCACGAAGACGCTGTCAGATCATCACGTGAACATTCTCAGTGCCGCGGTCACGACAACTCGAGATCGAGTGGCTTTGTCGAAGTTCACGTTCGAGATGTCAGATCCTCGGCAACTCGGCGGCGTCCTTCAGTCGGTACGCGCCATTGACGGTGTGTACGACTGTTACCGGGTTTAATTTGTGATGCCTTAAACAAAATGACCCGGCCGAAGCGGGGTCATTTTTGTTCGCGAACTGTTTAGGCGTGCTTGTTGACCGCCTCAACGAGCGCCTTAGCGTTGACGAGCTGAGCTTCGAGATCCTTGAGGTTCTTAGCGCCAGACTTCTTCGCCTCAGCGACTTCAGCTTCGAGCCTGTCGACAGAAGCTTGGAACTTCGAGGCAGTCTCTGATGCAAAGGCGCGTCGAGAAGGATCAGTACGACGCCACTCTTCTTGCTCCGCCGCTTGGATAGCTTCTTCGACGCGACGCAGGCGACCTTCGACTTTGCCGATGTCGGCCCGGGGCACATGCCCAATCTTCGACCACTTGTCGCCGATGGCGCGAAGCGCGGCCTTGGCGGCTTTGATGTCGGTGACAGGAAGAATCTTCTCTGCCTCAACGAGCAACGCCAGTTTGGCCTCTAAGTTGCCCTTGAATTCATCGTCGCGTTCGCTCATCGCCGCGGTCTTGGCATCAAAAAAGACCTGCTGTGCAGCTCTGAACTTGGTCCAAAGTGCATCATCGTCTTTCTTGGCCCCGCGTGGTGCAGCCTTCCAACGATCCATCAGTTCGCGGAACTTAGCCGTGGTGGGACCCCACTCGGTGCTCGTGCTCAGAGCGAGTGCTTCAGCCAAGATTTCGCTCTTGACTGATTTCGCTGCGGCAGAAGTTTTTGAGAGTTCTGCAAAGTGGGTGCGACGAGCGCGATCAAAATGCTGGCGAGCAGCGCTAAAACGCTTCCACTGCTCTTGCTCTGCATCGCGATCTCCGCGAGTTAGACCTTTCCATTCTTCGAGCAACACTGCGAATCGTTCCTGCGTGGCTTTCCACTGAGTGGAGTTTGCAAGCTTTTCAGATTCGTCAGCGATAGCAATGCGGCGAGCAAGCGCGGCCTCGCGCGCAGCAGCTTTGGCTGCCTGCCGCTCCGCATTCTTCACTTCAGCAATCTCGAGTAGTTTCGCAGCCACAGCGGTAAAGACGCTGAGGTCTCCGACACAGCTTGGAGATTCGACTTGAGCGGTGAGTTTCGCGGCGACTTCCTTCGCGGTGTCGGCGTTTGCTCTGCCACCCTGAAGACGCGCAATGGTGAGTTCAGCTTCGGCGAGCAAAGAGTCGTACTTAGTAACGTAGAACTCGAGGCCCTCTGCTGGCGTGCCAATGGTGTACTGGCCGACTGCAACTTCGGAACCGTCAGCTGTCTTCACATAGACGGTGCCGTCTTCTGCGGCGCGACCAAATTCGATGCTGTTAGACATGAAGTTAGCCCTTCACGATCGTGGCGTCGAGAATGCCGATGCCTTGGCGTGGAGCACCGTCGCCTGCGCCGGTCACGTCACCCTGCGCCGCAATTGCTTGCACAATGTCGAGGCCCTTGGTTACTTTGCCAAAAATCGTGTAGGCGGGGTTGAGCGTGGTGTCGCCATAGACAATGAAGAACTGCGACCCATTGGTGTTAGCTCCAGAGTTGGCCATTGCAACCGTGGCGGTTGGGTAATTGATACCCGTGACATCGATCGGCAGGTTCTCATCCGCGTAACTGAAGCCAGGTCCGCCAGTGCCGGTGCCAGTGGGGTCTCCACACTGGAGGACATACAGACCGGCTGTTGTGATGCGATGGCAGGGGGTGTTGTCGAAGTAATTGTTCTCCGTCAAGAAGGCAAACGTGCTAACAGTCTGTGGCGCTTCTGTTGGCAGAAGTTCGATAACGATCTCACCGCAGTTGGTGTTGAGTGTCCAGGTAGCTGTGCCGCTCGAAATGTTTGCGGCAGGTGCCTTTGCCCACTGCTGAGGACTGCTGTTGCCCGTTGGCGCGGGATCGCACGCGAGAGTGCTGGATGGTGAGGCAGAGGTCGAGGGGGTATTCGACGGTGAGGGAGTGGCTGTTTCATCGGCAGGTGGCTTGAGCAGCAGATATCCGAGAATGACTGCTGCGGCTACGGCTGCAACGGCCACCAGGGAGAACGACTTCTTCTGACGTTCGCTACGTGCCTGCGCAGCAGCGATTTGACGCTCGCGCTTGGCTCGGGCGAGATCGCGCTCACGACGATTGGACGATGACATAAAGGCTCCCTAGTGGGCTCGTGGTTTCAAATGCCCCAAAGGGCGTGACTCAAAGTCTATTCGCCTCCAGTGTGCACCGAAGTACGGCTCCGCTAGACTCCCGTCGACGCTTGTCACGTCCTGTTCAGACCGTCTATCTGAAGGGTTCAGCCATGCTTGTTGCCGGCTTTCCTGCCGGCCCCTGGGGCACCAACTGTTGGGTGGTGGCGTCGGGTGCCAATTCTGAATGTCTGGTCATTGATCCAGGCATGGACAGCGTCTCGCCTCTCGCGGATGTCATTGCCGCCCATGGCCTCAAGCCAGTCGCCGTAGCTCTCACCCACGGCCACATTGACCACATGTTTTCGGTCTATCCGGTCTCCGCGGGGTACGAGATTCCTGCGCTGATCCATCCAGCGGACCGACACCTCCTGACGGACCCTGCAGCAGCGCTTTCTCCCGAAGGTCGAGCCTTTGTCGCGCAACTCGGTGGAGTTTTCCACGAGCCCGAGCAGGTTGATGAAGTGACAGATGGTCACACAGTCGCAATCGCGGGATTGACTCTGAAGGTTTCTCACGCTCCTGGGCACACGCCTGGCTCGGTTGTTTTCGACGTTTCGACCTCATCAGATCAACGCATGTTCAGCGGTGATGTTCTATTCAAGGGATCTATCGGGCGCACCGATCTTCCTGGCGGCGATCATGATCTGATGTTGAAATCGCTAGAGCGAGTCATCTCCGCGGCGCCCGACGATCTTCGAGTTCATTGCGGTCATGGCGAGGACACGACGATTGGTGACGAAAAGAAGACAAACCCTTACATTCGTGGACTTGGGCTGAGGAGCGGATTGTGAACGAGATTATCAAGGCGCCCAAAGGCGTTCCTGAATATGTTGCGCCTGACTCTGCAGAGTTCCTTGCGGTTCGGGCTGGATTGTCGACGCCCGCCATCAATGCGGGCTACGGATACATCGAATTGCCTATGTACGAAGACACCGCCCTCTACGTGCGTGGCGTTGGGGCCTCGACGGATGTCGTCTCGAAAGAAATGTTCACGTTTACTGATCGCGGTGAGCGCTCCATCTCGCTGCGGCCAGAAGGTACCGCTGGCGTCATGCGTTCGGTGATTGAGAATGGTCTTGATCGTGGCCAACTACCCATCAAGCTGTGGTACGCGGGTGCCTTCTTTAGAGCTGAACGTCCGCAGGCAGGTCGTTACCGCCAGCTTCAACAAGTCGGCATTGAAGCAATCGGCTCTGAAGATCCAGCATTGGATGCCGAAGTTATTGCACTTGCTGACGAGGGCTACCGCTCTCTCGGTCTCACGCAGTACACGTTGAAGTTGACGTCGTTGGGATGTTCGACATGTCGGCCTCCCTACCGCGAGAAATTGCAATCTTTCCTCACTGGGTTAGAACTCGATGAGCCGACGCGTCAACGGGCGCTACTCAATCCGTTGCGGGTTCTCGACGACAAGCGGGACGAGGTGCAAGCGCAACTCGCAGACGCTCCTCTCCAAGTCAACTTCCTGTGCGTCGATTGCCAGAACCACTACGACGCAGTTCGGCATTTCTTGGTCCTTCAGGGAGTCAACTGGGAAGAAGCTCCGAGAATGGTTCGCGGTCTCGACTACTACACCCGTACAACTTTTGAATTCGATCACCCACTACTTGGAAGTCAATCCGGCATCGGAGGTGGCGGCCGCTATGACGGACTCATGGCTGAATTAGGCGGCCAGTCACTCAGTGGAATCGGCTTCGGACTTGGCACCGATCGCACACTTCTGGCTTGCCGCGCTGAGGGTTTGAACGTCGCTGACATGTCTCGCGTGGACGTGTTCCTGATTTCACTTGGAGCAGCTGCGAAAGATTTCGCGGTGAGCCTTTCGTCTCGGCTCCGAGCGGCAGGAGTGCGTGTTGATCTTTCGTGGGGGGATCGCGGGCTTAAAGGCTCAATGAAAGCGGCAGACAAGTCTGGCGCGCGGTTCACGGTAGTAATCGGTGACAGTGACCTTGAGTCAGATACTCTCAACATTAAGCACATGGCAGACGGAACGACTACCGCCACCACTACTCACGATCTTGTTGCGACTCTGCAACGACTAAGCAAGGAGAACTAAAGTGCTTCGCACTCATGAAGCTGGCAGCCTCAGGGCGGCAGATGCGTCAACCGTCGTCACGTTGGCTGGATGGGTTGCACGCCGTCGTGATCATGGCGGTGTTGCGTTCATCGACCTGAGAGACGCATCTGGTGTTGTTCAAGTAGTGGTTCGAGATGAGTCTGTCGCGCATCAGCTTCGCAATGAATACTGCGTTCAGGTGGTGGGAGCTGTTTCGCTTCGACCAGACGGAAATCAAAACCCCGAACTAGCTACGGGCGACATCGAGATCCTTGCTGACGATATTGTCGTTTTGAGTGAGTCTGCGCCGCTTCCGTTCCCGATTGATGATCACATCGAGGTAGGAGACGAAGCACGTCTCCGTCACCGCTACTTGGATTTGCGGCGCAGTGGCCCTGGCTCTGCGATTCGGCTGCGCTCAAAGATCAATCAAGTCTCGCGAAATGTCTTGCATGATCGCAACTTTGTCGAGATCGAGACGCCGACGCTCACTCGTTCGACGCCAGAAGGCGCACGCGACTTTTTGGTTCCAGTTCGCCTCAAGCCAGGCAGTTGGTACGCCTTGCCGCAGAGCCCACAGCTGTTCAAGCAGTTGTTGATGGTTGCCGGAATGGAGCGCTATTTCCAGATTGCGCGTTGCTACCGTGACGAGGATTTCCGTGGTGACCGCCAACCTGAGTTCACCCAGCTCGACATTGAGATGTCGTTCGTTGACCAAGATGACGTTCTCGAAGTTGGCGAAGCCATTGTCCGTGCGATGTGGAAGACCGCACTTGATGTGGAGATTGCCTCAATTCCACGCATGACCTACGCAGAGGCGATGCGCCTATACGGAAGCGATAAGCCAGATCTGCGGTTTGGTCTCGAGCTTGTTGATCTCACGGAATACTTCAAAGACACTGCTTTCCGAGTATTCCAAGCGGATCATGTTGGTGCGGTTGTCATGCCCGGTGGCGCAGATCAACCACGGCGTACCTTTGATGCGTGGCAGGAATGGGCAAAACAGCGCGGTGCACGTGGTCTTGCGTATGTCACCATCGCGGCTGATGGCGAAATGGGCGGGCCGGTTGCGAAGAATCTCAGCGATGCGGAGCGAGATGGATTGGCCGCCGCGACCGGCGCGCAGCCAGGTGACTGCATCTTCTTCGCTGCAGGAAAGCGAAGCGAGGCGCTAGCTTTGCTGGGCGCGACTCGGCTTGAGGTCGGTAAGCGCTGTGGCCTGATTGATGAGAGTGCATGGTCGTTCTTGTGGGTTGTTGATGCTCCCATGTTCGAGGAAATCGAAAACGAAGATGG
>JAFMIT010000170.1 GCA_017853815.1 Actinomycetota bacterium
GTTGCATCTGCCACGACAGACTTGAGGTATCTCTGGACCCCACCAAAGCGATCAAAGTATGTCTCCATCAGGCCAGTGGCTTCACGAGGATCAATGCCGAGTTGTTGTGAGAGGCCATACGAAGATAGCCCATATGCCAAACCGTAGGACATTGCTTTGATGCGTCGACGCATGTCAGGCGTTACGTCCTCAGGCTCTACCCCGAAAACTTTCGAGCCCACAGTGGTGTGCAGGTCCTCGCCAGAGTTGAAAGCCTCGATGAGTCCTTCGTCATCGGAAAGGTGCGCCATGATGCGCATTTCAATCTGGCTGTAATCAGCCGTCATGAGGCATTCGTACTCGGGCGCCGAGACAAAAGCCGCCCGAATTTCTCGACCCTCCGCCGTTCTCACCGGAATGTTTTGAAGGTTTGGATCGACACTAGAAAGGCGTCCAGTCGCCGCAACCGTCTGGGCGAAAGTGGTGTGGATTCGATGTTGCTCATCCGCTAGAGGAATCAGTCCAACGACAGTTTGGCGGAGCTTAGAAACTTCTCGCCAGCGAAGGATTTCGGTGACCACGGGATCCTGCGTTGATTCATACAACCACTGCAAAGACTCCGCATCGGTGGTGTAACCGGTCTTGTTTTTCTTCGTCTTTGGCAAGCCTCGGTCAACGAACAAAATTTCCTGGAGCTGTTTCGGACTTCCAAGATTAAAAGGCTTGCCCGCAATGCTGTGCGCGGATTTCTCTGCCGCTGACATGGCGGCCTCAAAGGAGTCTGCCAAAGTTTGAAGCGCTGGCACGTCGATGGCGATACCGACCAATTCAAGTTTGGCGAGCAACCTCATGGTCGGCAGTTCCAGCTCATCATGGAGCTGCTTGACTGAGGCTGACTGCTCGGCAATGGCTTCGTACATCTCAAGCGTTGCCGAGGCTTCACGATGCAACCCTGTCGCGGAGCCGCCGAAGAGACCAGCATCTTCAGTCGAGGCTAACAGTGGGCGATGCAAAACCCGTTCCACACAGGAAGCGAGATCAAGTCCTCTAATTCCCGGCATCATCAGATAAAGCAACAGTTCCGTGTCCGCTTTGATTGCGCCGCTAGAGGCGCCACGAGTGAGCAGCCAATGCTCAAGCGGCTTGCCACTGTGAATGACCATCGAGCGATTTGAGTCCGAAGTAAAAACCGTCAGAGCCTGGAGATCTTCGGCGGTGCAAGAGTCGATATCTACAGTCAACGTCGACTGGTCCCACGCGAGAGCGATAGCGCTAAGACGAGCCAATCCAGAAGATCGAACCGCAACGCCAACCAGTGACTTCGAATCAATCACCGCTAGAGACTGCGAAAGAGTCCCAGGCCGCCAGGCGACTTCTGAGAACTCACGCGCTGCAGGGGGCGCAACCTCTTGAGCTGGCGTCCCACCGACAAAAGCCGCTATGGCGCGGTGTCGCAACTGCTTGAAACCCAGACGATCAAAAATCTCATTGATGTCATCACGCTTGCCGAGATGTCTGTGCAATTCATCAACAGTTGCGGTGAGTGGGACATCGTGAACCAGCTGTGTCAGCCGGCGATTGAGCAGAACTTGAGAAATGTGTGCTCGAAGGCTCTCCCCCACTTTTCCACAGATCTCATCCGCCGCGGCGACGATGCCATCAAGCGTGCCATAGGTGTTCAACCACGATGCGGCTGTCTTGTCGCCGACTCCAGGAATGCTGGGGAGATTGTCGCTGCTGTCACCACGAAGCGCTGCCAAATCTGCATACTGCTCTGGAGTGACGCCAAACTTTTCTTGGACGGCGGTCGGAGTCATGCGAGCCAGATCGCGTACACCTTTTGTTGGGTATAGAACCGTGATGTTTTCATTCACAAGCTGCATTGAATCTCGGTCGCCGGTGAGAATGCTGACCTGCGCCTGTTGACCTGCCGCAGCGAGCGCAAGAGTCGCAATGATGTCGTCAGCTTCGTAGCCCTCAACAGCCAAATTGATAATGCCGAATGATTCAAGCACTTCGCGGATTACGGGTACTTGAGGTGAAAACTCTGGCGGAGACTTGGCACGATTTGCTTTGTAATCAGGAAACTCGGCACGACGGAAGGTTTCTCGACTCACATCAAATGCCACCGCAATATGCGTGGGTTGCTCTGCTTCGACCACCTGAAGAAGCATCGACACAAAACCGTGAATCGCGTTGGTCGGCATGCCGCTTGGTGACATGAAGTTTTCGACAGGCAATGCGTAGAAAGCCCGATACGCCAAGGAATGACCATCAACAAGCAGCAGCCGAGAGTCGGGACCCATGGCGTTAGTGGCTTGAGACATGAGCGCAGCCTAGGGTTTGCCTATGACTTCTGATGCAATGGACTTTGTTCGAACTCGCGGAATGGGACCCCTTGCCGACACCATGGGTCTCGAGGTGCTCTCTGCCACGGCAGAGCGAGTCACCGCTCGAATGCGGGTCGAAGGCAATACCCAGCCTCTGGGGCTGCTTCATGGCGGTGCAAATGTCGTGCTGGCGGAGTCGATTGCAAGTTTGGCGGCCAACATTCATGCAGGTCCTAGCCGTTTTGCAGTCGGTGTCGACATCAGCGCGACTCATCTTGCAAGTGCCACGTCGGGCTTTGTCCACGCTGAGGCCACAGCGCTGAAACTTGGCGGCACTATTGCCGTGTACAACATCGAGATCCGCAACGACGATGGCGAACTAACGTGTGTTTCGCGACTGACGTGCGCCATTCGCAATCGGAAGTAATTCGCCGGCTAACCAAACTGCACGATGAGCTGAACAATAACTGGCGCAAGGAATAGCGCTGGTAACAAATTGCCGATGGCAATGCTCTTGATGTTCAGCAGTTTCAGAGAGATGCCCATGAGTAACAATCCTCCGACAGCAGTCATCGCATCAATCTGAGCTACATCCCAAATACTGCCGAGCGCAAATCCGATGATCGTCAGAAATCCTTGGTAAAAGCCGACCGCTATGGCACTCGCCGCGACGCCCCAACCCAGACTCGCTGCAAAAGCAATTGATGCAAAAAAGTCGAGAACACTCTTGAGAACTAGTTTGTCGATGCCTAAACCCAGAGCATCATCGAACGATCCCATGATCGCC
>JAFMIT010000037.1 GCA_017853815.1 Actinomycetota bacterium
CGCTCCACAGCAGGTGCCATGAGCATCGAACAGCTCGCAGGCGCGAGTCTTATTGTGCGTTACAGCGGACGTGACACAAAACGTTCTCGCTCAGACTCCGCGAAAAACAAAGCAAACCTCGGGAAGCAACAACCAAGTCGAGCACTGCCGCTGCTCGACGCAAGCGGTGTGATTCTGTCGAGAGACAACGCGCGCACTGCCCGCCAGGCTTACTTGCAAGCGAAAGTTTTTGGAGCGGTGATGCCACCTACCTTCTTCACCGTGGTTGAACAAGAAGGTGGCGCAGTGAAGCGACTTAGCGGCGACATCGAGCCTCCCGTGACCGCTCGCAAGATTGGTCGGCGAGGCGACCCCAAACTCGCAGCCGAAAACGCGTTCATGTCTGCACGACAACTCAGAGCGGCACGAGTGGGTCTGGTGTTTGCGCCGACTGCCGATGTGATCAGCAGGTACACACCAATCTCACTCAAACCGCGACTGCTCTCTTACAACTCAAAACTCGTAGGACAGTTGGTTGAAGCGCAGGTCATCGCATACAACTCTCAAGGTGTCATGTCGGTCGTCAAACACTTCCCGGGAATCGGCGCAGTTCCTGGCCCGAAGCGCTCCGGCACCAACATCTACCAATTCGATGTGACTCGCCTTTGCACCTTCGAACTCGCACCGTTTAGGAAAGCAATCGAAGTGGGTGCTCCCGCAATTCTTGTCGGCCACGGCATCTATCCCGGGCTCTCTGACGATGCCGCTTCAGGCAGCCGTCGCATCGTCACTGATCTCTTGCGCACCGAGATGAAATTTGATGGCATCGTCATCTCGGAATCTATGACCAAGAAGACCGCCCGCGCTGGACTCGCGAACAACGAAAACGTTTACGTTCGCAGCCTCGCCGCTGGCGTCGATCTCCTTCTCACTCCCGGCAACGCTCAGAAGGCCAAGAAGCGAATCGTTATCGCGCTCACCAAAGGTCGTCTGTCAGTTGAAGAACGTCGAGAATCTATTGCTCGAGTCTTGGCTTATCGCGCGGCGCAAATGAGAGTCATCACAACATTAAAGAAGTACAAACCAGGCTCAGAGTTTCTGTTAGCCCAGGCTCAATGGTTCTCGTACGAACTTAGAGCTTGACGCTATTCGCGACGCCTTCGGCACCAAAGTTAACGACCAAAATCACCACAGGTCCGGGACCACTGCTTACGCCATTGTGGCGCGTGCCGACGGCCTCAAGAATTGCTTCACCTGCTCGGTACGTCTTGACGACTCCACCGTCGTACGTCACAGTGACGCTGCCTTGCATGATGTAGGCCATCATCGGCGCATCGTGACGATGCCAGCCAGTCTCAGAACCTTCATTGAGCGTCAAAATCGTCGATGAAACTTCTGCTTGCGAACCGGTGGGGTACACGAGCAACTGATCAAGAACGGTGTTGCGGGCTTTGGTCAGAAGAGGAACGGAACCAGCTACTAGTGGCGCCTCTAAAGCATTGAAATTGGCATGCGAAGTAAGCTGCCAAATCTTGCCGTTCCAGGTAAAGGTCGAAAGCCGAGGAGCGGGGCCCGGCGCATAGGGCTTGCCGTTGGTCACGCCTTCGATATCAGCTTTGTAGCTCACTACAAGTGCCGCACCGGCCTGAGTCGCAGTCACATCGCTGATGGTGAATGCCGTGATGTGAGGGAGGCTGCCAAGGTAAGCGGTCTTCGCTGCATAAGACCCATCAGCGCGTTGCAGTTGAAATGCTGGCGAGAGGAACGACTTCAAACCGCGGACATTGTTCTGCTCCAGCAGTGAGAGAAATCGAGTCGCGAGCACAGTCGCTGTGCCGGTGACATCCTTGAGCTTCGGCGCCCGAACGATGGTCACTACAGCATTATTCGTAGAGGTCGCTGATCCAGCCTGTGCTGGAGACACGATGGCAGCTAAACCAAGAATTGCGGCAGCAGCGATGAGCAGAGGGGCGCGGGATCCGCGTGCAGTGATGTCCATGTGCGTATCTTCACAGCCCGCACGCGGATTGCGAAAACCTATTTCTGCAGGTCGAGAAATTCGTGCCACTCACAGGCGACATGGTCGCCATCGGGATCGATGCCGTACACGTCTTTGATGAGTACCTCAACTTCATCACGCACGACCGCGCAATCAACGACGGGCTGATCTGGGACACAGCCTGCGTAGTTGATGTTGCAACCGCGGAGTTCCTTGAAGTACGCAACGTGTGCGAGTCCATCACCGAGACCAAGCGACAGGAGAACGGCAGCAATATTGACCCACACGATGTGACGTGGAACGTGGCCGTTGCGTTTATGAAATCGGACGCCGACCCACCACGAGAACGCACCGATCAAAATCGTCGTCCAAATGCCTGCAACCAAACTCGTCCAGACCAATTCCGCAGTAAAGAACCCAACAGTGGCGACGCCGAGAATCAGCAATCCGTAACGACCGAGTGACGCCGCATGATCGAGAGTAAGGGGAGCAGCCTCAAACGATTGGTTTTGAAGAAGTGCGAGCGCGAGCTCAACTTGGGAATCATCGAGGATGCGATCGTTCGATGCATTGTTCGCTAAGCGCTTGCGCACCATCTCCATTGCCTGCGAAATCTCTTTCGTTCCGATGAGCACATCTGCGACAGCTTCTGGACCCATGTCACCTGACACGATGGTGTGCGGCATGGCGATGAACCACTCAGCGTGGGCGAGGTGATCACTCGTGACACCTTGGCGCGAGAGGTAGTTGCGCACCGCGTGCTTACCGCGACGGGCTTGTTCGACTGGATTGATTCGCCTGACGCCAGTGCCGGTTCGGCTTGTCCATTGACCGTCGCGATACTCAATGAGTCCGCCCTTGACTTCAATCACGGCCAAACCGAGATTAGGAATCAGCACCAAAACATCGATTTCAACGTCACCAGACTGGGAGTCGGTCAGTCGAAAGTTTTCGAGAAGTAGCTCGCCAGGAAGGAGCTGCGCCCGAAGTGCATTAATCACTAACTGTTCAGACTTGGTCTGAAGCTGAGTGTTGCTTGGCGCCATTCGCCCCCGCTCCCCTGCTAGTTAATTGCATCGCCTTAACTCGGGGAAAAAATAGCGCACTACTGTGATTTTGGCTTTTCGTTCCATTCGCAACCAATTCCATCTTGGTCACGATCTAGACGGTAAACGTCCTCGCCGGTGACTTCGACCATGCCCACGATCTCTGCGCAATCGAGATCATCAACGATGGGCAGGCAGCCGCTGTAGCTCGGCTGGCATCCGCGCAATGTCTTGATTGGTGCGGCGTTCGCAATCGGCGCTCCGAGTATCCAGCCGATGAGGAACGCAATCGTTCCAGCGACTGCGAGATCACGCGAAAAATGTTGATAGCGAAGTCGCACGAAGTTGCCAATGAGTCCAACGACTGCACCACCTGCGATTGCTGCAAGCCATGTGGCCCACGTATGCCCCGCAGCAACGGCCGCCGTGAAGAAACCTGCAGCCACAATCGCGCACACCAGACCGTAAACAGTCAACTGAACAACGTGGCCGGTTTGGCTGCGCCGAGCCGCACCCGTTTGTGATTTTAGGAGCGACATCGCCTGTTCGACTTGGACGACGTTCAGAACAGCATCGCCATCCTGAACCGACGCCAAACGCGAGCGCACTTGATCGAGTGCCGTCGCGACATCGTCCGAACCAATCAAGATTTCGCGCAGTCCTTCGGGTCCCATGTCGCCCGTTACTTTCGTAAACGGCATCGCGATGAACCATTCGGTGCGCACCAGGCCGTGCTGCCATGAGTCTTGGCGCGAGAGGAACGTGCGCAACGCATGTTTACCGTTGCGGCCCTGTTCTGTTGGTCGAATTCGGCGCCGGCTGGTCGTGGTTGTGGTGACCCACTCGCCGCCTGTGTATTCGACGAGACCACCTTTGATCTCGATGACAGCGGCACCGAAACCCGGTAGCAACAGGAGAGCATCAATTTCGACGTCGCCACCGCGCTCGTCAGTGAAACGAATGTTTTCTAGCAGTCGTTCGCCAGCACGAAGCTGAGATTTGAGGGCATCTAGAACTTGACGTTCAGATTTGGTTTGACGTGCATTGTCCCCGTTCACGTGTAAAAACTCCGATTCTTTTCATGATGGCCAGTGCGGTGAGGTGTTTTGAGGCGCCTATTAACGGCGCGAGAAACCAAAACCTCTCGGCGGCGGCAAAGAATCAGAAACTTCTGCATTGGGGGCATTGCGGACGCAAATCGCCCGAATGCCTGCAGTAATAACCATTACCCCGTTACTCCCTCGTGTTCGGGGCGAAATGTAACAGCCAGTCATGACAGTTCTCGCGGCGAAATGCGGACAAATGCAAAGAGCCTCGGCCGATGCGACCGAGGCTCTTTACGAGAGTTACTGCTTACTTCTGAAGTGCAGCCTGAATTTCAAGTTCGATGTTGACGCTCTCGCCAACCAGCACGCCGCCAGTCTCAAGAGGTGCATTCCACTCGACACCGAAATCTTTGCGGTTGATCGTGGTGGTCGCTGAGAAACCGGCCTTGGTGTTGCCCCATGGGTCGTTGTTGACGCCGAGGAACTCAGTGTCGAGAACAACGGACTTGGTGACGCCACGCACGGTGAGGTCGCCCGTGATCTGAATGCCCTTGCCGCCAGCTGCGACGCCAGTTGCCTTGAAGGTCCAGGTTGGGTGGTTTTCAACGTCAAAGAAGTCGCCTGAACGAACGTGTCCATCGCGGCCTTCGTCGCGGGTGTTGATGCTCGTCGCTTCGATGGTGGCTTCGACGCCACTGGTCTCGACCGAATCACCGACGGTGATGGTGCCTGCGAACTTCTCAAAGCTGCCGCGAACCTTCGACACCATGAGGTGACGAACCGAGAAGCTGATTTCTGAGTGTGAAGGGTCGATTGCCCACACGCCGACGGTCAGGCCTGGTGCGAGTTCGGTGCTTGCGGTCATGTTGTGTCCTCTGACTAAGTAGTTGAACTATGAACTAGTTAGTTGAAGGCTAAACTATCCCACAGAGCTTGTCAAATCGACAGGTCAACGCGAAAACAGAAAAGCGCCGGCTCTTTTCAGAGCCAGCGCCTAGCTGGTGGCGGGTGATGGATTCGAACCATCGAAGGCTACGCCGACGGATTTACAGTCCGCTCCCATTGGCCGCTCGGGCAACCCGCCATGCTGTTAACAGCGCGCGAACCTTACCTGAGAACCGACACGCAATGAAAAGCGGTCATGAGGTCGCCTAGTGGAGGTCGAACTTTTCTTGCGCGGCACGCATTGCGTCCGGCAGCCGTTCGTGAAATTGGTCGATAACGCGTTCAAGATCGCTCACCAATCGGCTGAGTTCTTGGTCGTCCCATCCGTCGAGCACGCGCGTCATGACCCAACGGCGAACTTCACTGAGGCCATCGACGAGGCTCAGTCCTGCGGCCGACAGGCGAATCGTGGTGCGGCGGCGATCTTCTGGGTCCACTCCGCGCTCGATGAGCCCGTCGGCTTCAAGCTCGGTCATGAGGCGGCTAGCGGTTGAGTGCTCGAGGTCAAGAAACGCAGCCACATCTTTGATGGCAATGGCGCCGTCGCGATTGTGTTGAATGTCGGCCAACAAGCTGCAGGCGAGCAGTTTCGCGCCTGAAATGTGGTGGTGGCCCGCTGGTGTTGGAATGTCTCCCGGCACGGGTTTGATCGCCAGTCGCCGAATACGCATGAGCGTCCGGTCAATCCTGTCGACGGTTTCTTCACTGGCCATAACCTGATAATACCTGTGAAACACATCCAATTTGCGTGTGTAATACATGCAATTTATGCTGACCTCATTACGTCTAGATAACGGAGAATCTCGTGGGAGCAATATCCCGTTGGGCTGTGCGCAGTCCTTTGAAAGCAATCGGCGCCTGGATCCTGATGGTTGTCGTCGCAGGTGGAGCAGCAGCCAATTTCGGTGGTGTGTACAACAACACCTTCGATCTGCCGGCGACTGAATCAACCACCGCGCAGAAATTGCTCGGGGAGATTCCAGGCATTGGCGACAGCTTCAATGTTGCCACGGCCAAAGTTGTCTGGAAGGGCGACTCTGCACTCGCGACCGACCCAAGTGTGGCGGGACCAATCACCGGCATGCTGACCGAAATTGCCGCGCTCGACAGCGTCGACTGTGTGGTGAGCCCATACGCACTCGGCTCTGCGGTGACTGGCATCGGCGACAAGTGCCCGCCAGTGAACCCGACTCCAACCGATCCCGGTTTTGATCCCACCAAGATTCCCGCCAAGACCCTCAAAGTCATGGCAGGCCTCGCGCAGAGCGGATTCAGCGTCGACCAAAAGGTCGCGTATGCGACCGTGCTCTTCAATACTGAAGTAACAAATGTCCCAACCGCCGACGCAAAGGCGTTGCTCGACGCGGTAAAGGCGACGGCAGCCGACAACGCAATCACCGTAGGCGCAAACGGTCAGGCACTCGAGTTCGCTGGACAAGAGCCACCGAGCAGTGAAGCAATCGGTATCACCGTCGCGCTCGTCATTTTGCTTTTCACTTTCGGCTCTCTCGTCGGCGCGTTCTTGCCGATTATTTCGGCCGTGCTGTCACTCGGTGTCGGACAGGCGCTGATGCTTGTTGTTGCAAACTTCCTCGACGTCGCGACATTCGCGCCGACTCTCGCGGCCATGATCGGTCTCGGCGTTGGTATCGACTATTCGCTGTTCGTGATTAGTCGTTACAAAGAAGATCTCGATGCAGGTGTTGCACCTAAGGATGCAGCGTATGAATCAGCCAAGACTGCTGGTCGCTCTGTGTTCTTCGCGGCCCTCACCGTGATTATCGGCCTGCTCGGCCTGTTTGTGATGGGCATTGGTTTCTTCAATGGTCTTGCTATTGCAGCTGCCGTCACTGTCATCATGATGATGATTGGTGCCACGGTATTGCTGCCGGCGGTGCTTTCGTTGCTTGGTGCGCGCGTGTTCGCCATCAAGATGCCATGGGCGCGCAAGCCAAAGCCTTATAACCCAGACAATCGCATTTTTGCTCGCTATGCGCTCTGGCTCGAGACTCACTTCAAGTGGTTCGGTGCAGCGGCGGTTGTGGTGTTGCTTCTGATTGCTTCGCCAGCAGCATCGCTGCGTCTGGGCTTCTCAGATGACAGCGGCAAAGCCGAGACCAACTCGGCGCGCATCGCATATGACCTCGTTTCTGAAGGCTTCGGCCCTGGTCTCAACGGCCCATTCATTGTGGCGATTGAGACGGAAAAGACTGGCGACTTCGCGTCTGTGCAGGCACTGGCTGGCGCAATTGGACAAGCTGATGGTGTTGCCGCCGCGATTCCATTCCCGATGGCGCCGACGTCGAAGTACACGGGAATGTCAGTGATTCCAGATTCCGCGCCGCAGGATCAAGCCACAACAGACTTGCTCAATTCGTTGCGTGATGAAGTCATCCCAGCAGCGACCGGCAACGGCGCTCTCAAGGCGTACGTCGGCGGCACGCAGGCAATCACGTCGGACTTCACGAGCGTGCTCGTCGATGCACTGCCGCTGTTCCTCACTGTGGTCATCGGTCTTGGATTCTTGACGCTGATTCTGCTGTTCCGTTCGATTCTTGTGCCGCTCACTGGAGCAATCACGTCACTGCTCTCGCTGTCTGCAGCGATGGGCGTGACGGTCGCTGTGTTCCAAAACGGTTGGATGGGCGAACTTGTAGGCATCCAGGCGACTGGCCCTATCCAGCCATTCCTTCCGATCATGGTGTTCGCGATTCTGTTTGGACTTTCGATGGACTATCAGGTGTTCCTGGTTACCGCGATGCAGGAAAAGTGGAATGAAACCGGCGACAACGAACAAGCAGTTCGTCGTGGCATGGGCATCTCGGGTCGCGTCGTGGCCATCGCCGCGTCGATTATGTTCTCGGTGTTCGCCGCATTCATCCTCGGCAACGATCCCACCATCAAGCTCTTCGGTATCGCGCTGTCTTCAGCAGTGTTGTTCGACGCGTTTATCGTCCGTTTGATCATCGTGCCGTCGATTATGTTCACTCTCGACAAGGCCAACTGGTGGATGCCGAGCTTCTTGAACAAGATCCTTCCGAAAGTTAACGCGCACTAATTTCAGAGTCATGGCTTTAGGCCCTACAGTGCTGAGTGCTGTAGGGCTAGAACTAAGGCATGACCACTTCGATGACGCTGGCTGACCGCGGATTAAGCACGGGTAAACGCGCCCGACTTCACCATGTTTTGTATGAGCACGGTCTGAAGAACGGCAGTGCACTATTTCTGCCATACGACCAGGGTTTCGAACATGGTCCACGCGACTTTTTTGCGAACCCTCTGTCGGCTGATCCGCACTACATCATCAAACTCGCGATTGAAGGTGGCTTCAATGCGATTGCGATACAGATTGGTCTTGCGGAGAAGTTCTATTGGGATTACGCGGGCGAAGTGCCACTCATTTTGAAGCTCAACGGCAAGACCGACTTTCCACCGGACAATGAAGCACTGTCTCCTGTTCAAGCGTCGGTTGAGGACGCAGTGCGACTCGGCGCTAGCGCTGTCGGTTACACCCTGTATGTCGGTTCACCAGCGCAGGAGCGTGACTTTGCGCAACTTCGAGTGATCCGAGGAGATGCTGAACGCCTCGGCATGCCACTGATTGTGTGGTCATATCCACGCGGCGAGGCCGTCAATGCAAAAGGTGGCAGCACATCTTTTTACGCAGTCGATTACGCGGCGCGAGTCGCGAGTGAGCTCGGCGCAGACATGGTCAAAGTGAACTTTCCACATCCTGAGTTGGTGAACGGCGTGAAGCCCCCCTACGAATCTCCGTTCACCACTCAAGATGCCATTTCTGCCGTCGTTCGCTCCGCGAACCGGTCGATGGTGTTGATCTCGGGAGGCGAAAAAGCTGGAGAAGACGTGATGTTTCAGCGAGCGCGCGAAGCACGTGCAGCGGGAGCAACTGGATTCATTTTCGGTCGCAACGTGTGGCAGCGCAATCACGACGATTCACTGCGATTCGTTGCTCAACTCCGCAAGATATTGCAGTAATCAGATGCGACGGGTCCAGGCGCCTGGTTCTTTGAGAAGCGGCTTCACGGCCTTTGGCAGTTCACCCACGAGAATGTCGTGCAAGGTGACGTTTTCGAGCACATTGCGCAGCGCGGCTCGGGTCGCAATCCACACGTCTTTGAGGTGATCCGCCGGGGCGGCGTACTCGACTTCCTCCGGGCGCTCGCCACGGACTGCCGCGAGCGGACCATCGAGGGCACGCACAACTTTGGCGACCGTGATGTCTTTTGGTGCGTGAGCTAAGCGGTAACCGCCCTCTGCGCCACGCTGAGAAATGATGATTCCCGCGGTGCGCAGTGCGGTGAGAATTCCTTCAAGAAACTTGATCGGCAAATCCTGCGCACGAGCGATTTCGTCAGCTTTAACGAGCTGCTTGGGGTCGGCTTCGTACGCCTTCGCAATGTGGAGGAGGGCGCGCATTCCGTAATCAACTCGGGCGGAAATGTTCACTGCCCTATTGAACCGCTAATCCCACGTTTCCCACCATTGACACCGACAAAGCAGGCTGTGGTGCGTGGCCCCTGCACAACCAGAGCTACGCACCACAGCCAATGGCCTACCTGCCTAAGCCCCGATTGCGGAGTACGCGCCTACGCACGGGCGAGAAAAACGCCCGCTCGACGGTGATACCCGTAATCAGAATGAGGATGATCGTGCCGATGACGAGTGACATGTCGCCCAGTTCACGACCGGTTTGGAGCAGCTGACCAAGGCCAGGGCCGAGCTGTGGAGAGATTGCAATCAACTCGGCAGCCATGAGCGAACGCCAAGCGAAAGCCCAGCCCTGCTCGAGTCCCTGTAAGTAGCCGGGCAATGCGGCTGGCAAGAGAATGTGACGAATTGAGGAGAGACCTCGCGCACCCATCACTTTGCCGGCGCGGAGGTACAGCGGCGGAATCTGATCGATACCCGCCACGAGACCGTTAGCGATGGATGGAACAGCGCCGAGCAACACCACGGTGTAGATAGTGGTGTCAGTCAGACCGAACCAGATGACAGCTGCAGGCACCCACGCGACAGACGGCAGCTGCTGCAAACCTGCGAGCACTGGGCCGAGAGTTGTGCGTACCACCTTGATGCGTGCCACCAAGATGCCGAGTGGCGTTCCCACGAGCAGCGAAATCGCAAATCCGATCACACCGCGCTTGAGCGAATTCCATACAGATGCAGAAACAAATCCGGCTTCCCATTGCATCTTCAAAGAATCAAAGACCATCGACGGTGACGGCAAAACCCACTCAGGTTGGAATTGCTGATTGAACGCCCACGTCCATACGCCCCACACGAGAGCGACGGCTGTGATCGGAGGCAAGACACGCTTCCACCATGCTGTGTGAATGCGTGTGACGTTTGCGAGTTGGAGTGAATCAAGTCCCGCTTCGAGTGAGCGGAGATCATCTTTGGTGTTAGTTGGCATGACGACGAATCTCCTCGCGCAGTTCGGCAGTGATGACGCCCGCTAGTCGCGACACGTTTTCGTCTTCGATACGACGTGGCTCCGGCGCATCGATGGACCACTCTTTGATGATGCGTCCAGGACGCGATGACATTAGTAGCACTCGCTGACCGAGTCGCACCGCTTCGCGGACGTTGTGTGTCACGAAGATGACCGTGAGGCCAGTTTCTTGCCACACACGAATCAGTTCTTCATGCAAGATGTCGCGAGTCACTGCATCGAGAGCAGCAAATGGTTCGTCCATCAACAGAATCGAACTGTTTTGAGCAAGAGCTCGTGCAAGCGCAACGCGCTGACGCATGCCACCAGAGAGTTCGTGCGGACGCTGCTTCACAGCGCGTTCGAGGTGAACGAGTGTGAGAAGTTCGTTTGCACGTGCCTTGCGTTCTTCTTTGGCGACGCCTTGAAGCTGCAACGCAAGTTCGACATTGCGTTCGGCTGTCAGCCAAGGAAGAAGCGCTGGCTCTTGAAACATCAGAGCTGGCTTGTTGTGGGTTTCGATGACACCACTGGTCGGCTTGTCCAGCCCTGCTAGCAGAGCTAGCAGGGTGGACTTACCGCATCCGGATGCACCGAGCAGACTCACAAACTCGCCAGGCTTCACATCGAGGTTGATTCCTTCGAGGATGACAGGTGCGTTTGGAGAATATTGCTTGGTGACATTCTTGATTTGAAGAGCGAAGTTGCTGTCCACCGCAGTATCACGGGCAGGTAGATCTGTGTCGGTAGCAAACATCGCAATTAGGCCAATCCGAGACCAGAAGCAGAGAAAGTCTTGCGCTTCTGGAACTTCAAGATTTGGTTGAGTAGGCGGAGGTCATAGATACCTGCGATACCACGCGATCCGACGTTGGTCAGAGTGCCAGCATCAACAGCTTCGTCGACGGATTGAGCAAGTTGTTTTGCAACCGGATCGAGCGTGAACTTGAGATTGCCCCATGCACGATTGATTGCTTCGTCACTGAGCTTCTTGCCCGACCACTTCAAGAGCTGCGCCTGAACTGCATCTTTTGCAGCTTGCTTGTTGGCACTCGCCCAGTTTCCAGCTTCTTGCGCACCTTGGATGATGGCGCGGACGGTGCCTGGGTACTTCTTCAAGAAGTCACTCTTAGCAATGAGATTGGTGGTGACGAACTTTCCGCCAGGCCACAGGCTCTTTTCGTCAAGAAAAACGCGACCGTTTGCTTCGAGCACGAGACGCGATGCCCAAGGCTCTGGCACCCATGCGCCATCGATGGTTCCAGCTTTGAAAAGATCTAATGTCGATGCGTTAGCCGTCGGTGCAATGTTGACATCGCCACCGCCGAGGATGGAGACCGCATAACCCTTTGACTTGAGGTAGGCGCGAAGTGCGACGTCCTGGGTGTTGCCGAGCTGCGGGGTCGCGAAGGTCTTGCCTCGGAGGTCAGCCACGGTCTGAATGCTCTGCTTGGTGATGAACTGAGCGCCGCCAGTCGTTGAGCCAGCAACAATCTTCAGAAGCGAGCCGCGGGTGGACACGTAACCTGCAACCGCCGGGTTTGGTCCGATGAAGCTAACGTCAATCGAGCCACCCTTCATTGCTTCGATGACCGCAGGACCGGCGTTGAACGCGGTGTACTCGATCTTGGTGCCCTTGAGGTACTTCTCGAAGAACTTCTTCTCTTGAGCGATGAGAGCGGTGCCGTGGGTGACGTTGGCGAAGAAGCCGACACGAACGACCGAGGCGGTCTTGAGCTTGGGAAGGGTTGGTTTTGGAGTCGCGGCGGTGCCTGCGGTCGCGCTGAGAGACGCGAATGCAAGACCAGCAGCAACTGCAACCGCAATGCGGCGGGAGGCTACGAGCTTCATGGTTTTCCTTGTCGGTAGTGGACCTGTGGTGCGTAATCTATACCAAGTTAGTAGGAAAGCAAGACAAGATAGGAATATGGACGTGTCGTGCAAACTTTTCGCGACTACCCTTCCCCCCATACCCGCCCTCATGAGGAGAACCCGTGGCCGACAGCAGTTTCGACATCGTCAGCAAGCTCGATCAGCAAGAAATCGACAATGCGATCAACCAGACCTCTAAGGAATTGGCCCAGCGCTTCGACTTCAAGAACACCGGCGCCGAGATTGAGCGCAAGGGTGACGCTGCAGTCGAGATTAGCGCTGGCACAGAAGAGCGCGTGAAGGCTGCTCTCGACGTCTTCAAAGAAAAACTCGTCAAGCGCTCTGTGAGCCTTAAGTGCATTGAGGCCGCTGACCCTCGTCAGTCCGGCAAGGAATACAAGATCACGTGCACCCTGAAAGAAGGCATTAGCCAAGAGCAGGCGAAGAAGGTCTCCAAGCTCATTCGCGACGAAGGCCCGAAGTCCATCAAAGTGCAGATTCAGGGCGATGAACTTCGCGTCACCAGCAAGTCACGCGATGACCTTCAGGACACGATTACTTTGGTCAAAGAGGCCGATCTCGACTTCGCGGTGCAGTTCACCAACTATCGCTAAGTGCTGAACTCGTACCACTAGGGTTTTGAACTCGTACCACGGTGGGAGGACATGCGGTCGGTGTGGTGAGTTAGGGCGTCACGAGTCGGTTCGTCGTAGTCAGTTTCTGACTCCCACGCGAGCGCGTCGAATGGACACACTTCGACGCAGATTCCACACGACATACAGCGCGAGAAGTCGATTCGAAAATCATCAAGCACATTGATGAGTCGCACACGCGCACCGGCAGGAGTTTCTGGATCCGGCGCTTGATGACTATCGAGCGAAATGCACCAGGTAGGGCACTCGCGCACACACAGCATGCAGCTGGTGCAGTCTGCTGGCTTCAGTGAAATCACACCGCGAGGAGTCGTCATATCAACTCGCCTTGGTGGGCAGCAGCATCCGCAACAACGCCCATTGGCAATGATTTGCGGCGCGAGGGCGAGCTGTTTGAATCGCCTGGTTCTTTGGCTCCGGGCCACGCAATGGTGTTGCGAGCCGCCAGCAGTCGCGACTTCAACATTGGATACGTGCCAAATAGTGGTGAGCCTTCAGGAAAAACCAGCGGCACGTGCGACTCTGAATTATCAAACTGCACACCGAATGATTCGTGAATCTCGCGCTCTTTCATGACCGCCTCAGGCCACACTGACACGAGCGACGCCATCGTGCCCTCAACAAACGTCGACATCACGGTTCCAGCATTCGTTCGCAACCACAGTTCAAGCGGTGCGCCGTT
>JAFMIT010000171.1 GCA_017853815.1 Actinomycetota bacterium
CGCATCTCTGGCCTCGTGCTGGTGTTCCTCGTCATCGGCCACCTGGTCATCATGAACATTCTCGACGGCGGCGTGCAGCGGATTAACTTCGCTTTTGTTGCCGGACGCTACGCATCTCCGTTCTGGCAGATTTGGGACTTACTGCAGCTGTGGCTCGCGATGATTCACGGCACCAACGGTCTGCGCACTGTTATCAACGATTATGCCGAGCGTGATTCCACGCGCTTCTGGCTCAAGACAGTTCTGTACTGCTCCTCTGTGTTCATCATCATGCTGGGCACCTACGTCATTTTCACGTTCGACCCCAACATCGGTTAAGGATTCGTCGTGGTTGAGATCCACAAGTTTGAAGTCATCATTGTCGGCGCTGGCGGCGCAGGCATGCGTGCTGCACTCGAAGCCAGCGATCGCGCACACACTGCGGTGCTGACCAAGCTCTACCCCACGCGCTCGCATACTGGTGCGGCACAGGGCGGTATGTGCGCAGCTCTCGCCAACGTCGAGGACGACAACTGGGAATGGCATACCTTCGACACCGTCAAGGGCGGCGACTACCTCGTCGATCAGGACGCGGCCGAGGTCATGTGCAAAGAAGCTATCGACGCGGTGATTGACCTCGAAAAGATGGGTCTGCCGTTTAACCGTACGCCTGAGGGTCGCATTGATCAGCGACGCTTCGGTGGCCACACTCGCAATCACGGTGAAGCTGCCGTTCGTCGCGCATGCTACGCAGCTGACCGCACAGGTCACATGATTTTGCAGACGCTCTATCAGAACTGCATCAAGAAGGGCGTGGAGTTCTACAACGAGTTCTACGTGCTCGACTTGATTCTTGATGAGTCAGGTGACTCGCCGCGTTCTGCTGGTGTTGTCGCTGTCGAACTTTCGACCGGCAAGGTTCATGTTTTCCACGCTAAGTCAGTCGTGTTCGCCACAGGTGGTTTTGGCAAAGTTTTTAAGACCACCTCGAATGCACATACCCTCACCGGCGACGGCATGGGCGTTGTCTACCGCAAGGGTCTTCCACTCGAGGACATGGAGTTCTACCAGTTCCATCCGACCGGTCTCGCAGGACTTGGCGTGCTGCTCACTGAAGGTGCTCGCGGCGAAGGCGGCATCCTGCGCAATGAATCCGGTGAGCGCTTCATGGAGCGTTACGCACCGACGATTAAGGATCTCGCACCTCGCGACATGGTTGCTCGTGCGATGGTCCAAGAAGTGCGCGAAGGTCGCGGCGCCGGCCCCAACAAGGACTACGTCTACCTCGATCTGACTCACCTTCCCAAGGAACAGATCGAAGAGAAACTGCCAGACATCACCGAGTTCGCTCGCACCTATCTCGGTGTCGACCCCGTTAAGGAACTCGTACCGGTGTTCCCAACCGCGCATTACGCGATGGGTGGCATCCCGACGAACATCGACGCGGAAGTGCTTCGCAACAACACCGACGTTGTGCCTGGCCTCTACGCCGCAGGCGAATGTGCCTGCGTGTCGGTGCATGGCGCGAACCGTCTCGGCACCAACTCGCTTCTCGACATCAACGTCTTCGGCAAGCGCTCAGGCATTGCATCTGCCGAGTTCGCCAAGAAGGCAGACTGGCCGAACTTGCCGGACAACCCTGAGGCTTACGTTTCAGAATTGCTCGACCGCTTGCGCCAGAGCGACGGTTCCGAGCGAGTCCACATCTTGCGCAAAGAAATGCAAGAGACCATGGACATGAACGCCCAGGTGTACCGCACGGAGGAAACCCTCACTCAGGCTCTCAACGATGTTCGCTCGCTCAAAGAGCGTTACAAGAACATCGGCATCATGGATCGCGGACAGCGTTACAACACCGATTTGCTCGAAGCTGTTGAACTTGGATTCTTGCTAGACCTTGCAGAAGTGCTCGTCGTCAGTGCGCTTAATCGCCGCGAGTCTCGAGGCGGTCACGCACGCGAGGATTACCAAAGTCGCGATGACGAAAAGTTCATGGTCCACACCATGGCATACAAAGAAGACAACGATGTACGTCTGGACTACAAACCAGTTGTCATCACTCGTTACCAGCCAATGGAGCGTAAGTACTGATGAGCCAGCCAACCCCAGCCCCAGTACACAAGACCACCGACGTCACTTTCCGGATTCGTCGTTTCAATCCTGAAATTGATTCCGAACCACATTGGGAGGACTACGTCGTCCCCTGCTACCCGACCGATCGCATTCTCGATGCGCTTGCACAAATCAAGGGTGACAAAGACGGCACGCTGACCTACCGCCGTTCATGTGGTCACGGTATTTGCGGCTCAGATGCCATGCGCATCAACGGCAAGAATCGTCTCGCGTGCAAGACGCTCGTGAAAGACCTTGATGTCACAAAGCCTGTGACCGTCGAAGCCATCAAAGGTCTTCCGCTCGAAAAAGACCTTGTCGTCGACATGGAGCCTTTCTTCAAGGCATACCGCGAGGTCATGCCATTCCTCATCGCCGATGGTCACGAACCCACCAAAGAGCGCCTGCAGTCAGTCGAAGATCGTGCGAAGTTCGACGACACCACCAAGTGCATTCTCTGCGCTGCTTGCACCACTTCATGCCCGGTGTTCTGGACGGACGGCAGCTACTTTGGACCAGCTGCGATTGTCAGCGCTCACCGCTTCATCTTCGATAGCCGCGACTCCGCAGCCTCGAAGCGACTCGAAATCCTCAATGACAAAGAAGGCGTCTGGCGTTGCCGCACCACCTTCAACTGCAGCGAGGCTTGCCCACGTGGCATTCAGGTCACGCAGGCAATTCATGACGTCAAACGCGCCATGATTTTCCAGCGCTAACCACAAAACCGTCCGATGCGACGTCATTGCAGTGCACTTTTCGGTACTGTAACGACGTCGCATTGACCATTTCAGGGGGCGTTCCATGGGTTTCATTTTTCGTAAGCGCGTCGGCGGGCGTAACGCTTGGCTCAATCTTTCCAAGACCGGCGCGTCCGGCTCAGTTCGACTCGGGCCATTCACTTTCAATTCCCGCGGCCGTGGCAGTGTCCGCCTGTTTCCAGGTCTTTCCTATCGCTTCGGCGGCCGCAAGCGCCGCTAGCT
>JAFMIT010000172.1 GCA_017853815.1 Actinomycetota bacterium
ACCAAGACAAGGTAGACCTGTGGCAAACATCAAGTCTCAGATCAAGCGCAACAAGCAGAACGAAGTTGCTCGCGAACGCAATAAGTCAGTCAAGTCGGCTGTGAAGACCGCTGTGCGCAAGGCTCGCGAAGCTGCACAGTCTGGCGACAAGGCTGCTGCCGTCACCGCCGCTGCTGAAGCTAACCGCGTGCTTGATAAGGCAGTTTCGAAGGGTGTTATCCACAAGAACCAGGCTGCTAACCGCAAGTCTGGTGTCGATCAGCTGGTCAACAACCTCTAAACAAACGTCAAAAAGCCGCGCCTTGTGCGCGGCTTTTTTGTTGCCCTAAAACTTAGCTTCGGCCAGATCGGCGAGCGATGGAGAGCAATGTTCGCTCCAACAGTGCCTGTCGCTGCACGGGATCGAGCACGGTAATGCCACCCAACGCATCGATTTCTCCCGCTTTAAGAGCCGCATCGGCTTTTGCTAACAAGAGAGCCGCGTCAGCAAGTTCCGCGGGTCGCCAACGTCGAGCTTGGTCCCGAAGTCCGCGGATCTTCCAGGGCGGAACCCCTGCCTGGCGAGCAAGTTCAGCTTCGGGCAAGCCTGAAGGAGCCGATGCCACAGAGACCAGCGCTCGCAACGCGCTGGCAGCCGTCGCCACCACCGCCGGCCCTATGTTCGGCTCTCGTTCAATCGCCCAGCGGAGAGCGGTGAGCGCAGCCACAGTGCGACCATCAAAAACTGCATCACTAATGGTGTACGTCGCGACGCCGGCCATGCCCTCGTAGTACTTATCGACATCTGCAGCCTCAATGGGGTTCGAATCAAGATCACTGCAGAGCTGGCTAATCGCTGAAGCCAGGGCCCGGAGGTCATCGCCTACCGCTGCACGCAATGACTTCAGTGCGTCCGGCGTCACTTTGCGCTTGTTCAGTTTGAACTCTGCACTGATGAAATCATCGAATGCTCGGCCTTTGGGCTTTTCGAACTGCAATGTTTCAGCAGGCGACTTCTTGAGCTTTTCAACGAAACTCCTACCCTTTTGGAGTCCACGCTGGATCAAAAGCACTTTCTGATCATCATTTCCGCGCGCAATGAGATCTAGCAACAATTCTTGAAGCTGCTCTGTTGCCTGTTCGACGTTGTCGACAACCACGACCGCAGACTCCCCAAACAAGCTCGGTGCGACGGCGTCTTGGAAATCAAAATGGGCTGAATCGGAAGACGCATCGACGTCCCGACGTTCAAGCGCGGGGTCAATCGTTCTTAATGCCCGAACAATGCGCAGGACCTCGCGTTCGGCAAGAAAATCTTCGCCGCCTGCGAGAAAAACTACGGGATGGGCCATGGGCGCAAGCATGGCAGACGGGCTAGCCAACGAGACAGCGCCTCTCGGTCACCAGCGTGTGCCGAGCGGTTGCGGCAATCGCGCCGCAGTCCATCGTGGTCAGGACCTGCATACCCGCACGTCGAAAGCGGTTCAATGTTTCGCGGTTGGGGTGTCGATAAGGATTGTCCGCGCCGACTGAAACCCAGGCAGCCTCAGCTCCCACCCACTGCGCAAAGCCCTCGGCTTGGAAGCGGGAACCGTGATGAGGGACCTTGACGAGATCTACATCGAGCGAGCCGAGGTGAGTCATCAGTTCTTGTTGTGCAGCAGTCTCAAGATCTCCCGTAAACAGAATCTGCCAATGTCGCGTTTGTACAAGCAACACAACTGAAGAGGAATTGATGGCAGTGCCGTTAACCTCCGAGCCCTGCGAATAATCGGGAACCGTCGCTGACAAAACCTGCCATCGCACTCCAGGAGCAACGCCGGACATTCCCGCATACGCAGCCTCCGCTCGCACGTCAACACTCCCCCGAATCAATTCCAATCCCATCGGCGGTTGCGCAAATGCCGACGTGATCACACGCTCAACCATGCGTCCGCGTACCACACCAGCAAAACCGCCAACATGATCCTGGTGGAAATGACTCGCAACAAAGAGATCAACTTTTTTGATACCAGCGCGATCCAAACAACCATCGATCAATTCAGCGTCGCCGCCACTATCAATCACGATTGCCGAGGCAGGTCCAGTAGCAATGAGGGCAGCATCCCCTTGGCCAACATCACAAACCAGAAGTTCCCAATCTGCGATGGGCCACGTGCTTGTGGCCGCTCGTGAACCCAACACAAGAATGAGCAAGCCGCCGACTCCGATGAAGAACAGCCGATGCGCAAAAGCCCTCTGCCGCCACATGGCAATGAACACACATGCAAGGAGAGCGCCGTGCCACGAGACCATCGGAGTAGCGAGAATCGATTCACTCACAGTGTGTGAAATCATCACGATTGCTTGCGCCATCACGATGGCAAAATCCGCAAGCAATTCCGACACCAAGTCGATGTGTGCCACGTTGAGAAGTGCCGCCGCGACACCTGCAATTGTCGCGGGAGCAACAAACGCATCGGCGAGCACATTGGCAGGAATCGTGCCTAAGGTCGGGGCCGCACCCATGGCGATGAGCACCGGTGTTGTCGCTGCTGCAGCAGCAGTAGCGGTGAAGAGTGCTCTCTTCCACAGCGACGTTGATTGATCCACTCCCCACAAGGGTGGCAGCAGCACTAGCCCTAATGTCGCAGCGACAGACAAGGCAAAACCCCACGACAGCGCGAGCCAAGGATCAATCAAGAGCAACAAGATTGCCGAGGCGAGAATGATGCTTTCGGCATTCTTGCGCCGACCGACCAACCACAAGACGAGCGCAATAATCGCCATGGCGCTTGCGCGAACAACGCTCGCAGAAGGCCGAACGACAATCATGAATCCAATAACCGTGCCCACCAGAACCATGAAGCGACTTCTACGCGAGATTGAGGTCAGCCCTAGAAGAAATCCGACCCCTCCCACCACAATCGCGACGTTTGCGCCACTTACCGCGGTGAGGTGACCGAGACCTGCAGTGCGCAGGGATTTTTCTAACTCCTGCGACTGGGCGCTCGTATCCCCCAACACCAATCCCGGAAGCAAAGTCGCACCATCAACGCTGGGATGACGACCAGCAGAAAGCTGCAGCAATGAATCCCGCAAGA
>JAFMIT010000038.1 GCA_017853815.1 Actinomycetota bacterium
CACGTACCAGTGGCGCCGTTCTCACGTACCAGTGGCGCCGTTCTCACGTACCAGTTAGTCGGTGCCGGCTTCCATGGCAGCGCGATCGAGGGTGCTCTCGCCATCAACATCGTCAGCTGCCGCGATTTCAGATGCCCCACCAGGTGCAAGCTCGCCGACCAAGGCCTTGTGGCTCACGCTGAGCTGACCCTGTGCTGCGTACATCTCCAACTTGGTGCGAGTGTCAGCGATGTCAAGATTGCGCATGGTGAGGTGGCCGATGCGATCGGTTGGACCGAAAGCTGCATCTTCAGTTCGTTCCATCGACAACTTGTCTGGGTGGTAGCTCAACGCTGGTCCACGCGTATCGATAATCGAGTAGTCATCGCCTCGACGCAGGCGCAGCACTACTTCACCGGTGATCGCGGAGGCGACCCAACGCTGCAGTGATTCGCGCAGCATGAGTGATTGTGGGTCGAGCCAGCGACCTTCGTAGAGCAGGCGGCCTAGACGGCGACCTTCGGCGTGGTAGTTGGCGATGGTGTCTTCGTTGTGAATCGCAGACATCAGACGTTCGTAGGCAATGAACAAAAGCGCCATACCTGGGGCTTCGTAAATACCGCGCGACTTCGCTTCGATGATGCGGTTCTCAATCTGATCAGCCATACCAAGGCCGTGGCGTCCGCCAATGGCATTGGCTTCAAGCATGAGTTCCACAGCGTCGTCGAAACGCTTGTCGTTGATAGCGACTGGCCGTCCCTGCTCAAAACGGATGGTGATGTCTTCGGTCGGAATCTCGACACTGCTATCCCAGTAGCGAACGCCCATGATGGGCTGCACGGTTTCGAGAGAGACATTGAGATGTTCGAGCGTTTTTGCTTCGTGGGTTGCACCGAGAATGTTGGCGTCAGTTGAGTACGCCTTCTCGACGCTGTCGCGGTATGGCAAGCCATTGGCGACGAGCCACTCAGACATTTCAGTGCGACCACCGAGTTCGGTGACGAAAGCTTCGTCGAGCCATGGTTTGTAAATGCGCAACGCAGGGTTTGCGAGCAAGCCGTAGCGATAGAAGCGCTCGATGTCATTGCCCTTGTAGGTAGAGCCGTCACCCCAGATGTTGCAGCCGTCTTCGAGCATTGCGCGGACGAGCAAAGTGCCAGTGACAGCGCGACCGAGTGGGGTGGTGTTGAAGTACTGCTTTCCACCTGAACGAATATGGAAAGCACCACAAGCGATCGCGGCAAAGCCTTCTTCGACGAGAGCTTTTCGGCAATCCACAAGACGCGAAAGTTCCGCACCGTATTGGGCAGCACGACCAGGTACTGAGTCGATGTCTGGTTCGTCGTATTGACCAAGGTCTGCGGTGTAGGTGTAGGGGATGGCGCCTTTCGAGCGCATCCAGGCAACCGCCACGGAAGTATCGAGACCTCCGGAGAAAGCGATACCGACTCGTTCACCAACTGGCAATGACCCTAAGACTTTAGACACAGCCCAAGCCTACCCAGCGTGGAGTTAGCGGAATAAATCGAGCGCGTAGGCGTGCAGATGCCCGTTCGTTGTCAATCCAGAGCCAGACTCAAGGCATGAGCGACCGTCATAGCCAGTCATCCGACCGCCAGCGGCTTCAACAATCGGTACGAGCGCTGCAACATCCCACGGTGCGAGCTGTGGTTCCGCTGCAATGTCGACGGCACCTTCAGCGACGAGCATGTGTGACAAGAAGTCGCCGTAACCGCGAGTGCGCCAGGCGTCTGCAATAAGTGTGTTCAGCGCGCGCGGACCGGCGTCGCCGTGACGATCCCAGCCCACCGCGTCGGAGTACGAGAAACTCGCATCGCCGATGTTTGAGACAGCGCTGACATGAATCTCGCGTGTACTGCGATCTACATCGCGCGTGTAGGCCGCACCGCCGCGCACCGCCCACCAGCGACGTCCAAGAGCAGGAGCTGAGACGACGCCGACTGCTGGACCTTCTGCGTCGACGAGGCTGATGAGAGTTGCCCAGACAGGGACACCGCGAACGTAGTTTTTGGTGCCATCGATGGGATCCACAATCCAACGGCGCACAGGCGTCAAGGCAGCGTCGCCACCAAACTCCTCGCCGACAATGAGGTCGTCTGGTCGCTGAGTGGCGAGTGCGTCGCGAATGAGTTTTTCGACAGCCTGATCGGCCTCGGTGACTGGCGTGAGATCAGGTTTGGTTTCGACTCGTAGATCGCTTGCGCGATAGCGCGCTATCGATTGCACGTCGGCGGCATCCGCAAGAGTGAGCGCCAACTGAAGGTCTTCGTCGAACGAAAAAGTCACAGGGTGAGGTTAGTCGCCAGCTTGAAGTGAGTGAGTCAGGCGGCGAAGCGAATCGAGTCGCGACGGCAAAATGTTCATTTCTTCAATCCATGCGTCGAGTCCACATTCTTCTTCAATGTGACTGCACGCCCGTGGGCAGCGCTCAGTTCCTTCTTCAAGTTCAGGGAAAAACGTGATGAGTTTGTCGACGTCGATGTGCCCAAGGCCGAAGGATCGAACGCCGGGAGTATCAATAATCCAACCGCCATCAGGAAGTTCTAACGCGACCGCGGAAGTGGAGGTGTGGCGGCCACGACCTGTCACATCGTTGACGTCACCCGTGAGTCGATCTGCGGTTGGCACGAGTTTGTTGACGAGGGTGGATTTGCCGACGCCCGAGTGACCAATGACCACACTGATTTTGTCTGTGAGTGCGTCGGCGAGTTCGCTGACATCGCCATCGCGCCGAGTTGTGTAGATATCGATATCCATGGCGTTGAGCGTCTTGCGGATTTCTTCGTCGCTCGCGAGATCGCTCTTGGTCAGAACCACGATCGGACGGATGCCTTGGTCCAATGCGGCCACGATGCAGCGATCGATGAAACGCAGTCGTGGCACAGGGTCCGCTAGCGCTTGGACAATCAGCACTTGTTCGGCGTTGGCAACAATCGCACGTTCGTTGTCGTCGGTGTCGTCGACCGACCGACGCAAGAGTGAACTCCGCGGATCAACTGCGACGAGCCGGGCCAGAGTGTCGACGGCGCCGCTTACGTCGCCGACGAGTCCGACGCGGTCGCCGACAAGCACACCTTTGCGACCGAGTTCGCGGGCCTTGATGGCATACACCTCGCGTTCGGTGTCAGCGCCCTCGTCGACCACTACCGTGAAGCGGCCGCGATCTACCGCGACGACGAAACCAGGAACTCGACCTTCGTGTGCAGGTCGATCTTTTGAACGTGGCCGCGATTTTGAGCGACCTGGACGTGAACGTACGTCATCTTCATCAAGGTGATGATGACGAGAACTCATGCATTGTCCTGTGAAAGCATGGTCGACCACATCTGATCGAAATTGGGAAGCGTTTTCGCCGTAGTGCCGATGTCCTCAACGCGCACGTCATCGACGACGAGACCGATGACAGCGCCGGCGGTCGCCATGCGATGGTCGTCGTATGACTCAAAGTCCGCGCCGTGCAGCGCGGCTGGCTCAATGATGAGGCCGTCATCTGTTTCGCGGGCATTGCCGCCCACACGATTGATTTCGGTGGCGAGGGCCGCGAGGCGATCGGTTTCGTGGCCGCGCAAATGTGCGATGCCAGAAATAGTCGATGGCGTGGTGGCAACAGCACACAGTGCTGCGAGCACAGGCGTGAGTTCGCCAACTTCTTTCAAGTTCGCCTGCAGGCCGAGCAAAGTTTCGGGACCACTCACCGTCAGACCATCTGAGGTCAACGTCGTGGTCGCGCCCATCGACTCCAAGAGTTGTGGAAGCTGCGCTCCCGGTTGGGTAGTGCGAGTCGGCCAATCGGGGATGGTGACTTCGCCACGCGTCACCATTGCTGCGGCGAGAAATGGAGCGGCGTTGGAGAGGTCAGGCTCAACAGTCATATCCAGCGCCGCGATAGCGCCCGGATGCACAGTCCAGCTCGCTTCGTTCTCAGATGTGATCGCAACGTCGACCTGCACGCCGCGCTCCCGCAGCATTTCGACGCTCATGTCGATGTGTGGGATCGATGGCAAAGCCGCGCCGCGATGGTGAATGGCGACTCCGTCGCGGTAGCGAGCACCTGCGAGCAACATCGCGCTGACGAATTGGCTCGAAGCACTCGCATCGAGCACCACTTCGCCGCCACTGACTTCGCCGGTGCCCGTCAGCGTGAACGGCAGCATGCCGCGGCCTTCATCGTCGACTTCAACACCGAGCTGGCGGAGTGACTCGATGATCGCGCGCATAGGTCGAACTCGAGCGCGAGGATCACCATCGAAACGAATCAGGCCGGTAGCGAGCGCGGCGACCGGGGGTAAGAACCTCATGACCGTGCCGGCGAGCCCGCAGTCGATAGTGGCCGGGCCAGAGAACTGACCAGGGGAGACCCGCCAATCGATGCCGTGTTCGGTGGCCACCTCTTCGACGGTGGCGCCGAGTTGGTTGAGTGCTGTCGCCATGAGTGCGGTGTCGCGAGCGTGCAGTGGCTTGGCGATGTACGACGGACCATCCGCGAGAGCCGCGAGCACAAGCGCACGGTTGGTCACTGATTTTGAACCAGGCACCGCAACAGTCGCGCTCACAGGGCGAGTGGCGCGCGGCGCTGGCCAAAGTTCGTGGGTCATAGGCGCAGGGTAACGGTTGGCCCGCGAGCCTCTGGCAGAGTTGACCCATGTGCGGAAGGTATGCAGCTGCTGAGAATCCTGATGAACTCAAGATGTTTCTCGAACTGCCAGACCAATCGATTGAGCCGCTCGCGCCCAATTACAACGTCGCGCCGACGCATCCTGTGTATGTCGTGGATGAACTCAGTGGTGAACGGGCGATGCGCATCGTCTCGTGGGGACTGATTCCGTCGTGGGCAAAAGATGCGAAACGGCCATGGCCCAATGCGCGAGCAGATACTCTCGCGGAGAAGCCGTCTTTTAGAAACGCGTTTGCTAAGACTCGCTGTCTTGTGCCCGCGAGTGGCTGGTACGAATGGCAATCGGTTAACGACACCAAGCAACCCTTTTTCTTTCAACGTGCCGATCACGACCCGGTCGTGATGGCCGGCCTGCTCGAGGCATGGAAGAACCCCGAGACGGGACAGTGGTTGCGGACGATGACTCTCGTGACGACGGATGCGGCGGCCGATTTGGAGTACATCCACGACCGCATGCCCGTCGTGCTGGAGCGAGACGAATGGTCGACCTGGTTGAGTCCGCAGACGCCTCCTCAGGCGCTGCATGAGCTCATGAATCCAACGACCGCTGGCATGGTCTCGGCGTACCCCATTTCGACCCGCGTGAACTCCGTGCGCAACAACGATTCGGAACTTCTTGCTCCTTTGGGAAACAAATAGCCCGCTTTCGTCGTTGAGGATGTTGAGACATTCCGAAGGGGTTACTGTGGTGCTTATGACGAAGGAGCGCACGGCTCGACCCAGCGATGAGCTGGTCGTGAAGCCGAGTGGGGCAGTGGCGCTAGATCAGCGTGCTGACCTCATGGCGCGCTTTGAGCGCGATGCCCTGCCTTTGCTCGACACCATCTACTCGGGCGCGCTTCGGTTGACGCGCGATCCGCAGCATGCCGAGGACCTTGTGCAGGAGACGTTTGCAAAAGCGTTTGCGGCGTTCGCGTCGTTCGAAGACGGTACCAACATCAAGGCCTGGCTTTTCCGCATTATGCAGAACCAGTTCATTACGAACTATCGCAAAGCGTCGCGGCAACCGCTCGAATCTCAGATTGATGACTTGCAGGACTGGGAACTTTCGCGACTCGAAGCTGCGGCTGATACGGCGACGCCATCGGCGGAAGCGCAGGCTCTGCAGGCGTTACCAGACGGCGAAGTGCTCGATGCATTGTTGGCGCTTCCCGAAGAATTTCGCACCGCGGTATATCTCGCTGACGCTGAAGGTTTTTCTTACTCAGAAATCGCAGAGATTGTCGGTGTTCCGCTCGGCACCGTCATGTCGCGAATTCACCGAGGTCGCAAGCGGCTGCGTGAAGCACTTCGCGAGCATGCGATTGAACTCGGCATCACCTCTGCGAAAGAGGGGGTGTGACCATGGACCAGCACTCACTCTGCGCGTCAGTCATGAACGCGGTCTGTCAGTTCGTGGATGGCGAGTTGTCGGCTGAAGCGACGCAGGTCGTTGAGCATCACCTTGCTGTCTGCTCGCCATGCAAAGCCCACGCGGATCTTGAGCGCACTGTTAAAGACAGCATCAAGCGCTGTTGTCAGACCGAACCGGCACCAGACCAACTTCGCCAACGCGTGATTGAACGCATCGCGGCCTCCCGCGTCGAGTGGGTCACTGGCGTCGTCGTCACTCAGACTTTCACCATCGAAATCCGCGACCCCCGCAACTAACTCGTGGTACGAGTTCAGAACACGCGTGGTACGAGTTCAAAACATAGAAAGAGACTCGGTCGCGTGACCGGGTCTTTTCAAAAGGTTTAGGCGTTGGGGCGCTTGCCGTGGTTTGCGCCCTTCTTGCGGCGATCCTTCTTCTTACGTCCGCGCTTGCTCATGTTGCTCCTTGATGTCTCTGACGACCCCAAGGTCGTGCAAGGAGGCTAAGGGTACGCCACCTCCCGCGGCCCGCCCGCCGCCCCTACGCTGCAGCCATGGCAACGCTGGCCGACCTCGCTACTGAGCGCACCGAGCTGTCACCTGAGGACATAGACGACCTCCAGGCCTTGGTCGCGGAATGGTCGCTGCTCTCAGACCTTGCGTTTAGTGATCTCACCCTCTACTTGCCCACCTGGAATGACGGTGGATTCGTAGTCGGGGCGCAGGTTCGTCCAACGACCGGCCCAACGCGCGTCCCTCAAGACATAGTCGGTCAGTTCAATCCCAAAGGTCGCAAGCCAGCGATTGATCGCGCCCTGTCGACGCGCCAACCGGTGCTCGATCGACACGCGCTGCGTCCGCTCGTACCGCAGTCAGAAGAGGCATATCCGATCGTGCGCAACGGCAAAGTGATTGCGGTCATGGCCCGTCACGATGGCATTGAATCGCGTTCCGAAGGCACGCTCGAGACTAACTATCTTGAAGCCTTCGATCATCTGGCAATCATGGCAAGCAAAGGCGATTTTCCGATGGGGCCAGGGGTCGGTCGCATCTCCTCGCCGCCGCGTGTTGGTGATGGACTCTTGCGCATTGATGAAGAAGGCGTGGTGATTTTCGCCAGCCCGAACGCAGTCTCTGCTTGCCATCGACTTGGACTTGCGTTCGGTATTGATGGCCAACATCTCGCGAATACCTTGATGCGACTTACTCGGCGCCCCGGACCTGCGAATGAGTCTTTGATGATTGTTGCGGGCGGACGTGCTGCGGGTGAAACGGAAGTTGAAAACGCAGGTGCAGTCATGACTCTGCGTTCGATTCCTTTGAATTCAGATGGCGAAAGATGCGGTGCGTTGATTCTGTTGCGTGATGTGAGTGAGTTGCGACGCCGAGAAAACGCATTGCTCACGAAGGATGCCACGATTCGTGAGATTCATCATCGCGTGAAAAACAACTTACAAACAGTTGCCGCTCTCTTGCGACTTCAGTCGCGCCGAAGCGACTCCGAAGAAGTGCGACAGGCGCTTGAGGAAGCTCAACGGCGAGTAGCAGCAATTGCGACCGTCCACGAAACGCTGGCACACGAGCCTGGGACGTATGTTGACTTCGATGAAGTCGCTGAACGACTTGCGTTAATGGTTCGCGATGTCACGCGCGGTATGCGAAAAGGAACAATCTCGATCCAAGGCAGTTTTGGAGTTTTGAGATCGGAACAGGCGACGGCGCTCGCAATGGCGTTGACCGAACTCATGAGCAATGCGGTTGAGCACGGCATCGCTTTGCGCGAAACGGACGGTGCAGTAATCGTCAAAGCGCATCGCACGAACGAGCTTGTGGTGACGATTGAAGACGATGGTCCAGGGTTACCGGCCGGCGGCATTGTCGACGGTTTGGGTCTCTCCATTGTGCGCACGATCATTACGCAGGATCTGAGAGGCTCGCTGACGATCAGTGCACGCGAAGGTGGCGGAACGATTGCGCGAGTTGCTATCCCTATGGTGAGTCAGTCGTAACGATTGTTCTGAACTCGTACCACGAGTGTTTTGAACTCGTACCACGGGGAAGGGGGAGTTAGAGGGCGCGCATGGCAGCGCGAGCGCGCTGATTGCGGCGCTTAAGGGCGCGACGCTCATCCTCGGACAAACCGCCCCAGACACCAGCGTCTTGGCCAGATTCGAGAGCCCATGCCAAGCAAGAGTCCATGACTGGGCAGCGACGGCAGACAGCCTTAGCCTCTTCGATCTGCAACAGGGCTGGGCCGGTGTTGCCAATCGGGAAGAAGAGCTCTGGGTCTTCGTCGCGACATGCCGCCTCGTGGCGCCAGTCCATGAGAAACCTCCTGGTTGTGATCGCCGAGGCGATCGGGCTTTCGGTGGTGTCCGAAATGTCTTAACCCTTGCGGGGCAAACCGCCGCACCGCACTGAGGTTTTCACTGGGGAAGCAGCTTGCTGCGCAATTTCTGATTGCGCGAGTGCAAACCCTCACACGATTTGAGGGTCGTCGCAATAGTTGACGCGTCAAGAACTTGTCAAAAGGGCCTGTGAGAGCAGTCACAGGTCTCAAAAATTAACTCTGAGTAATCAATTTTCTATAAATATCACGAAGAGTAATTTCTGTCGTTACCAAAATGTTTTAAATCGCACTAGGAATGACGACGTCGAGAACGTTCATGACTGACGTCAACCGCACGTGCGAAAACTCGCCGATCGAATCCCCGTCAACTTGGACCGGAACTGGCTGGGTTGAATTCAGTTCCACTTCGCCACAATCTTCAAAAAGTGTCACGTTGGCTCGATTCTCGGTCGGAACTCCGGCAGTAGCTTCGGCAAGGTAGGTGGCCAAGCTCAGCGGGCTCATGTCGGTCAATGCAATCACGTCGAGCCCCCGCTCAAACGAGGCTCCGGTCGAGAAATCAAGCGGGAGCGGGCCAAAAAACACATACGGCGTGGTGTTCTGCACGATCACCATGAAGACATCATCGACGGCCCGACCGTCATCAGTTCTGACGCTGAGATGAGGGGTGCTCCAGTCGTGCTCTTCGAGGTACTGCCGCACCATCGTTGTCACATAGCGACTCGGCGACGCCCGGTGGCCCTCCGCCCTTTGTGACTCCATGGCGGCAACAATGCCAGCATCGAATCCAAAGCCAGCATTGAACGAAAACCAGCGCTCATTCACTCGACCAAGGGAGATGCTTCGCTTGAGGCCCGATTGCAGGCTCTGCACAATCTCGCCGGTTGCCGCCATCGCGTCGGGGCTAAACCCAAGTGCTCGCGGAAACACGTTCGCAAGCCCGGCTGGGATGGTCGCGAGGAGCGGTATGTCGCCATCCGTTCCTGCGCCGAGCAATCCATTGATGACCTCGTTGACCGTGCCGTCCCCACCGAGAGTGATCACTACATCGGCACCGTCCGCTCGTGCTTCTGCAGCAAGATCGATCGCATGTCCGCGCGACTCAGTGATTCGAACGTCCAAATCAAGTTCTGCCGCGAGGGTGCGCACGATGATTTCGCGTGACCACCCCGCTGCTGTGGTCGCGCTCGGATTAGCAATCAGAACTGCGCGCACCTTCTAAGACTAAGGCTCTTTAAACTGTCCTCATGCCAGCCAATAGCCGCCACCCTGCTCTGCTTTTTGCCATCTCGGTTGCCGCACTCGAGTGTCTTGGTTTGTTTGCCTACGGCATCAGCATCGCTGTCAGTGCGGCTCACGAAGGTTCGACGGGCACGACAGGTTCGAATGTTTCGCCAGTGAGCTTGCTTGTCATTTTCGTACTGTTTGGCGCGCTCATCGGCCTCGTCGTTCGTGCACTTTGGCGCGGCAAAGGCTCAGCGAGAACTGCGTACCTTGTCACTCAAGGATTTGGGTTGGTCATTGCCCAGACGCTCATCAGCGGAAGCGAATCTTTTGAAGTCATCACAGGCTGGGCGTTAGCGGCAGCAGCAATCGCGGGAGCAATTGCAATTCTGACTCCAGCCGCATCTCGCGGTCTGAATCTCACTCGTTAACGACTACGCCCCGATGGGGTGCCACACCGTTTTGGATTCAATCCATTGACGTAGTCGATACAAACTCGGTTCGTCATTCCAATCGCCCGTGAACGGACGCGCTACTCGCTTGATATTCGATGCGGCTAGCGCTTCCAGCTTAGTTGCGAAATCTCCAACCGGCACACCCGCGAGATCGATGCCATCGACATCCGAATGCTCTGCTAACCACGTTCCGATTTCGCTGAAATCACCAGTGAGGATGTTGACGACACCTGCGGGCACGTCGCTCGTGGCGAGCACTTCGCTCAACGTGATCGCAGGAATCGGACGATGGAATGACGTCACCACAACGGTGCTGTTACCCGAAGCTATCGCGGGCAAAATGACTGATAGCAGACCAAGCAAGCTGTCTGATTGCGGTGCCATAATTGCGATGACGCCAGTCGGCTCTGGGACCGTGAAGTTGAAATACGGTCCTGCCACTGGATTGTTCGCACCTGCGATGGCAGCGAGTTTGTCGGTCCAGCCGGCGTACCAGACAACCCGGTCGATTGCGTTGTCGACAGCTTTGCGAGCTTTCTTTTCTGACACATTCTCAGTCCGGCGAAGTTCTTCTTCGAACTGTGCTCGACGGCTCTCCATGACTTCAGCGACGCGGAAGAGAACTTGGCCGCGGTTGTACGCGGTTGCCTTGGCCCACACTGCCTGGCCCGCACGCGCTGCGACAACGGCATCTCGAGCGTCTTTGCGCGAAGCGTGAGCGACGTTTGCGAGAAACTCGCCATCATGCGAGAACACCTCGTACGAACGTCCGCTCTCGGAGCGCACAAACGCACCGTTGATAAAAAGCTTGTACGTCTTGCGAACTTCAATGCGCTCGGTCATGACTACTCCTGCACCAAGTAAGAGGCCAAACCAGCGACGCCGCCTTCGCGACCGTAGCCTGATTCTTTGTAGCCGCCGAAAGGACTTGTCGGATCAAATTTGTTGAAGCTGTTTGCCCACACCACGCCCGCCTTGAGGTTCTCTGCCATGAGGTGGATGCGCGAGCCCTTGTCGCTCCACACACCAGCGCTGAGACCGTATGGACTGTTGTTGGCTTTTTCGATTGCCTCAGTTGGAGTTCTAAATGTTTGCACCGCGAGGACGGGACCGAATATTTCTTCGCGAGCGATGCGATGCGACTCCGTGACATCAAGAAACAGTGTTGGGCGATACCAATAGCCGCGCTCTGGCAGTGCACAATCGACAGACCAGCGTCGAGCGCCTTCAGCATCGCCACTACTCGCGATGTCGGTTATGCGTTGTAGCTGCGCGAGCGAATTGATCGCGCCGACATCGGTGTTCTTGTCCATGGGATCTCCAACGCGAAGCGTCGACATTCGATGCTGTAATCGGCTGATGACTTCCTCAGCGATTGATTCTTGAAGCAAGAGCCGTGAACCTGCACAGCAGACGTGACCTTGATTGAAGAAGATGCCGTTGATGATGCCTTCGATTGCCTGATCCACTGGCGCGTCATCAAAAATGATGTTCGCGCCTTTGCCACCAAGCTCGAGTGTCAATCGTTTATGTGTACCCGCAATCGCCGCTGCGATGGACTTGCCCACCGCGGTTGAACCAGTGAACGCGACCTTGTCGACGCCAGCATGCGCCACAACGGCAGCACCTGTGGCACCCGCACCTGTCACGATATTCACAACACCTTTGGGAAGACCAGCTTGCTGACACACTTCTGCGAACAGCAGTGCTGTCAGCGGTGTGGTCTCCGCAGGTTTGAGGACGACGGTGTTTCCACACGCGAGTGCAGGAGCAACTTTCCACGCCAACATCAGCAGTGGGAAGTTCCATGGAATCACTTGGCCAGCGACGCCGATCGGCTTTGGGTTCTTGCCGTAACCCGCGTATTCCAGCTTGTCGGCCCAACCTGCGTGATAGAAGAAGTGAGCGGCAGCGAGCGGCACATCCACATCACGCGACTCTTTGATCGGCTTACCGTTGTCGAGAGTCTCCAAGACCGCGAATTCGCGTGCCCGTTCTTGCAAGATGCGAGCAATGCGGAACAGATACTTTCCGCGCTCTGAACCAGGGAGCTTCGACCACTTAGGTAATGCGCGGCGAGCGGCACGAACCGCGGCGTCAACGTCGGCATCACTACCAACAGCAAAGTGCGCGAGCACTTCTTCGGTCGCGGGATTGACTGATGACAGGTAACTGTCCGACAGCGGATCGACGAACTCGCCATCAATGAAAAGACCGTACGATTCTTTGAGTTCCACCACGCTGCGCGACTCAGGCGCGGGGGCATATTCGAAGTGAGTCATCTCTGCGGTCCTTAGTCGTTCGTCACGTAACGGGAGCTGGAGTAGTGGCCATCGCGCAACTTCTGGCGTTGCATGAGGAGGTCGTTGAGCAGGGTGGATGCGCCAATTCTGAAGAGCGATGGTGTGAGCCACTCGTCGCCTGTGGTTTCATGCACGAGGACGAGCATTTTCATCGCGTCCTTGGTCGTACGAATGCCGCCCGCAGGTTTCATACCAATCTTTTCGCCAGTGACTCTATGCCAGTCGCGGCAGGCTTCGAGCATCAAAAGCACATTCGCAGGAGTAGCGGCCAATGGAACTTTGCCGGTCGAGGTCTTAATGAAGTCAGCACCTGCCAACATCGCAATCCACGACGCGCGCTTGATGTTGTCGTAGGTCTGCAATTCGCCAGTCTCGAGGATGACTTTGAGATGCGCTTGGCCACAGGCTTGTTTGACGTGTTGGATCTCCTCGAACACCTGGCCGTAACGTCCAGAGAGAAAAGCGCCGCGGTCGATGACCATGTCGATTTCGTCTGCGCCTGCGTCGACGGCGTCACGGGTGTCGAGAAGTTTCACCGCAAGCGATGCACGGCCGCTCGGGAATGCAGTGGCGACCGCAGCAACGTTGATGCCGGCACCGCGGGGGTGAGTCGAAAGAGCGGCCTTTGCGTCGGCAACTTTGTCACCGTAGACACAGACCGCAGCGACGGCGGGAACCGAGGCATCGAGTGGGTCAGGCGTGACCGCTTTTGCACAGAGTTGGGTGACTTTGCCTGTCGTGTCGGCGCCTTCGAGAGTCGTGAGATCAACCATTGCGATGGCAAGATCGATGAGCTGTGCTTTTGCCGACGTTTTGATTGAACGAGTGCCGAGAGCGGCGGCCCTTGCCTCAAGACCGACCTTGTCGACTCCTGGCAAGCGGGAGATGAAAGAGCGCAACGAAGCCTCATCGCGGCGAGCGTCTTCGAGATCGCTGGCCGCAAGGTGGACGAGGTGAGCTGCGGTGGTCACTCGACAACCCTAGAACATGCGGCAATAGTCTTCGCAGCAGGCAAGAACCTACGGTTCGGGCCATCAACAAAGGGAGACTTCTGTGAGCGGCGATCCTGCACGGATGCATCAATTCGACGCCGAAATGGCCGACTTGATTCAAAGTTATGTGCGCGAACGTCTTGCTATGCCCGAAACTCCGCTCGATTTCCCTGGCGACCGCGACGAGATG
>JAFMIT010000173.1 GCA_017853815.1 Actinomycetota bacterium
GACATCCGAAATATGTATGTCATCGCAACCGCTCTCATCGTTTTCGGACTCATCCTGATCTTGGTTGAACGGGTCGAGTTGTCTGTGCGGAGATCCTCAAAGCTCACTATGCGAACTGGCCTGGTGATGGGATTTGCACAAGCGCTCGCGCTCATTCCTGGTGTCTCGCGTTCAGGAGCAACCATTTCGGCGGGCTTGTTTGCTGGACTCGAGAGACGTGCAGCAACCCGTTACGCCTTCTTGCTCGCCGTTCCCGCAGTCATGGGATCTGGCGCTTACGAAGCTCTAAAAATCGGCTCTGGGCCAGTGGCGTGGGGTCCAACAATTTTTGGAACAATCACCGCGGCGGTCATTGGATTCTTCGTCATTGGTGGGCTGTTGCAGTTCTTGAATCGGCACACGTTCGTGAGCTTCGGTATTTATCGCGTCATGCTTGGCGCTGTTTTGTTGGTCTGCGTCGGAGTAGGCGTTCTGACGCCATGAGCGAGGAACTGAGCACGGCCGGTCCAGTCACCGTTCTCTTGATTCGGCACGGTCGATCAATCGCAAACTCCCAAGGTCTACTTGCTGGCCGAATGCCAGGTGTTAGCTTGGATGAACGCGGGCTTAAACAAAGCACTGCACTCGTCGAGGCCCTCGGCAAGACCGCTATTGAGTTCTTGGTTCATTCTGACCTTGAACGAACTCGCGAAACCATCAAACCTTTGGCGCACTATCTCGAAGTTCCCATGATCGAAGATTCTCGGATTACGGAGTGCGACTATGGTGACTGGACAGGAAAACGGTTAGGCGAACTTTCGAAAGAGCCGCTGTGGACTACGGTTCAATCCGCACCGTCGGAGGTCACTTTTCCGGGTGGCGAGTCAATGATCGCGATGCAGACCCGCGCTGTTGAGTGTATTCGCGATTACGTCGCAAAAGCTTCGTCGGTGTTCGCGGTGTGCAGTCACGGTGATGTCATCAAGTCCATCGTTGCGGACGCGATTGGCCTGAACCTCGACAAATTCCAGACCCTTGACGTTCAGCCTGCGAGTATCACGGCGGTCCAGTACTTCCCACATGGCAACGCCAGACTTCTGCTCCACAATTATCCGGTCGGCGAAACGGCCTTCAGTTCGCTATCTTTAGAGTCTCAAGAGACGCTTGGTGGAGGTGACGTACGTGCGTGAGCTTTTTGAGTTTGACACTCCTGAACGCTTCGTCGTTGGCACAGTTGGTCAGCCAGGCGAAAGAGCTTTCTATCTTCAAGCATTGAAGCAACGTCGAGTAGTTACCGTGGCTATCGAAAAGGGCCAGGCGCGAGTACTCGCCGATGGTCTCGAACGAATTCTTGATGAACTTCATCGTGGCGGAATGACTGTTCCGATGATCGAACCGGGAGATTTGGATCTCGAACCACTGAGCCAACCAATCGACCCTGAGTTCCAGGCCCAGGCGATGGGACTAGCGTGGAATGAGAGTTCACAACTACTGACTCTAGAAGTGCATGCTGAATCGGACGATGCGTCATCGATACCAGACGTCGAAGAAGACTCTGAAGATGGTCCAGCATGTCTGCGCGTACGGCTGACGCTGCTGCAGGCGCGTGCATTTATTTCCCGCACCACCAGAGTGGTCGCAGCTGGACGTCAGCCTTGTGCCTTTTGTCAGTTGCCGCTAGACCCCAAAGGTCATATCTGTCCTCGGTCAAATGGTTACCTTCGATCAGCTCTCTAAACTTCTAGCGGAAAACCAACTTGAGCCAGTTGGCAAGCTGATTGACAGTTCAAATCAGGCGCTTGTGTGTCAACTCGGCGACATCCGCGTCGTATACAAACCCGCTGCACTCGAAAATCCCTTGTGGGATTTTCCTGAAGAGACGTTGTCACAACGCGAAGTGAGTGCATCTGAAGTTGATCGGGCTTTGGGTTGGAACTTGGTGCCACCAACGGTGTGGACTGAGCACGGTCCTGTTGGCGAAGGCTCAGTACAGGTCTTCATCGAAAATGCGGTCGTCCAAGACGTAGCCATCTTCGACTCAGGTGCGGTTCCTGAAGAATGGATACACATCGTGAGCGGTCAACTCGAAGGCAAAGATGTTGACGTAGCTCACAGCCTCTCGAAAGATGTCTATCGTCTCGCCGTCTTCGACGCACTGATCAACAATGCCGACCGCAAGGGTGGCCATCTCTTACGAGACGAGACTGGCAGACTGTGGGCGATTGATCATGGCGTGACATTCCATGAAGAGCCGAAATTGAGATCAGTGCTGTGGGGTTGGGCAGGACAGCCGCTCATCGAAGCCGAAGCGCACGATGTTCGCGAACTGATTCAACGTATTGATGAACTTGAGCTTCTTGGACTGTCTGAAGAAGAGCGACAATCACTCACCGACCGCGCCTATCGCTTGCTGGCGAAAGGCCTTCCTGAACCGTCTCGACGGTGGCCTGCGATTCCTTGGCCGGTCTTTTAGACCCCAAGATAGGCTGCGCAAGTGCAACCGTGGTCCGAGATAAGCCTGCCAGTTTTACCTGGCCAGGGTTTGCCGATTTTGATTCGCGATGTTTCGCGGCAGCGCCTTGTTGCACCGGTGGTCGCAGGGGAAGACGCTCGCTTGTACGTCTGCGGAATCACTCCTTACGACTCGACTCATATGGGACACGCTGCTACCTATCTCGCGTTCGACGTTCTCCAGAGAGCCTGGCGAGACAGTGGTTCACGAGTTTCATATGTCCAAAATGTCACCGATATCGACGACCCACTCTTCGAGAGGGCTCGTTCCACGAATCAGCATTGGCAAGACATTGCACTTCGGGAAATGAATCGTTTTCGCGACGACATGACGGCTCTGCGAATTCTGCCGCCAGACCACTACGTCACGGTCACGGAGCACATCCAAGGCATCATCTCCTGGATCGAGTTGTTGGTGACCCAAGGCTGCACCTATTCGCTAGACGGAGACCTGTATTTCGATCTCACTGGTGTGACGGACTTTGGAGCTGTCAGTCATTTATCGGCAGCTCAAATGATTGACCTATTCGCTGAGCGCGGGGGAGACCCTC
>JAFMIT010000039.1 GCA_017853815.1 Actinomycetota bacterium
GGGCTGTGCCAACTGGCACAGCCCCTCAAGGTTTTGAGTGTTTGCTTAGCGCTGGACCTTAGAAGCGTCCTCTTCGCGAATCTTCCATTCAGGGCCGAACTCAGCGACTTTGTTGAGGAAAGGCATGGGATCAAACCATTCGGGTCCATTGACGCCTTCTGGCTTCCATACGCCTTCGTGAAGTAGCTCGAGGGCGATAACCGGATTGAGTGCGGTTTGCCACACCACTGCCTGGTCTCCGTATTCCGCCATTGACCATTCGTTATCAACGACGTGGTAGATGTAGACAGCCTTGGGATTGCCCTCTTTATCGAGGCCTTCGACGTAGGTGCCAGCGCAGGTCTTGCCTTTCATCTTGGAACCAAGAGTGGCAGGGTCTGGAAGCGCTGCTGCGAGGAGATCGCGCGGGGAGATGCTGACGCCTTGGACTTCGACGTTCTCACGACGATCCATGCCAATGAGATGGATGGTCTTGAGCACGTTGATGAACTCAGCACCGAGGCCGTACTTGAAGTTGACTTTACGGGCATCGACTTTTTGTGGGATGAGAACAACTTCCTCGTGTTCCACATTCACACATTCGACTGGTCCAATTCCTTCAGGGAAATCGAAGATTTCTGGCTCGCTAAAGGGTTCGGTCGAATACCAACCTTTGCCGTCTTCCCACACCAGCGGTGGATTGAGGCATTCCTCAATCGTCGTCCAGATCGAGAACGACGGCGCAAAGTCGTAACCCTCAACGGTCAGATTCGAGCCGTCGAGGACTGTCACCTGGTCGATGCGCGAAAAGAGTTCGTCTGATGCGTAACGCGCGAACACGTCACTCATTCCGGGCTCAATTCCCATTCCAACAAGGGCATAGATACCGCGCTCTGACCAGTTCCAGTCACGGGCAAATTGTTCGTCGCCAAGCTTCACACCCGTTTCGGTGTGAGGCAGTAGCGGATGTGGACGCGACAAAGACATTGCCATGTCCATGTAGTTCACTCGTTCTAGTTCGCATGCTAAGAAAATGGGCATGACAAATCGTGGATCAACAGCGTTGATCACAATCTCGGTTTTAGTTTCCCGAATCAATTCTCGAATAGCCTCAAGATCAGAGGCATTCACTTCTGCTGCGCTAAAGCGCGGATCATCTAAACGCTTAACAGCGGCTTGGGCCTTTTCAAGTGTGTAATCGGCCACAACCATCGATGTTAAGAAATTACGACGCGAAGCGATGTTCGCAATTGCCCGTCCGACTCCACCTGCTCCAATGACCAGGGTCCTCACGGATTTTCACCCCTTACGGTGTTTGTAGTTGTCGGGGGAGGCTAGCACGACGAGCGTAGGATTTCGGGCCATGAGGCCGCTACTCGATATGTATCGCGAAGAACTGGGCGGCAAACTTGTACATACCTCGGACATTCTTGCGGGGTTAACCGTCGCGGTTGTTGCTTTGCCTTTGGCCCTCGCGTTCGGGATCTCTTCAGAAATGGGTGCTGCGGCAGGTTTGGTTTCTGCCATTGTCGCTGGCATCGTGGCTGCGGCCCTTGGAGGTAGTCGATTTCAGGTTTCTGGCCCTACGGGTGCAATGACGGTGATTTTGTTGCCGATTGTGCATCGAGTCGGCATTCCTGGAGTTCTTGCGGCCGGCATGCTGGCAGGTGGGCTGTTGGTAGCCGCGGGTTTTCTAAAACTCGGCAGCCACATTCACAAACTGCCGGTGTCACTCATCGAAGGTTTCACTGCTGGCATCGCTGTCGTCATTGCACTTCAACAGGTTCCGCTGATCTGGCCGAGTGCAACTCATTCGGATCACATTGCCCTCACCGCCCTCCTCGATTTTTGGAGAAGTACTGAGAAACTTTCTACCAGTTCGATGATGGCTTTGGGTGTTGCTGCCACTTTGTACATAGCGCGACACAGATGGACACTTTGGCCCAAGAGCTTGATCGTGATTATTTCCGTCACGGCTTACTGCACGTGGGCTGACGTGGATATTGCCACTGTCGGCGAGCTACCCGCTCAGCTATTTACCTTTTCGTTCGACTTCTTAAGGCAGCCCAGCGGGCTGCTAGTCATCGTTCCTCCCGCGGTTAGTATCGCCATTCTTGCGGCTCTCGAAAGCTTGCTGTCAGCCAAAGTGGCTGACAATCTTCGTGGTGACAGCGAGCACGATGCGGATCGTGAGCTCGTTGGGCAGGGGGTTGCAAACCTGGTCACGCCGTTGTTTGGTGGTGTTCCCGCCACAGCAGCGCTTGCGCGCACTGCCGTCAACGTTCACGCAGGTGCTCAAACACGATTCGCTGCCATCTTTCATGCGCTGGCGCTGGCCCTCGCGGTTGTTCTCCTCGCTGAAGTGGTTTCTGAAATTCCAATCGCGGCCCTTGCTGGTGTGCTCTGGGCGACCACTGCCCAGATGATCAAAATCAAGGAGCTGAAGGCCGAGGCCGCGCAAAGCAAGCTCGACGCATTGATTCTTGTCACCACATTTGTGACAACGATTCTCGTCGATTTAATCTCAGCCGTGGCTCTCGGTACAGCGCTCTGGCTTCTCCTGCGCAGGCGCCTTACCTCACGTAGAGACGCAGTGGTGAACGAAGAAGAAACATTGGGCGACTAGCCTCACGGCGATTTTGATGCTGACTCGTGAGGACTTAATGTTCGCCCGCTCGAAATTCCTGTTTTTGCCTATTTAATGGAGGTCCGTTGGCCGGTCAGTTTGAAGGACGCGTTCTCGTCCTCGGTGGAGGTTCAGTCTCACAGTGCACCGTTCCCCTTCTTCTAGAACACATCGTTAAGCGCCCAGAACAACTGACAATCATGGACTATCAGGACATGACGCCGCGCTTCCAGGACGCCATTTCTGCAGGCGCCAATTTCATCTTCGGCAAGGTAGAGCAATCGAATCTTGATGAGCTTTTGTCGCAGCACGTAAGCCGCGGCGATGTCTTGCTCGATCTTGCCTGGAACATCGATGCGAACACCATCATTGGCTGGTGCCATGACAACGGTGTTCTCTACCTCAACACTTCTGTCGAAGAGTGGGATCCGTACGAGTCGCAGACTGATCGCGATCCTCGCGAGCGCACGCTGCTTGTTCGCCACCAGAAGATGCAGCAGATGAAGTCCGAATGGACTGAAGCTGGCCCAACCGCTGTGGTCGAGCACGGCGCTAACCCAGGTTTGGTGTCTCACTTCGTCAAGCGGGCGTTGACCGATATTGCTGCCGAATGCATTGCGCAGAACATTCTTGGCGAGGAACTTGAAGCCGACGTTCGCGTGGCTTTGTCCGAACGCGATTTCGCCCGTCTCGCGCACTTGTTGACCGTCAAGGTCATTCACGTTTCTGAACGCGACACGCAGGTCACCGACCAGCCGAAAGTTCCTGGCGAATTCGTCAACACCTGGTCTGTTGCTGGTTTTCATGAAGAAGGCATTGCGCCTGCTGAACTTGGCTGGGGAACGCACGAAAAGAAGCTTCCTCGCAACGGTCTGAAGCACGAAACATCTGACACCCAAATCTGTATTGCACAGCCGGGTGCTACGACGTGGGTTCGTTCGTGGGTGCCTAATTACGAAATCAACGGCATGGTGGTTCGTCACGGTGAGGCTTACACCATCGCCAAGCATCTGACGGTGACGGACGAAAACGGTGTCGAGATCTATCGCCCGACCGTTCATTACGCGTACTGCCCAAGCGACGCAGCGATTGCTTCAATGCGTGAGCTCCAAGCAAACAACTGGGAATTCCCAACCCGCGAACGCATTATGAACAACGAGATCATCGACGGTGAAGATCGCCTAGGTGTTCTGCTCATGGGTCACCCATTGACCGCATGGTGGACTGGCTCGCTGTTGTCGATTCATGACGCCCGCAAACTGGTTCCCAATCAGAGCGCCACGACCTTGCAAGTTGCTGCTTCTGTGTACGCCTGCACCAAGTGGATGATCGACAACCCTGGCGCTGGTCTTTGTGTACCAGACGATTTGCCTTGGGACGAAGTGCTTGAGGTGGCTTACCCCTACCTTGGCGAATTCCACTCTGGAGCAACAGATTGGACTCCACTCAAGAACCGGGTGGACCTCTTCGCGAAGTGGGACGACACCGAGGTCGACTCCGATCCATGGCAGTTCGGCAACTTCCTCATCTAGTTACAGCTCGCTCGAAGGCCCGACCCTCCGGTTGGGCCTTCAGCATTTGTTGAGCGTGTGTCGCCTCAGATCTGTCTCTGGTGACTAAAATCGGGGAACTATCGCTTGTGGAGGCACTTATGTCTGAAGAACTGATTGACGATAACCGCCGTCGAGTATTCGACTGGATCGGTTACCGCCGTGACAACAACATCGCCGTTGAGTCTCTCAGCGCAGGCGAGCTTGTTGATGTCGTCAAGCAGCTCGAGACTGAAGTTGCCACCTTGCGCGTCCAGAAGAATCTTGCTGATCTCGAAGGCGTTGAACTCGAAGCGTTGGCTTCGGAGACTGCCTCGATGATGCTCGCCGCGGTGCACCGTCGCGAAGCAGAAGCCAAGGCTCTTGCTAAGGACGTTGTTGCTAAGGCCGACAAAGATGCCGAGAAGCTCATTGCGCAGGCACAACGTAAGTCTGATGAGATTGCAGCAGAAGCTGAACGTCAACTCCAGGCAGCGATTTCAAAGGCAAAAGCGACAGTGGATACAGCTGAGTCTGAAGCTGCAACCCTGCGCCGGAATGTCGAGACCGAAACCACCAATCTGCGCGCTTCGGCTGAAGCACACGCTCAGCAAGTGATGAGTGACGCCACCAAGTGGGCAGAAGCGACTCGTCGCGCCGCTATCGAGCAGGCGAATGAGATTCGTCGCCAAGTTGCTGGTGCGATTGCAGCGTCACGTGACGCCCACCGTGATGTACTTGATGCTCATGACAAGGCGAAGCAGGCCAGTGAGAAGGCGCAGAAGCTTGTGGCTGCTGCGGCCGAAGGTCTCGACAACAATGCTGTGGAGCTTCATGCAGCTCTTCAAGAAATCATCGACAAGTAAGTCTTGGTTGAAGGTTTAGTTCGAGTATGAGCGAAAAAGTTTCCGGTCCAGCTTCGTACTTTCCCTCGATTGAGAAAAAGTACGGGCAGCCGATGGATTATTGGTTCGGATTGCTCGAGCCGAAGACTGTTCTCAAGCACATGGAGATGGTCGCTTTCCTCAAATCTGAGCACGGTATGGGTCACGGCCATGCCAACGCCGCAGTGGCGTATTTCCGCGCGAAACGCGGGCTGTAACCAGATAGTTGACAGGAACCCAGTAGAGCGGTTTACTTGCCTTATCGAACAAATGTTCGACAATTGTTCGAATAGCGACACGTCTCCCTGAACGAGTCGCAACGCAAGACACCCCGGCTGGCTGCGGTCCTCGACCCACCCCAGCCAGTAGTGGGTTGCCGCTCCTAGGTGGCGCCATTCGGCGGGCTTATACCTGTATGGGTTGAGTCCGCCGGATGAGTCTTGTGTGGATGGAACGTGTGAATGGATTGTGTGCGGGTCGGCCACCTTCCATGGGTCGCCAGGTTCCATGCCAGACCGATGACCAGACCTGAGATTAGAAGCGCCCAATGTCTAAGAACGTATTTCAACGACCCGATTCCCTTGAACTCCACATGATCGACCGCGACGGAATTCCCGAGTCTTTTCGATGGCATGACCATCGTTACGTCGTCCAAAGAATTGTGATGCACTGGGTCGAATCCGGCCCGTGGTGGCAAAACCTGTCGCGCAGTTTCTTCACCGGCGAGTTTGCCGACGCCGACGCTGGAGATGTCACGTGGCACATCTGGAGAGTCGAAGCGCAGAGCATGGGTGGAATCTTGCTCGCTGACGTCGCGCAGCGAGTGTCGTTGTTTTCTTCGAGCTCTGACCCCTGGCGAATGATTCGAGTGCTCGACTGATGTCTGAATTCATTCATCTGCATGTTGCTTCGGGTTTCTCGTTGCGGTACGGAGCGGCTTTCCCTGAACGAATCGCACAACGCGCTGCAGAACTTGGAATGACTGCTGTTGCTCTGACCGATCGCGAAAGTCTTTCGGGTGCAGTGCGTTTCGCTCAAGCTTGCGTTGAGAACTCAGTCAGCCCAATTCTTGGTGTCGAGATACCGCTGATACAGACAGATTTAGTTGTAGCAGCACCGATGTTTGGTGGAGCGGTTGCCGACACTCGCCCCGAGCGCATCACCGTCTTAGCTCGAGGTGCGGCAGGGATGATTGGGATTAACCGACTGACCAGTGCGCATCATGCTCAAGGAGTCTCACGTGATGTTGTTGCACGAGTAGCCGAAATTGTGGGTGATGTTGCGACGGCAGACGAAGGGCTCACTGTCTTGTTGGGGCCGAACTCGGATGTGGGACGTGCAGTCGCCCAACGGCAGTATCAACGGGCGCATGATCTGTTGCGCAGTTGGCGTGCGACTGGTGCAGAGATTGTGTGCGAAGTTGTATCTCACCGGTCTAGAGACGCCATGGTGCCAGCGACTGATTTTGGAATGCCACTTTCTACGATTGCAGCCGCTCGCATGTGGCAATTCGCGGAGTCACAGCATGCCCCCACAGTGCTTACCAATGCGGTTCGGTTTATTGATCCGCAGCAGGCCCGAGTGACAGATGTTCTTGATGCCACGCGGAGGTTGGTGCCACTTTCGGCAAAGAACGTTGATCGTACGAACGGTGAGGGTTTCTTTAAATCAAGCGAAGAGATGCGCACGATTGCACTCGAAATCGCCCAGGCAGGGGGATTTGAGAAATCAGATGCTGATCATTTGATTGCTATGACGAATCATTATGGCCGCCGCGCCGTAATTGATCCACAGTTGGACCTTGGTATTGGTTCCATTCATGTGCCGGAACTCGATGTCATTCTCAACCCTTCGCGCCGGATCATGACTCCTGCCACATGGGATCGAGCAGCTTCGCCTCGACGGACTGCTGCGGTGATTGCGAATGAAGCAGCTGAAGCAGACGTGGTGTTGCGTCAACGTTGTGAATCGTCCTTACATGCTCGTGGCTGGACGAACTCGCAACGCTCACAAGAGATGCGACAGCGGCTTGAAGAGGAGTTTGCAGTCATTCGGCAGTTGGGTTTTGCTGCGTATTTCCTCACTGTCGCAGAGGTGGTTTCGCTTACCCGCGAGATGGGAGTGCGCGTCGCAGCCCGCGGCAGTGGTGCGGGTAGTTTTGTGAATCATTTGCTCGGGATTTCGGTTCTCAACCCGATGGATCATGACCTCATCATGGAGCGTTTCCTCTCACCTTTGCGCAGTTCACTTCCAGATATCGACATCGATGTCGAATCGCACCGGCGACTCGATGTGTATGCGGCGGTCTTCGAGCGCTTCGGTGCCGATCGTGTGGCCTGTGTTTCGATGATGGATACGTATCGGGTTCGACATGCGATTAGAGATGTCGGCAATGCCTTGGGGTTACCTAAAGGTGAAGTGGATGCCTTCGCAAAAGCCTTCCCGCATATTCGAGCTCGCGATGCACGTATGGCGTTACAGGAGTTGCCAGAACTTCGACGCTCAGGCTTTGGGGCATTGGCCCGCACTGGTCAGCTTGATGAGTTCTTAGAACTAGTAGAGGGGCTTGATGGCTTGCCGCGCAACATTGCTTTACATCCGTGCGGAGTGTTGTTGAGCGATTCTTCGCTTCTCGATCGAACTCCAGTGCAGGGTAGTGGTGCGGATTTTCCTATGAGCCATTACGACAAGGATGATGTCGAAACCCTGGGATTTCTCAAACTCGACATTCTTGGCATTCGAATGCAGTCGGCGATGTCCTTTGCGCTTACTGAAATTCAGCGAACCGAAGGGCAACAGGTTGATCTAGACGCTGTGCCTTTCGATGACGTGGCGACTTTCGAACTGATTCAATCCACCAAAACTCTCGGGTGTTTCCAGATTGAATCCCCAGGCCAACGAGAGTTGGTCGGCAAATTTGCTCCAGAAACCTTCGACGACATCATCATTGATATTTCACTTTTTCGCCCTGGCCCAGTCAAGAGCGACATGGTCACACCGTTTCTCAATGCTCGACAAGGGTGGAAGGCGCCTGAGTTTCTACATCCGAGACTTAAACCAATCCTTCAGTCAACTTTTGGAGTTGTCGTATTTCACGAACAGGTCATCAAAATTGTCGCTGAAATGACTGGGTGTTCACTTGCAGAAGCTGATGAAGTTCGACGTGGTCTTGGATCCTGGGAACAGCATGACGTGGTGCGAGGATGGTTTTATCCAGAAGCTCTGAAACGTGACTTCGATCTCGAGGTTGTCGATCGAGTGTGGGATGTCTTGCGTGCCTTCGCATCGTTTGGTTTTTGCAAGGCGCACGCCGGTGCGTTTGCGGTGCCGACCTATCAGTCAGCTTGGCTAAAAGCGCATCATCCCGCTGCTTTTTATGCAGGTGTGTTGACGCACGATCCGGGTATGTATCCCAAGCGTTTGATTCTCGAAGACGCACGTCAGATGGGAGTGCCAGTGCTTGGGCTTGATATCAATCGCAGCAAAGCCGAATTTGTGGTGGAGAACGTTGGAGATGGCCTAGGGATTCGAATTGGCCTCTCGCAGCTCAAAGGTATTAGCGATGCTGAAGTGGACTCGATAGTTAGCTCAGCTCCATTTGTTGACATCAACGACGTGTGGAATCGCGCATCTATATCTCGACCAACAATGGAGCGGCTAGTGCTCGCGGGAGCATTCGATGAACTGCACCACATCAGTGCTGCGAGTAGACAGCGTAGGCACGCAACGTCGCGTCGAGATTTGCTTGTGCATGTCGCCGAACTTGAACGCTGGCGGTCGACTGGGGGAGCGCGCGAGAACATGCTGTTTGAGGCGGGGCCAGGGTTAGTGCCACTAGCAACTGGACTACCGGAGATGGACGCTGCCGAAAGAGTGCAAGCCGAGTTGGAATTGCTTGGTATGGAAATCAGTCATCACATCATGGACTTCCATGAGCCATTGATGGCCGCACTTGGGGTGACTCGTGCGCGTGATCTCTTGAACACTCGCTCTCGCCAAGAAGTGCTGATTGCTGGAGTCAAAGTTGCTACTCAAACCCCGCCAGTTCGCAGCGGTAAGCGTGTGATCTTTTTGACTCTCGATGATGCGACCGGTCCGCTCGATGCGGCTTTCTTTGAGGATGCTCAGGGACCATTCGCACACACGCTGTTTCATTCGTGGACTCTGCTAGTGCGAGGTGTGATTCGACGTACAGGTCCACGAGGAATCTCAATTCGAGCAACTGGCTGTTGGGATCTTCAAGCTGTGCAGAGTGTTTTCGACGAAGCGTGTCGGACAGAGTCTGGTTTCGACGTGAGTGCTGGCCAGCAGGCAGTCTGGGACTTTATGGACTCAGTGTCGGACGTGGCTGACTATGAAGATGAAGGCGTTGAGGAAGCGGCTGCGTCGAGATCGAGTAGACCAGTGATGTCGCGTCGTCGAGCAGGTGGAATGGGCGGTACGCCTGGCGCGACACGAGTGCTCGTACATCCCAGCGGTTTTCGACAGTCGCCGTGGGCAGACATTGCTCCTGCAGGTGGGATAACTCCGCCAACAAAGTTGTGGCACACCAGTCCCGGTAGCCCAGGTTAGGCAGGATAGGCACATGAGTCGGCAACCTATTGAGAAGGATCGTGCTCGACTGACATTCGGCACTGACGATTCCGCGACGCCGATTCTGCACATCGACATGGATGCCTTCTACGCCAGCGTCGAGCTCATCGAGCGACCAGAACTGCGAGGCAAGCCCGTCATCATTGGCGGTCAAGGTGGGCGCGGGGTTGTCTTGAGCGCTACGTACGAAGCGCGGGCTTTCGGTGTCCACGCGGCGATGCCGATGGGTACAGCACGCAGGCTTGCACCGCAGGCCATCATCATTTCGCCGAGCCATCATAAATACGCCGAAGTCTCCAAAGGTGTGATGGAGATTTTTCGAGACATCACTCCAGAAGTGGAGCCACTTTCGCTTGATGAGGCTTTCCTAGATGTCAGTGGCGCAATCCGACGTTTGGGATCACCGCTTCATATCGCGACATTGATTCGCGAGCGAGTGTTCGCGGAACAACAGATCACCTGTTCAGTCGGAGTTGCCGCCAACAAGTTCGTCGCCAAATTGGCATCGACTGCGATCAAGCCAGATGGATTGCTGTTGGTGCCGCCAGATCGCATCATCGATTTCTTGCATCCGTTACCAGTGTCGGCACTGTGGGGAGTAGGTCCAAAAACTGAGGAGCAGTTACAGCGCCTCGGACTCCGAACTGTTCGCGATATTGCGAATACACCATTAGAAACCCTGCGACGGGCCCTTGGTGATTCGCTTGGCACCCACCTGAGCGAATTGGCGTGGGGACGTGATGAACGCGAAGTCGTACCCGAGCACATCGAGAAAACCATCGGTCAAGAAACCACGTTCTCGTACGACACCGATGACCCAGAAGTCCTCCTGCGGCATTTGCTTGAGCTGTCAGAAAATGTCGCTCGGAGGTTGCGCAAGTACGGCCTCCAAGGCGGAACCGTGGTGCTCAAGCTTCGCTTTAGTGACTTCAAAACCGTAACTCGCTCCAAGAAACTGCCAGCGCCCATCGATACCGGGCATGAGTTGTATGCCGCCATCAAGTCTCTGTATGAGGCCATGAGGCTGCAGCGGGTGCGGGTGCGTCTCGTCGGCGTCCGCGTGGAAGGGCTCATCGCGCTCGAAGACGCCTGGGCCCAGTTGGAGCTTGGGCAGCCCGAATTGCGCTGGCGGGAAGCCGAACGCGCCATAGACAGGGCTACACATCGCTTCGGAAAGGGAGCGGTGAAGCCAGCTCGACTCGTCTCAGCGGATGACAACGAGTGATAGCTGACTTATTCTTTACCCATCACGACACCAGGGGAGGTGGACATGGCACTTTCTGAGCACGAACAAAAACTGCTCGAAGAGATGGAGCGTGCGCTCTATGCCGAAGATCCGCGCTTCGCTTCCTCGATGCGCGATTCAGGCCCGCGTTTTGTGCGTTCAGCACGAACTGGCCTGCTTTCACTCCTCGTTGTGAGCGGTATTGCCGCCATCATCGCAGGACTCGCAAGCCAAACTGCCATTGTTGGCGTGCTCGGCTTCACGGCGGTTCTGCTCGGTTTGTACGGCATCATCGCTGCAGCACTTGCCCAGGGTGGGCCTGCCAAGGCTGCTGCACCGAAGCCCGCGAAGAAGCCTCGCGGATTCCTCAATAGCGCCGAAGAGCGTTTCCGTAATCGTCGAGACGGTATCGACGGCCACTAGTCGGACCTCATTTTTAAGCCCCCGGTTTCCCGGGGGCTTTTTTGTGCTCGAAAACGATCTGGCTTCACGCCGAGGGAGGAGCGGGGGAGATTCTGAGCAGATTTTGGAAAAAAGTGGGGGTAAATGGTTGTAAGTGGAGGAAAGTGGAGTACTATCGGCCCAACTTGAGGGTGGGGAAGCCCTCATAGGCGAGAAGTGGAGGGCACTGTGTTTCTAGGCACGCATACCCCTCGCCTCGACGAAAAGGGTCGGTTGATCCTCCCCGCCAAATTCCGCGACGCGCTCTCGAAGGGCCTTGTGGTCACCAAAGGTCAGGAACGATGCCTCGTTGTCTGGCCCACCGCAGAGTTCACGGAATACGCTCAAAAGCTCCGGACGGCCGCTCAGACCAACGCCAATGTCCGCGCCTACACCCGCGTCTTTTTCTCTAGCGCTTACGACGAGCAACCCGACAAACAAGGTCGCATCGGCCTGCCACCTGCTTTGCGCGAATACGCAGGTCTTGACCGCGATTGTGTGGTTGTCGGCGCTGATACCCGCATCGAGATTTGGGATGCAGTCGCTTGGGATGCCTACCTCGCCAAGAGCGAGCCAGGTTTCGCGGATCTTGATGGCGAGGTGGTCCCCAACTTCTAAATCACTCATCAGTTGAGGCCCGTCTCCGATGCCGGCGTCACTTCCCCGATGCCGGATCTCGGCGGCGGACCCCAGTTGATGAACTTCCACCCGCTCCGACCCAAACCCAACACTGCAGAAAGGAAACGTCGCTATGACTGAAGCAACATTCAGCCCTCGCCACGTTCCTGTGATGTTGGACCGTTGTCTCGACCTCTTGGCACCTGCGATTTCGCATGCTGGAGCTCATGTAGTGGATGCGACACTCGGATTAGGCGGTCATTCCGAGGCGATGCTTCAGCGCTTCCCTGAAGTCCAGCTCATTGGCATTGACCGAGACTTAGAAGCACTCGCACTTTCACGCGCTCGACTCGCGCCGTTTGCAGATCGCATCAACCTTGTTCACGCGACCTATGACGAAATTCCTGACGTGCTTGACGGTTTGGGTATCCCGACTGTCGATGGTGTGCTTTTCGATTTGGGTGTCTCATCCATGCAGCTAGATGTCGCAGATCGCGGCTTTGCATACTCGCATGATGCGCCACTCGACATGCGCATGAACGCTCAGGACGAATTGTCTGCCGCTGAAGTCGTCAACACCTACAGCGTTGGTGAGTTGACCCGCATCCTGGCGCAGTACGGCGAAGAGAAGTTTGCGAGCCGAGTAGCTCAAGCCATGGTGCGTCAGCGCGAGCTTGCGCCGATTACGTCGACGACCGAACTTGCAGAAATCATTAAGAACGCTATTCCGGCAGCTGCTCGCCGCACGGGTGGAAATCCCGCGAAGCGCACTTTCCAGGCCCTGCGCGTCGAAGTCAATGCAGAGCTTGATGTTCTGATGCGTGCCATTCCTGCTGCCTTAGATCGGCTTGCTCCTGGCGGTCGCGTCGTCGTAATGTCGTATCAGTCACTCGAAGATCGCATCGTCAAAAGTGAGTTTTCTGCACGGTGCACGAGCGATGTTCCAGCCGATCTTCCTTTCATTCCTGCGGGTAGCGAACCAGCATTCCGTTTGGTGACTCGTGGCAGCGAAAAGCCCTCGGACGAAGAGCAGATTGCTAACCCTCGATCCACCGCAGCTCGGTTACGCGCTATCGAACGGGTGCGTGCGGCATGAGTGTTTTTTACGATGTTGTCCCCGAAGAGCGCGGTCGAGCCGCGCAGTCGGCGCCTGCGCTTGAGCTCATTGGCGGCATCTTGCCGCGGATGTCCAATTCACAATTTTGGACATTTCTCGGCGCAGTTGCCATTGCAGGAATCGGCGCACTGACGCTTGTGCAATTGCAGTTGTCGCAGGGGAGTTTCGTTGAGTCTTCGCTCGAGTCTGAGATTCGACTGACGAACACCCGCGTTCACGATCTCCAAACCAAAATGATTCAGCTCACGTCAGGCAAGTCGATGCGTGAGAAAGCGAAGAAGCTGGGAATGGTCGAAGCCAGCAATCCTGTAGGTCTCAAGCTTGTTGATGGTGCAGTTCTTGGTCTGCCAAAACCTGCACCGGCAAGCGACCACCGCGCCATTCCAGGCACCAACGTTGATACCAGCACGGGTGCC
>JAFMIT010000174.1 GCA_017853815.1 Actinomycetota bacterium
AAACTCCACGCGCGGTCGTCTGGTGCACCAGGCAACTGCGTTGTGTCGAAAGCCATGTTTCCTCCATCAATGGTGAGCACAATCTATCGGAGTGGACTGAAATCTCTGGATTGTCTGACTTTTGTCATGACTATGTGCGAAGTTGTTGCAGCGGAGAGGTTCAGGTGGAAACCTCACTACTTTGAGAGCAAAATCGCGAACCACGTTCGATGCAGGAGTATCAATGGACACGCATGATCAATGGCAACCGCCGATGTCAGAAGAAATGTTGTCGAGCCCGGCGCTTGAGCAATCCGAGTCGAGTCCGTCGCGCCCACGGACTGGCGCCGCTTCACTCGTGGTGCTCTCGCTGTTCTTCGGATCAATCGGCGGCGTCGGAAGTTACCTCGCAGCAGATCGATTGAATCTTGGCGGCGGCCACACGTCAGTGACGTTGGAGCAGTCACAGGCGAATCTCTCGACTCGACCTGAAGGTTCCATCGCGGCCATCGCAAACGCAGTGACCCCGTCTGTAGTCTCCATCTCGGTCGAGAGCATGTCTTCCGCTGGCACGGGTTCAGGCTTCATCATTGATTCACGCGGTTTCATCCTTACGAACAATCACGTTGTCGAAGCTGCCGCGAGCGGTGGCTCGATCACGGTCGACCTGCCAGATGGACGATCATTCCCAGCCCAGATTGTCGGTCGCAATTCGTCGTACGACCTCGCGGTCATCAAGATCAGTGCGAAAGATCTCGTTGCGCTGTCGTTGGGCAACAGTGATGGTTTGGTGGTTGGTGACACAGTGGTTGCCGTCGGTGCACCGCTTGGACTATCAGGAACCGTTACGACAGGAATCATCTCCGCGCTCAATCGCCCTGTGACGGCTGGGGGAAGTGGCGAGACGTCGTTTATCAACGCAGTTCAGACTGACGCCGCTATCAATCCAGGCAATTCTGGTGGACCGCTTGTCAATGCAGAAGGTCGAGTCATCGGCGTCAATTCCGCCATTGCGACTATGTCATCGTCGATGAGTTCCCAATCAGGATCAATTGGTCTCGGCTTTGCCATTCCGATTAATCAGGCCAAGCGCATCGCAGAAGAGCTGATTGCGACCGGCAAGTCGACTAATCCCATCGTGGGCGTGCAGATTGATATGCAGTCGAATACCCGTGGCGCGACGATTACAGATGTGACGTCTGGTGGACCAGCTGACTCAGGCGGCCTGCGCGCCGGTGATGTCGTCGCGAAGGTTGATAAGCGGAGCATCCTTAATGGGACCGAGTTCATTGTGGCTATTCGTTCCTATAAGCCTGGCGATGTTGTCACCTTGACTTTGACGTCAGGCAAGACGATCACCGTCACCTTGGGCGCCAATACGACAGACTCGTAGGCTTGTCGCGTGTTTGATATCGGGATCGGCGAATTCATCCTGCTCGCAGTGGTGGGATTGATCGTGCTTGGGCCCGACCGTCTGCCGATCTATGCCGCTCAGGCAGCGCGATTCCTTCGCCAATTCCGACAGCAAGTTGAGACCGCACGCGCAACTGTGGTCGATGCTGTCGACATTGACCCGAGAATGCTTAAGGACTTACGCGATCTCGATCCACGCCGTGCACTTATGGACTTTGACCGCGACGCGGAGCCCGATGTCGAAGGTGTGCCGCTTGAGCGGATACCTTCAGCCCCTGTTCTGCTCGACCCAGACACAACGTGAGGTTGCATCATGAGTGAAGAAAATTCTTTGCCCGCCGCCGGCTGGTATCCAGATCCTGCGGATGCGTCTCGAATTCGTTGGTGGGATGGTCAAACCTGGACTCAGCATGTCGCTGTAGCGGACGGTGCTGTTACTCCTGCTTCTCCACAGCCTGCGCCGAACAACGACCCTCGTCCGACGCCGATCAAAGCTGGTCGAAACGCCCAAACGAAGTTGACGCTGTGGGCTGGCTTGTTCGCGGCGCTTGCTTTGTGGGCATTGAGCACGCTGCTCACCACGATGGGCTAACTGACTTACTTTTTCTTGATGAACTTCAGCTCAGGCTTTGCTTCGAGCCCTGCGAGTCCATTCCACGCAAGATTGACTAAATGCGCTGCAACTTCTTCTTTTGATGGCTTACGTGTATCTAGCCACCATTGACCGGTGAGCGCGACCATGCCAACCAAACTCTGCGCGTATAAAGGCGCAAAGCGTGGATTGAGTTTGCGACGCTTGAATTCTCCTGCCAACAAATGTTGAACTCGAATCGCAATGTCGGTGATGAGGCTGTTGAAGGAACCGCTCGTCATGCCGACAGGGGAGTCGCGGACGATGATCTGGAAACCTTCAGTGTTGTCGTCGATGTACGTGAGCAACCCGTACGCAGCCTGCTCCACGATGACTCGCGGATGCGGTGAGTTGAGAGCTTGTTCAATCGTGGTGAGCAGGGTCGCGATTTCGCGATCAACGACCACTGCATACAGAGCTTCTTTAGCTCCATACTCCTTGCCGTCGAGTTCGACGCCTCCAAAGTGCTCGTACACCACGGGTTTTGAGACATCCGCGCGGGCGGCAATTTCTTCGACAGTCACAGCTTCGAAGCCTTTTTCAGCGAAAAGTGTGCGGCCGACTCGAATCAGTTGCTCGCGACGCTCGAGTGCGCTCATACGTTTGCGCGAGGCCTGCGGTGCTACAGCGCGAGCCCGAGTTGGGCGGCTGCCATCGTTAGGGACGGCCTCGAGGTGACGGGTCATGGCGGTAACCTACGCCTTCGTAGGTATGCGCTGTCGTTCGCCGCGAGGTGACGATGTTGAATGCGCTCTTGCAATCCCTGTTGGTGTAGCGGCAGCACAGCGGCCTTTGGAGCCGTTAGGCGAGGTTCGAATCCTCGACGGGGAGCCACTTCATATCACGTCCAAAAGTGAATAAGGTTGACCCGTATGAAGGGAAAAGGGTGAGCACACCTTCAGTAGCCATCGTGCTAGCAGCAGGCGATGGCACCCGTATGAATTCGACCCTTCCGAAAGTTCTTCACCCAATTCTTG
>JAFMIT010000175.1 GCA_017853815.1 Actinomycetota bacterium
CCTTCTTAGCGGCAACCTTCTTTGCAACCTTGGCCTTCATCGCACGTTCGTGCTTGATGGTGTTGGCCTGGGTCACGACAGTCTGATCCTTGACTGAGTCATGGCCTTCACGTGCTGCCCAAGCGGCTGCGCTGACTGCCTTGATTGAGCTCACGGTCAGAACCGACGCAGCGAGGGTGCCAGAGACGCGGATGTGGTCACCGACAACGAGCTGAGCAAGAGTTGCAGCCGCGCGATCACGGGTGACAACAGCTGCACCAGGGGTGTAGACGGTAGAAGTGCCATCAGCAGCGGTCACGGTGACGGTGGTTTCGGTGATTGCGGAAACCAGGCCGAAGTAGTGAGCAACAACCTCGAACGTTCCATCGAGCTTCTTGTAGGTCGAGATAGAGCTGATTGGTTCGCCCTTGTATTCGATCTTGGCTGAGTCACGATCGTGGTCGCCATCTTCATGATGTGATGGAGAAACGCTTGGAGTTGCAGCTGGCACAACAACGCCTTCTGCTTCGATTTCAGCGACGGTTTCGACGCCGGAAATGGTGTACGACTTCACCTTGACAGCGTCACCAACGAGCAGGGCGCTGAGGGCAACATCTGCATCGTTACGTTCAATGTCGGTGTTTGCAGCTGGGGTGTAGACCACGACAGTTGCATCGGCGCTGGTGACGGTAACGGTGGTCGCGTCGACAGCAGAGATCGTGCCCTTGCGAGAGTTCTTTGCGACGATCGTGCCGTCAGCCAACTTGATGGTCTTGGTTCCGTAAAGACGTGAGCCGAGAGTGTTGTGGTCTGACTTGCTGTGTTCTGACTTCGAGCCGCCATTGTCATGTGCCTGTGCTGGGGCGATTGCGCCGCCAACTGCTAGGGCAGAGACTGCAAGAGCTGCGATGCCGGTTGCGATACCGCGGTTACGGAGTGCGCTCATTCTGGATATTCCTTCCATCGTTGCAATTCAGGGAAGTTGAACTGCATTTCTTTTGTTGGAACTGACGAGGTGAACTCTGCTCTTTCAAAGTCAGAAGTTGACTGCGTCTTTTCCAAGCACGGGTGAAGGTTGGCTTATCAATCTGTGGAAACTATGTGAGGAGGCTTTGACGAGTCGCAAACCTCATACAGACTGTGCCTATGGGTTGGATTTTGTGGATTCTTGGGCTCGCAGTAATCGCGATTTTTGCTTTGGTGGCAATGGGCGCTCTGGGTTCGCTTGAGGATGAAGACGACTTTGCAGAGCCGCACTTGGGCCATGACATCGCCGATATTAAGGAAACCAAAATTCCTATCGCGTTGTTTGGGTATCGTCGTGACGTCGTTGATCGCATGCTTGAAGAAGCGCTTTCCTCGCATACCCATGAAGATTCTCCGCATGAGCGCTGATATCGAAATATCTGTTGACGTACATCAATCTGCCGACAAAGTTTTTGCGTACTTCACTGATTGGCCTCGCCAGGGTGAATGGATGGTCGGTACCCGAGTCGAAGCGCGTGCGGCAGGTGTTTTGGGAATGGGTCGCGGCAACGGTGCAGAGATTGCAGGGTTCTCGGGCATTGGTGCCATTGGGTTTTGGGACACCATGAAAGTTACCAACTGGGTCGAAGGTGAACGAGTCGATGTTCTCCACACCGGCTGGTTGGTTCGCGGGACAGGCTCGATGATTGTTGAACGCGTTTCCGATACACAGTCGCGGTTTATTTGGTCTGAACAGCTCGACATTCCTTTGGGCTGGTTAGGACTGATTGGCTTTGGTTTGCTGAAACCACTGTTCATTGCGGGCGTGCGGCACTCGCTGACGAAGTTCGCTCGCCGAGCGGAAGCCCTTTAGTTAATGGACGTTGTTCGCTGCGGTTGGGCAAACAGTTCGCCTGACTACATCGCGTATCACGATGACGAGTGGGGCCGGCCGGTACGCGACGATGTTCAACTGTTTGAGCGGTTATCACTAGAAGCTTTTCAATCGGGGCTCTCGTGGATCACGGTGCTCCGAAAGCGCGACGCGTTCCGGGAAGTGTTTGCGGGTTTCGATCCTGAAGTTGTTGCGCGCTTTGGGGAGCGTCACGTCGATGACTTACTTCAAGACGCAAGGATCATCCGCCACCGCGGCAAGATTGAAGCGACCATCCGCAATGCCCAGTCGCTACTCGACAAATGGGACCAAAATGGCACGGCATGGCTCACGACGACATTACTTGAGGGTGCACCCACCGATGCCAGCCTGACGGCACAGGGATTTTGTCGCCCCCCGCAAAAACTGTCCGATTTACCCGCTCGATGTGAGGAAACGGCGAGTCTGGCCAAGCATCTCAAGCGTCAAGGCTTCGTGTTTCTGGGACCAACCACACTCTATGCCGCCCTGCAGGCGACGGGATTTGTGCAGGATCACGTCGCCGAGTGTCATCTCTACGGGGGATGAGCGGTAATTCCCGTCAGGTATCCGTGGAATAATGCTCCCATTGACGGGCGCCTTGCGCCCGAATGGAGAGCACTCAATCTCGCTCTCTGGTGATGACAAAGGAGTTATTCATGGCTGCCATGAAGCCACGCACCGGTGACGGTCCGATGGAGGTCGCTAAAGAGGGTCGCGTAATCGTGATGCGCGTGCCACTCGAAGGCGGCGGTCGCTTGGTGGTCGCTCTCAACTCTGAAGAAGCGGCAGACCTTGGCGCACAGCTTGCGCACGTTGCTGCTACTGCTGGCCCAACTTTGCGACCAATCTAAAGATTGTTTTGATGAACGCCCCGGGGTTACCTCGGGGCGTTTTCGCTTTTGCTAGTCCTCTGTCTTTTCGAACTCATGTGAGTTGACTACTGCGACGAGAATGCCATCACCGACGGGCAGCAGACTCGCGGTGAGCCGACGGTCGTTGCCCATCCGTTGTACGAGCAGTCGGCGTGTGACCGTCGCAGTATCGCGTTGTGCGGGATCGCCGACCCGACCTCCTCCGAATGCGTTAAGGAGAATCACCGCTCCACCTATGCGCAACAATCGAACTGCTTG
>JAFMIT010000176.1 GCA_017853815.1 Actinomycetota bacterium
TGCCTTTGGTCTTTGGGCTCGTCGCGGTTCCGATCAGCGCCGTCGCCCAGAATGAAAACTCCACCTCAACGCTCGAAGAAATCGTCGTCACTGCAGAGCGCCGTGAAGCATCTCTGCAAACCGTACCTGTACCTGTGACTGCGATTACCGCTGAAGCCCTCGCAAACAAACAGGTAACCGAAGCAAAAGATCTCGCGCGCTATGCGCCGAGTCTCAAGATGTTTAACAACATCACCACGCCGACTAATCTATCGCCGTCATTGCGTGGCTCACTGCAGCAGGACGCTTCGCTCGTCGTCGCCGAATCACCTTTTGGCATCTATGTTGATGATGTCTACATTGCGCGCTTGAATGGCAACAACATCACGCTGGCCGATATTGATCGCGTAGAGGTTCTGCGGGGACCGCAGGGAACGCTCTACGGTCGAAATACTTTGGCTGGCGCAATCAAGTTCATGTCACGCGCACCCGATGCCGATGGCTGGAGCAACTTCAGCGTCGGTGGCGGTAACTACGACCAGCAACGAGTCAGCTTCAGTGTCGGTAATGCGATCGGCGACGGCTGGGCCGCCTCCCTTTCGGGTTTGTACACCAATAAAGACGGTCAGTTCCGTAACGTGCATCCGACCAAGGCTGAGGAAACCGGTCTTGAACGCAACTACGCCGGTCGCGTGAAATTGCGTTATACAGGCATCGAGAATCTCGATGTGACGGCTTCCCTGTCATACGCCGATGCCAAAAACGATGGCGGACAACTGATCCCGGCGTCGACGCCTTCAGTGCCGTCAAACAAACAATTTACCTCGGACGATCTCGTTCCACAGTTTGGGCGCTATGCGCTGAACACGCCCAACATCGCGAGACCTAACCTCGCCAATTACCCCTACGGAAAGACTAAGCAGCAAATCGCATCAATCAACGTAGCCTATGATTTTGGCGACACGCTGTTCCGGTCGATTACTGGCTTCGTCAAAACAGATGACTCGTTCACCAACGACTTCAGCGGAAATGGCAATGTCATGGCATCGAACATTGCCAGCGCTGAGCAAATGAGTGAGGAACTACAGATTCAAGGCGCTGCACTCAATGGCAAGCTGAACTATCTGCTCGGTGTCTATCTCTTTGGTGAAGACGCGACGCAGAACTTTGCTTGGAACTCTTACCTGCCGGGCGTATTCCCCATCCTTCCGGTATCGACCAGTGCCTTGAAGATCAAGACGACCTCCGTCTCGGCATTCACGCAACTCGATTACCTGCTGACGGATGCTCTGAAAGTCACTGGTGGCATTCGCTACACGAAGGACGAGAAGCGTTTCGACATGCTTTTCCGTGGCTTGTTGCCGCCCATTACCCCGGTTACGGGCCTCGTTGATCTCGACAACTCGTATTCTGAAATCTCTCCTCGCCTTGGCATCGACTACAAGGTGGCTAGCGATAACGAGAATATCGACAGCATGCTGCTATATGCCTCAGTAGCCAGCGGCTTCAAGTCAGGCGGGTATAACGGCATCGCGATCTTCGGATTTAACGATGCGCTGACGCCGTATGCGCCGGAGACCAACACTACCTACGAAGCAGGCATCAAGACGGATCTGCTCGGCAGTCGACTGCGTATCAACGCCAACTACTTCCTACAAAAGGCGGACGATCTGACGTTGAACGCAACCGTTATCCTGCCGAACGGAACGGCTACCTTCCCGGTTCAAAATGCCGGTAAGGCCACGGTGCGAGGTCTCGAGCTCGAAGTCACGGCCATTCCGACAGACGGCTTGACCGTCTTCCTGAGCGGCACCTTCGCCATGGATGGGAAGTACGATGAGGTTGCGCCGAGCAGTGCGCCGGCGAACTCGTTGAAAAACTATGGCGTCAACCCGACCGTTCCACAGACCCCGTCGAGCTCGTTCACGATTGGCTTCGATTACGGTCTTGATACGGAACTGGGGCGCCTGAGCTTTGGCGCCGACTGGTTCCAAACCGATGACTACATTACGGGTGCGACCAATGACTTTCTAGTCAAGGGTTATGGTCAAGGCAACGCGTTCGTGAACCTCGCCTTCAGCGAAGCGTGGTCAGTGCGTGCTTCGGCCAAGAACTTCACTAACGAGTACGTCATCCAGACGGGTTCGCGCGGTTTCCTCGGCGGTTTCATTCCGATTCGTCCGCGTGAGTATTTCTTGTCGGTCAATTACAAAGTCAATTGATTCTCGCGAGGCGGGCGTGCGGCCACACATTGGTCGCACGCCTGCCACCTCGGCGCCAAAGTCAGCGCCGGCACCTTACGATCAAGCGATCCCATGTCGGGCTTCGAGCGAAGGTGACACATGAACGAACTGCTGAAGGCCTATCCGCAACTCTCCTCGGATACCCTCGCGTTCCTATCTCGGAAGCATGGTCACTTCATCAACGGCCGCCATGAGCATGGCGGATTGGGTGAACCGATCGATATCCACGACCCCGCGACAGGATTGCGGATCGCGCAATGCAGCGCCGGTGGCGCTGCCGAAATCGATGCTGCGGTCAAAGCAGCGAGAGCGGCCTTCGAGGGTCCTTGGTCGAAGTTCACTGCCGCTCAGCGTAGTGTCGTACTGTGGAAGATTGCCGATCTGATCCAGGCCAATTTTCAGCAACTGTGCGAACTGGAGATTCTCGATAACGGCCTACCGACACCGCTCGCTCAATATGTGTGTGGGATGGTGGTGCCAGAGTTCTTCCGCTACTACGCCGGTTGGCCCACCAAGATCGAAGGATCGACGCTGCCAGCAGCACCGCAGGGAAAGCTCCCGGGTGAAGCCATCTCTTTCACTCTTCGCGAACCGATCGGTGTCGTCGGCGCCATTACGCCATGGAACTCTCCATTGCCAATGGTGATGCTGAAGCTCGCGCCAGCTCTGGCGACTGGCTGTACGCTCGTCTTGAAGCCGGCGGAACTCACGCCACTGACAGCAATGCGCCTCGCCGAGATTTGCCAAGAAG
>JAFMIT010000040.1 GCA_017853815.1 Actinomycetota bacterium
GCTTTGGGGGCGGCCATCATCAAGGCTCGCATGCCAAAGTGCTCGGTTGGCTCTCAAAGCATTTCCGCGTCATCGCTATCGATCAGCGAGGTCAAGGCAAGTCCGAGGGCGAGTGCACCCTCTCGCACCTCGAGGTGTACGACATTGACGCTGCTGTGGGCTGGGCGCGTGAGCTCGGGGCGCAAACGGTCGTCACTCTCGGTTTCTCCATGGGCTCAGCATCAGTGTTACGGCACGCAGCCATCTCGCGGGTGCAGCCTGAGCTGCCGGAGTATGACCGCGGCATTGAACTCAAAAACCCTGTCGATGGCGTGATCTCTGTCGGTGGCGTGGCTCAGTGGTGGTACCGCGGAACGTGGAAAATGCAGATTCTGCATGTTGGCGTGCTGTACGGATTTGGTCGCGACCTCATTCGTCGCTGGTTTGGCGTTCGGTTCGGTGAAGACACCTGGCCAGCCGAAGATCACCCGCAGCGTGCCGCGATTCAACCAATTGACCCGGCAGATGCCGTGCGACTCCTCGCGCCGACTCCATTGCTCGTGATCCATGGCGAGTTTGATGACTTCTTCCCGACTGATCACGGCCAGCGCCTTGCAGCCTCGGCGCAGTCGCCTGCCGAACATAGGGCTGATTTCTGGCTCGAAAAGGGCATGGGACATGCCGAAGCTGCAACTTCTATGCAATTAGTCGAGCGGATGAGTCAGTGGGTTCGAGCCAATGCTGAAATGCGCAGGTGAACTCGTTCGGCTGGCTTGCTCTAGTGCTGGTAATCGCCAGCGCCTTTGGGCTGTGGCGCCGCTGGTCAGAAGGTCGCGCTGTGGTGGATAACAAGCATCCAGAGATTGGCTCAGCCGAGATTGGGCAGCCGCTTGGGGAGAAAGCGACTCTCTTGCAATTTTCGACGGCCTTTTGTTCGCCATGCCGCACAACGAAAGTGATTCTTGCCAAAACTGTAGATGCGATCGAGGGAGTCGCGCACATTGAGATTGATGCCGAATCCCATTTAGAGCTGGTTCGAAGGCTCGATATCCGCAGAACTCCGACAACATTGCTTCTCGACGCTCAGGGTCGGGTGCAAAACCGCGCGGTGGGAGTGCCTCGACAGGATGAACTCATCGCGGTTCTCGCGTCGACCATTGGTGAGTGACTTTCGCTTTTGCAAAAGTCTCGCGTTCAGAGTCCGCAGAATGTGGACTCAGAACCTGAGAACTCCGCCACCGTTTAACCTCCCGCCCATGTCCGCAGTGCTCACTCGTCGCTTGGTCGTAGACCATGGTCGCCGCAGTGTCTCTGCATGTCGTCTCAGTCGGTAATTGCATCCGCCGAGACATCGGCACCACGACCAAGGAGACTTTCATGGCAACACCAACCCAACTCGACGTCCGAGGCCCACGCTTCGGTGCCGCCGTCACTACGGTGGTGCTTGCAGTTGCATTCGTCAGCGCCGGAACGACACTGGCAACAATCCTGTTGTTGCTTCAGACAGTGGCGTTTGGCATTGGTGCCGTCGTTGGTCCTCATGCCCAGCCGTACGGCAAGTTCTTTGCCACGGTGATTCGTCCGCGCATTTCGCCAGCAACTAAGTTTGAAGATGCAGCGCCTCCACGCTTTGCGCAGGCGGTCGGACTTGGCTTTGCGGTCGCTGCCCTCGCGGGCATTTTTCTTAACTCGATTGCGCTTACCCAAATCGCCGTCGGTTTGGCACTCGCCGCCGCGTTCTTAAATGCTGCTTTCTCATTCTGCCTCGGGTGCGAGATGTACCTGTTGATCCGCCGATTCACCACTTCTTCTTAAATGCTTTCACCACAACACAAAAGGAAAAACATGTCTAATCCCAATCTCGTCGACGCTGAATGGTTGTTGGCACATCAAGACGATGCAAATGTCGTCATCATCGAAGTCGATGAAGACACCGCCATCTACGATCTCAATCACATTCGCAACGCAGTTCGCCTCGATTGGAAGAAGGATCTTCAGGATCCGATCCGTCGTGACTTTGTTGATCAAGATCAATTCTCTGCGTTGTTGTCAGCGCGCGGCGTCAACAATGATGACATCGTGGTCCTCTACGGCGGCAACAACAACTGGTTTGCTGCTTACGCCTACTGGTACTTCAAGCTCTACGGTCACGAGCAGGTTCGCCTTCTCGATGGTGGCCGCAAGAAGTGGGAACTCGACGGTCGTGAACTGGTTTCAGATGTTCCTGCACGCGCTGCGTCGACTTACGTCGCAAAGCCACAGAACCTCGCGATCCGCGCATTCCGCGATGACGTTGTGAAAGCTATCGGCAATCAGAACCTTGTCGATGTGCGCTCTCCAGATGAGTACGCCGGTCGCTTGCTTGCGCCAGCCCACTTGCCACAAGAAGCTGGCCAGCGCGGCGGTCACGTCCCTACCGCAGTCAATGTTCCATGGAGCAAGGCAGCAAACGAAGACGGCACCTTCAAGTCTGCCGAAGAACTTCAGGCACTCTATGCAGCCGCGGGCCTGGATACCGCAAAAGACACCATTGCCTACTGCCGCATTGGTGAGCGCAGTGCGCACAGCTGGTTTGTCCTGCACGAGCTGCTCGGTCTTGAGAATGTCAAGAACTATGACGGTTCGTGGACCGAATATGGCTCACTCGTCGGCGTTCCAGTGCAGCTCGGTGACGAGCCTGGCCAGGCAGCAGGTACCCGCTAATGTGCGGCGCACTTCCAGCACAGACGGTCATTGACCCTGCTCTCCTCGCCACTCAGACTGTGGTGCGCGGCGTCGTCACCAAGGACGGTGCTCCTGTGACCGTCGGTTACGCCCGCCTCCATGACACTGCCGGCGAATTCGTGGCAGAAGTGCCGCTGAATCAGAACGGCGAGTTCCGCTTCTTCGCGCGCCCTGCCGCATGGACCATCAAGCTGCTCGTCAGTGGTGGGGTTCACCAGCAGGAAGTCACCGCGGAAGCTGGCGACAACCCACCGGTGGTTTTCGCTCTGTAGTCACAGCTCATGGCCCAGATCCGCTGCGCAATGCGTGGTGAGATTTGGGCCATGAGCTTTTTCGAAATCAAAGTAGGCTTCGGCCATGAACGTTGAGCACTTTTTCACCGGCATGTTGGTTGCTTGCTCTGCCGCTATCGGCTGGTTCGCAGTTTATGTTCTCTACAAACTCTTTAAGGGCCAGTCTTAATGTCCGAAGAGGTCAAGCTGCTTGCCGGCGTACACCCCGAAGTGGCCCATCTTTCGTGGATGGTCGGTTCGTGGCGGGGCATTGGCGTGGCGGAGTTTGCCGGTCAACCGCAGCTTGGATTTGAACAAGAAGTTGAGTTCATCAGCACTGGCGAAGCTTTCCTTTCCTACTCGCTGAAAAGTTGGTGGATCAACGCTGACAAGGAAAGAGTCGAGCCTTTCCGTTCCGAAGCCGGAATCTGGTCTGGTCGCGACAACAATCTCGTTGCTGTGAAGCTCGATGAACATGATGGACTCGACACCTGGCTCGGGCATACGCAGGTTGCAGAGATTGTCAATGCTGTCATCACTCGCGCCGGCATGAAACTGTATGTGCCGAATCCCGAGAACCCAACCGAGATGCTCGCTCATCTTGGCGTCCGTAGTTACGGCCTTTTCCAAGAGAAAATGCTGATGGTTCACGAAATGGGACCAGAAGATGATTCCACCACTGACAAGATTTCAATCATGATGGAGCGCGCATGATTACTGATTGGGACCGCCGACTACGTTCGCACGGCTACCGCATCACACCTCAACGTCAACTCGTCCTCGAGGCTGTCTACGCGCTGCGCCATGGCACTCCTGACGAAATTCTCGCCGAAGTCCAGCGCCATGCCAGCGGTGTCAATCTCTCGACGATTTACCGTGCTCTCGAGGTTCTCGAAGAAGTCGGGCTCGTCACCCACGCTCACATTGGCCACGGTGCGCCGACGTATCACGCGGTTGATTCGCATACCCACATTCACTTGGCTTGCGACGCCTGCGGTGCAGTTGAATCTATTTCCGCAGATGTGCTCGAACCGCTGGTGCGGTCATTGCGGGCGGACAAAGGTTTCGAAGTAGACGTTTCCCATGTTGCTTTCCATGGCAAGTGCCGCAAGTGCATCGAAGCTGGTAGGACTGGCAAGCACTAAGCCTGCAGTCGGGCAGACTGTGCCCATGCAGACCACGCTCACTGACATCCCTGGGGCTATCGGTATGCCTTTCGCAGGTGTGGACGAGGGACTCGCGTGGCATTACGGCGATCCGTTTGCAGAGCAGCGGTTGCTTGAGTCAGGTCATGGCACTGTCGATCTGAGCAATCGCGGTGTTATCCGAATCGAAGGCGAAGAGCGCCTCGCATTCTTGAATTCTCTGACCACCCAAGCCATGGATCGCATGCAGCCAGGGTCGTCCGTCCTGACTCTCGACTTGTCCATGAACGGCTTCGTTTTGCACGAGCTTCACGTGGTTGATGACGCAACCACTTGCTGGGTGACGTGCGAACCTACGTCCACAGATGCGCTGTTGACGTACTTCACCCGCATGCGTTTTCGCATGGAACTAATAATCGAGAACGTCACTGACGAATGGGCAGTGCTTTTTCAACCGATTGCCGAAGTGCACCCAGATTTCTTGACGTGGGTGACACCTGATGTGAGTCGGTGGGCAGCGCGAGAAATTCTTGTTCCTCGTAGTGCCGCGGCATCGCTGGTATCCGCCGCTCCGGTCGGTGTCTGGGCGTACAACGCCTATCGAGTGGCGGCTGGAATTCCGCGCCAAGGATTTGAGACTGATCACCACACGATTCCGCATGAACTCGGATGGATTGGTAGCGCAGTGCATCTCAATAAAGGTTGCTACCGCGGCCAAGAAACAGTGTCCAAAGTGGCGCGTATGGGCAAGCCTCCACGGCGACTCACGCTTCTGCATTTCGATGGCTCACAGGACGATATGCCTGCTGTGGCCACTGAAGTGTTGCTCGGGGAGACGGTTGTGGGATTTGTCGGCACTGCGGTGCAACATCATGAGCTTGGTCCTATCGCGCTAGCTGTCCTCAAACGAAACACTGATCCGGCCGCAACCCTCAGCGTCGCTGGGATGAATGCCCAACAAGAAATCGTGGTGGAAGTGTGACGTCGTACATCAATCTTGTTGAAGTTGAACGTGGTGGTTTGGTCGAATCAATTCACCAGGGGGCCATCGCGATGATTGACGCGGACGGGGCTGTGACTTCGCTCGGGGCCACGGATGTCGCGATGTATCCGCGGAGCACAAGCAAACTTTTCCAAGCGGCCGCGATGCTCGACCTAGGTTTGTACGTGCACCCAAAAATGTTGGCACTCGTCGCAGCGTCGCATTCCGGCGGTGACGAACATGTGCAGGGGGTTCAGGCACTACTCGGCATGTTTGGCCTTGAGGAAGCGCACTTGCAGTGCGCCATCGGCGCACCGATCGGCGTCGCGGAACGCAAGAAATATCTGAGCGAAGGGGGCGAAAAGAATCGGATTCGCACTGACTGCTCAGGCAAACATGCGGGCATGTTGGCGACGTGTGTCATCAACGGTTGGCCGGTTGATAGTTACCTCGCTGCCGATCATCCGTTGCAGATGGAGATTGCTCGCACTGTTTCTGCGGTTTCAGGCGACCCAATCGAGTACGTCACTGCCGATGGCTGTGGCGCACCGCTGTTCAGCATGAGTTTGGCGGGATTGGCTCGCGGCTATCGATTGGCTACTCAGAGCGCTGGCTCACTTCGGATCGTGGCTGACGCCATGCGCGAGTTCCCAGAAATGGTCGCAGGCGCTGGTCGCGAACCGACTGTGGTGATGCAAGCAGCTCCTGGGGTGCTCGCAAAAGATGGTGCTGAAGCCGTATTTGCCTTGGCTGATGACACAGGGCGGGCGTGTGCCATCAAGATTGCTGACGGCTCAAAGCGGGCGCTTGCGACCGTTGTTGCTGCTGTGCTTGAGACGTGGGGAGTGGAGGGTGCGAAGCTCACGGGCCTCCCATTCGGCCAGGTTCTCGGTGGCGGAGTGCCTGTCGGCGAGCTCCGATTGAGCTCAGAGGCGCGCGCTTACATCTGCTAGCGCTCTGCTTGCATTTGCAAGCACGGGAGCGCATACTTGGGCTATGGACCCCCTCTCAGGTATCGGCGATTTCATTCGCCAGCAGCGCGAAGCGGCAGAAGTGTCTGTCCGCGAACTAGCGCGCGTAGCTGGAATCTCGAACCCTTACCTCTCCCAAATCGAGCGCGGTTTGCGCAAGCCGAGCGCCGAAGTTCTCAACCAATTGGCAAAAGCGTTTTCGATTTCGGCTGAGACCCTCTACGTCCGCGCTGGGCTTCTTGATGAAGATCTCGAAACTCGCCTTACCGCGGAGACCATTTCGAACGATGCCGAACTTACGACCGAGCAGCGTGATGTCTTGCTCTCGCTGTATCACCAATTCATCCAAGCCAATCGCAGCAAAACTGCGACCGTTTAAGGAACCGACATGACACCTTTCGCTACCCCTGGAACTCCTGATGACGCTGTGTGGGTCTTCGAACAAGAAGATGACGACGACGCCACACCAAACACCGAGTTCGAAGCAGCCACCGAAGTATTTGCACACGAGACCGCCGCTGAATCTGCTGAAGTCTTTGAAGAAGTCGGCGAAACCGCCGGTGAAGCAGCTGCGGCTTTCACGCCATCTCTTGCTGACCGTGTCGTCAACGCGGCCGGTCCCGCGCTCGCAGCGGTTGTCACTCGCGTTGCGCCTGTTGTAGCCAAAGGTGCTGAGGCTCTCGGCCCAGTCGTTGCGCGCGCTGAGGCCGTCGCAAAGCCGGTCATCGACAAAGCCGAAGAAGTTGCTAAGCCGTTCATCGATAAGGCCGAAGAACTCATCGCACCTGTGATGAGCAATGCCGGTCCCTACGTTGAGAAGGCCCAGCATGCGGTTAGCGATCTCGCTGACGTAGTTGCAAGCAAAGCAGACGAAGCGGCTGCAGCGTTCGATACCGCGGCGGATCGCATCAAAGACACTGCAGTAGGCATGGTTGCAGTCGCAAAGCCAGTTGCCCGGGACCTCGCTGAGAAGGTCAAAGTCACGGTCGCCGAGAGAATTAAGAAGTAGTCTTCGGCGCATGTCGTATTCGCTGATTTCGTGGATTCCCGCCGTCATCACTCTGATTGTGGTTTTCTCGGCGATGGTTGGTTTCTTCGATGCGATGCGTCGCAGTGACGAAGCTTTTGCAGCCGTTGGTCGCGGGCCCAAAGTTGCGTGGCTCATTGGCCTGCTGGCGTCTGCCCTCGTGGTCTTCTTCACAGGAATGATGTCGATGTTTGGCATCATCGCCACCATTGCGACTGTGGTTTATCACGTCGACCAAAAGCCAAAACTCATCGAAGTTCAACGGCCTCGCTGGTAAGCCTTTATGGCAAAACCTGTTGGCGTTATCACTCGTGGCACGACGGCTCCGAATCGTCTTCGGCGCATTGATCGCTGGTTGATTCACTCAGAATGTGGACGGCTTCGTCGAAGCGATAACCCAGTTGTTGTCGATCTCGGCTACGGAGCATCACCGATCACAGCCTGGGAACTACGAGAGCGGCTGCATCAGTATGTTGACTCTCGAATTCGCGTGGTTGGCATTGAAATCGATCCAGAGCGAGTGGCGGCAGCTCAGCCTTTGTCCGATGATTCGTTGAGCTTCATTCGGGGCGGCTTTGAAGTTCCGGTAACAGGTCAGGTCTCGGTTATCCGAGCACTTAATGTCTTGCGTCAGTACGACGAATCCGACGTCGCTCAAGCATGGAACACAATGGGTCACCGACTAGAGACTGGTGGACTGCTCATTGATGGCACCTGCGATGAGATTGGTCGCCGCGCTGTGTGGGTTGGTCTTAGAAAAACAGAGAGTGGAGAACTCGAGCCACAGTCGCTCACGATCTCCACTCATCTTCAATCTCTCGAGAAACCAAGCGATGTCGCGCCGCGGCTACCGAAAATTCTGATCCATCACAATGTTGCTGGAGAACCGATTCATCGATTGCTCACACAACTCGATGATGCCTGGGAACGGTGCGCGAGTCACGCACCTTTTGGAGCGAGGCAGCGGTGGATTGAAACTCTCAAATATGCGACGGCGCACGGCGTTGAAACTCTCGATACTCAAGCGCGATGGCGACTTGGGGAAGTCACTTTTCCCTGGAAATTGGTCTCCTAAACGCAACTGGTACGTGTAGCGAAGCTGGGAGCTGCGCCACACGTACCAGTTGGGAGATTGCTTAGGCCTTGCCCTGATTTGCGACGGCTGCTGCTGCCTCAGCGGCTGCAGTTGGGTCGAGGTACTCGCCGCCAGCAACGAGTGGCTTGAGGTTGGAGTCCAGGCGGTAAACCAGTGGGATACCAGTTGGGATGTTTAACGCGGCAATGCCTTCGTCGGAGATGCCGTCGAGATGCTTCACAAGTGCGCGCAAGGAGTTTCCGTGTGCGGTCACAAGCACCGTCTTGCCAGCCTTGAGGTCTGGCACGATGTCGGTTTCCCAGTACGGGATCATGCGAGCAACAACATCTTTGAGGCACTCGGTTGCTGGAAGTTCTGTGCCTGCGATGTCGGCGTAACGAGGGTCGTGCGTCTGCGCGAATTCATCGTCGGCATTAATCGGTGGTGGTGGAACGTCGTAGGAACGGCGCCACAGTTGGAACTGCTCTTCGCCGTACATCTCCAAGGTTTGCTTCTTGTTCTTACCTTGGAGCGCGCCATAGTGACGCTCATTCAAGCGCCAGGAACGCTTCACAGGAATCCAGTGGCGATCACAAGTATCGAGCGCAATCTGTGCCGTGCGAATCGCGCGACGCAGAAGTGAGGTGTGCAAGACGTCTGGAAGCAGGCCCGCCTCGGCGAGCATGACACCACCACGGGCGGCCTCTGCCTCACCCTTTTCTGAAAGGTTGACATCAACCCAACCAGTGAAAAGGTTGAGCGCGTTCCACTGACTTTCGCCGTGGCGCAACAGGATGAGTGTGTAGGAATCTTGTGACATAGGGCGAAGTCTGCCGTATGCCTTCGATTGCTTGTTAAGCGCGTCGAAGCCGCTTGAGAGCCGCGCCAGTAATGCCGCGTTCGAGCAGTGCGCCCTCGTACACAGCGATGAGCGCATCTGCGGTCACTTGCCACGAGAACTTGGCTGCGTGAGCGAGTGCGCCTTGGCTCAGGCGATCGCGAAGTGATCGGTCAGAAACGACCCGCTCAATGGCGTGTGCCCAGGCAGCTGGCTCGTGATTGCCAACCAGGATGCCAGAGACGTCATCTTTGACTGCTGTGACGAGCCCACCAACTGCGGCAGCGATGACTGGGGTGGCGCACGCTTGGGCTTCGACGGCTACCAAGCCGAATGATTCAGAATATGAAGGTACGCAGACAACATCTGCACATCGATAAAGCTCTGCAAGCTTCGCTGCCGGCTGCGGAGGTACAAATCGCATGACATCGCTGATGCCGAGCTCTGCAGCTAACTGCACGAGCGCATCGGGACGTTCGAGACCGGTTCCAGAAGGACCACCACAAATGACGACTTTGAGCTGTGACCGGAGTTCAGGTTTTTGAGCGAGCAACACGGCGGCTGCGCGCACAAGAACGTCAGGAGCTTTGAGCGGCTGAATGCGTCCAACGAAAAGCACGATGATGTCGTCGTTCGAAAAGTGCGAACGCTCGCGAGCTGCGGCTCGGCCATCGAGCGGCGTGAAAACTTCGAGATCCACGCCTGGATGAACGACGCTCACTCGGGCAGGTTCGGCGTCATAGTGCTCAATGAGTTCCGCGGCCTCACGATGTGTGTTGGCGACAAGTCGCGAGGAAGCCGAAACAACCTGCTCTTCACCAATGACTCGAATCTGTGGCTCAGGCGTATCGCCATCAGCGAGTGCAAGATTCTTGACCTTGGCCATGGTGTGCATTGAGTGGATGAGGGGCACATTCCAACGCTCGCTCGCAAGCCAGCCCACTTGGCCAGAAAGCCAGTAATGCGAGTGGATCGCATCGAACCAGCCTTCAGGACGGGTCGCCTCGGCACGAAGCACGCCGGCGGTCACTGCGCACAGCTGGCCAGGTAGATCCTCTTTTAAGAGTCCGCCGTACGGACCTGCGGCAACGTGATGCACAGTGACGCCTGGAACTGCTTCGACTGACTGCGGCTGGTCGGGTGAGGTCGCTCGCGTGAAGATGTCGACCGCGATGTTCCGGTGTGCTAGCCGCTTTGCGGTTTCGAGAATGTAGACATTCATGCCGCCAGCGTCGCCAATGCCAGGCGCATCCAGCGGTGATGTGTGCACGCTGAGAACCGCAAGCCGGCGCAAGCCTGCGCCTTTGTCGATACGTGCCATGCGGCAAGTGTGGCGTATTTATTCGGTTTCTGCAGCCGCCGCGAGGTCGCTGACCCCGTAGTTCTCGCCTGTGACCACGAAAGCCACTCGCCGAGCGATGGTCACACCATGGTCAGCAAACCGCTCGTAGAAACGGCTGAGAAGTGTGACGTCGATGGCGCCTTCGACGCCGTGCGACCATGTCGGGTCAAGCACTTTGCCAAAAAGCTCTCTATGGATGGCATCCATTACTTCGTCTTCTGCCTGAATATCGGCTGCATACCGAAGATCATTGGTCTCGATAACACGAGCAGTCCGTTCAACAATCGCATTCGCGATGTTTCCCATTTGGGCGAACGTTTCGTGCAATTCCGCAGGGACGGAGACGTATGGAAAACGAAGTCGCGCCTGCTTGGCGACATGAGCCGCCAAATCGCCCATGCGCTCGAGCGTGGTCGACATGCGCAAGCTCGCGACAGCCATGCGGATGTCTTTTGGAGTGAGCTGTGGAGTCGACAGAATTTCGAGGCAGCTTTGTTCGATACTCGCGTTAATCGCGTTGATGGCGCTGTCGTCACTAATGACTTGTTCAGCAAGGTGCACATCCGCGGACAGCAGCGCTTCGGTCGCACACACCATGGCCACGCGCACGAGTTTTGTCATCTCAACGAGATTGTCCTGGACGCGCACCAATCGGTCTGGTGTGGCATCACTCATGGGCACCTCGAAGGTTGCGTCGCTGGGTCAAATTCTGTGGGGCAATGTACCCGAACGTCCGAAAGTAGAGGAGAGGGAAATCTCAGGTGAACATCGGCTAAACCCTCAGGCTTTTTGCCCCAATGAGGTGAACTCGGAGGTTGCGGCACACCTATCCTTCACATGTGAACCAGCCCAGCGATATTCCACTGAGCCTGCCGACAGAAGTCGTGCGTGTACTTGAGGCACTGCCTCAGGCGTGGATGGTGACGGATATTTCCGGGATCGTGAAGCTGAGCTCTGATTCGATCACGAACTATGGAATTGTCGTTCTCGAGCAGGTGGAAGAGAAGCAGCTACTTGAACTCATCGATGAGTGCAGGTCCACAGGTGCAAGTCTTGCCACCGAGATTCTGATTGCGAAAACGAGGACGCATCCCGAACAGACTTTGCGGGTCCGGCTATCGCCGCTCAATGGTGAGTACTGCTTGGTGCTGATTGAGGATGTAACCGACGAGCGTCGACTTGATGCAGTCCGGCGAGATTTCGTCGCCAACATCTCGCATGAACTCAAAACTCCTGTCGGTGCGCTGTCGCTGCTAGCCGAGGCGATTGAAACGGCCGCAGACGATCCTGAAACGGTGACTCATTTCGCGGGCCGCATGCGCCGTGAGGCGAGCCGCCTTTCGACTCTGGTTGCAGATCTCATCGATCTTTCCAAGCTTCAAGATCACCAGATTGATACCGCGGCTTCAGATATTGATATTGATCAAATGGTGACGTCTGCTCTCGACGACGTTCAGATGCTCGCCAAGGCGAAAGAAATCGAAATTGTCGTCGGCGGTACCGGCAATCTGAAAATGCGCGGAAATCTCGACCAGTTGACCTCCGCTCTGCGCAATCTGCTGACCAATGCCATTCACTATTCACATCCCAATACCCGCGTTGCCATCGGCACGCGGCTGGTGGACGGCATCATCGAAATCAGCGTGGTTGACCAGGGGATTGGCATTTCGCTTGCAGACCAAGATCGAGTCTTCGAACGCTTCTACCGTGTGGATCCAGCACGAAGCCGTATCACGGGCGGTACTGGTCTTGGCCTGTCGATTGTGAAGCACATCTGTGCGGCCCATGGTGGCGAATGCACTATCTGGTCTCAGCCAGGTCACGGCTCAACCTTTACGCTTCACCTGCCCCAACATCCTGACGTGCGCGCGATTGCAGCTACTGCAGAAGGTGAGTTCTAGTCATGACTCGAGTTCTTGTCGTCGAAGACGAGGAATCTTTCAGCGAGGCCATCGCCTTTATGTTGGGCAAAGAAGGCTTCGCAGTGACGATTGCGGAGACCGGCACCAAGGCGCTAGAGGTTTTTGAGAAGCAAGGCGCCGATTTGATTTTGCTCGATCTGATGTTGCCAGGGATGAGTGGCACCGAGGTCTGCCGGACTATTCGTCAAAAATCCAACGTTCCCATCATCATGGTGACCGCGAAGGCCGACGAGGTCGACAAGATTGTGGGTCTCGAAATTGGCGCTGATGACTACGTCACCAAGCCGTTTAGCTCTCGCGAATTAGTGGCTCGCATTCGCGCCGTTTTGCGCAGACACGTTGATGTATTTGAGGAGACCGTAGACACGGGTGTCCTCACCGTCGGTCCCGTGAGCATGGACATCGAACGTCACATCGTCACCGTGCGCGGCGAGAAGATTGCCTTGCCGCTTAAAGAATTCGACTTACTTGAACTCCTGATGCGCAATAGCGGTCGTGTACTCACGCGCGGCCAGATTATTGATCGCATCTGGGGAAGCAACTACGTCGGCGATACCAAGACTCTCGACGTCCACATCAAACGTTTGCGCTCAAAGGTGGAAGCTGATCCTGCCGAACCTGTCCACCTGCTCACGGTGCGTGGACTTGGCTACAAGTTCGACGCTTAAGCGACCGGAGCAGCGGGGACGTCGGTGACGACGTCAATGTAAATGCCGTCCTTGCTCACGACGAGCGCTTTGGCGCTGAGAATCGACCCGTCCGCAAATGAGACCATTACGTCGGCATACGTGCCAGCGCTGATGGCGTAGGCACCTACTGCACTGACTGGGCTTTGGAAGCCGATGCGCGTGGCACCGCCTGCCACGACAGGCACACTCGCGCTCGCCGCACCATCAACAATCAAGCTGAGAGCTTGACCATTCACGGTGATTCCA
>JAFMIT010000177.1 GCA_017853815.1 Actinomycetota bacterium
CGTTGCCTCAGTTGAGACCACAGAACAACTTCGCGTTCAAGTGACCGCTGACATCAACAGTGTTTCCGAAGCGGAAGAACTTGGCGCGCATGTTGCACGCCAATTGATTGATGACGGTGCGCACGAACTCATTGGTCAACAATGAAGCGGATTTTGTTGCCGCGACCAGCAGGCGATGATGTTGATGCAGCGCTACTCCGTGAGCGAGGCTTCGATGTCGTCTCGGACCCGTACATCGCGGTGCAGTTTCTCGACGACTCGGTGGCGGTGCAACAAATCATCGACGCGCTGCGCGCGGGCGCTGCACTTGTCCTGACGTCGAGTCGCGGTTTGCAGTCGATTGAGAAGGCGCTGTTCACTGCACTTGATGTAGCTCAACTTCGTGCCTTCGCTGTCGGTCCAACCACAGCGGCGGCATGCCGTGCAGCAGGAATTCGCGACGTAGTCAGTCCTGACTCCCGCTTCAATACGCAAGGTTTGCTTGAGCTGTTGGCGGAGCACCGGCCGACGTCGATTGCTGTTCCGCGCAGTGGAGCTTCGGCTGATTCTTTTTTGAGCAGCTGCCAGGCGCTCGACATCGCCGTCACCGCGGCCGTCACCTACGACACTCGCACGGTTCAGGCGGAGCCTGTGAGTGCACCTGCCCTGCGAGCGGGAGCGTTCGATGCGGTTGTGGTGCGTTCGGGTAGCGCGGCCCGAGCCCTTGCACACTTTGTTCCACAGTGGCCGCGCGAGACCAAGATTGTGGCCTCGGGTGAGGCCACCGCCCGAGTGCTTGCGGGACTGGCTATGCCTGTTGCGATTACCTCGCAAGACTCGACCTCGTTTTCGCTGGCAGACGCAGTCGCCGCGATACTTGGCTAGGAGGTATCGATGCGAGAACGACCTCGGCGGCTTCGGCAGTCGCCGACGATGCGTGCGCTTGTGCGTGAAACGCAGATTCAGGCAGATCAACTGATTTTGCCGATGTTTGTGCGAGACATTGCCGCGCCAAGTCCGATTAATTCAATGCCTGGCGTCGTGCAACATTCCCTCGTCTCCCTCGCCAACGCTGCAGTTGAAGCACAGGCCGCGGGCATTGGCGGACTGATGCTGTTTGGGGTGCCGGACGACAAAGACGCCTGTGGCACCGAGGCGCTGAGCGTCGACGGAATTTTGGCGCGCGGTATCTCTGCGGTGCGCGCGGCTGTTGGGCCGGACTTTGTGATTGTTGCGGATGTGTGCCTCGATGAGTTCACCGACCACGGGCACTGTGGAGTTCTTGATTCACAAGGTCGAGTCGACAACGACGCGACGAACCAGCTCTATGGCGAGATGGCCGTCGCAGTTGCTCGTGCTGGTGCAAACGTTGTTGGCTTGAGCGGCATGATGGATGGTCAGGTGGGCGTCGTTCGCGATGCCTTGGATCACGCAGGTTTTCACGATGTTGTGATTCTGGCTTATGCCGCTAAGTACGCCTCGGCTTTTTATGGGCCATTTAGAGATGCAGTACAGAGTTCACTCACGGGTGATCGCAAGACGTACCAGCAAGATCCTGCTAATCGCCGCGAATCTGCGCGCGAAGTGCGACTTGATGTTGAACAAGGCGCTGACATCGTCATGATCAAGCCAGCGCTCTCGTATCTCGACGTGGTCGCAGACACTCGCGCGACGGTCGATGTGCCCGTCGCTGCGTACGTGGTGTCCGGCGAACTGGCGATGATCGAAGCAGCCGCCGCAGCTGGCGCGATTGATCGTCAACGCGCAATTCTTGAAGTGCTCACGTCAGTCAAGCGAGCGGGGGCTGACATCATCTGTACGTATTGGGCAGTCGAAGTCGCAGCGTGGTTGAAAGCTGACAAATGAGCGGCGACATTTCGGCAGCATGGCATGAGCGTGCGGAAGCGGTCATCCCGGGTGGTGTGAGTTCACCCGTCCGCGCTTTTCGTTCTGTGGGCGGAACGCCGAGATATTTCACCTCTGGTCGCGGTGCGTACGTCACTGACGTAGATGGCAATGACTACGTCGACTTTGTGCTTTCGTGGGGACCAATGATTCTTGGCCACGCAGACGGACGAGTTGTCCGCGCAGTCCAAGAAGTGGTGCGTGAGTCTTCCTCCTTTGGTGCACCCACCACCGCCGAAGTCTTGCTCGCTGAAGAAATTGTGAGTCGATACAAGCCTGCTGAAATGGTGCGGTTTGTTTCTTCTGGAACCGAAGCGGTGATGACCGCCGTCAGACTTGCACGTGCCGCCACAAACCGAAATCTGATTCTCAAATTTGCGGGCAATTACCATGGCCATTCCGATGCCATGCTGGTTGCAGCTGGTTCGGGCGTCGCCACTCTCGGTCTACCCAACTCACCGGGCGTTACCGCTGGTCAAGCGCAAGACACCATCGTGCTCGACTACAACGATCGTGAAGCCGTCAGCGCGCTGTTCGCTGCCCGCGGTGAAGAAATCGCAGCGGTCATTGTGGAAGCAGTTCCCGCCAACATGGGAGTTGTACCGCCGCATGATGGATTCAATGACTTCCTGCGCCAAGAGACCGAACAATTCGGCGCGCTTCTGATTCTGGACGAAGTCATGACTGGCTTTCGTTTGTCGGCTGCCGGCTGGTACGGGCTTGAACAACCGAGCTGGTCACCTGACCTTGTGACTTTCGGCAAAGTCATCGGAGGCGGCTATCCGCTCGCTGCCGTGGGCGGCCGTCGCGATGTCATGTCGTTGCTCGCGCCGCTAGGTTCGGTGTACCAAGCAGGGACGCTGAGCGGCAATCCAGTTGCAGCTACTGCAGGCCTCGTGACTCTTCGCGCATGTGACGCGGAGCTCTACGCTCACCTTGATCGAATCGCCCACGAAGCCGTCTACCTGATTGATGATGCGCTCACAACTGCGGGTGTAGATCATCAGATGCAGTTCGTGGGAAATCTCTTTAGTTGCTTCTTTAGCTCAGGCGAAGTGCGTACGTT
>JAFMIT010000178.1 GCA_017853815.1 Actinomycetota bacterium
GAGACGTTGCCACCGCCGACACTGACTGCAGTGGCTGCAGAGACGGAACCGACCGTTGCGGGTTCGGTGAGCGAAGGATGCGTGCCATACGCGGCAATCAAGTTGACTGCTGAACCAGCATGGCGAAGATTCGCGATGAATTCGCTCCAAGACGCGTACGGCGTAAGCGACGCTGCGTGAAGAGTGCGGAATTGGTTCAGTGTCGGGATGCCTACATCGCGACCTCGAGTGATGTTCAAACTCGCCAAATCCAGCGGCAAACCAAGGAGATTGTTGCGAACCGAATCGGTCACGAATTCATCAATCTCATTGCCGCGCTGCGCCGACATTCCTTGCGCAATCGCCGCTGCAGACTGTCCTGGCGTGTAGTCGTAGCCGTTGTTGCCTGGATCGTTCACAATCGCAGTTGCAACCAACGCGCCATCTGGCCCGACGATGCTCGATGCAGAATCACTTCCGCTTGGAAGTGTGGTTGCGGAGCTCGATGCGCCACCCGCATAACGCGAGCTCACCGTAAAACTCGTCGCAGTGCGGCTATCGACCACAGCATTCACCAGATTGAGTGCGGCATTGTCCAGACCAGACACCGAGACGATATCGCCGACTGCGGGCACCACTTCGCCTGTCTCGAGGGTGTAGACGACACTGCTACCCGTCTTTACAGCCGAGGCGACAACCGCTGGACTCGCAAGTCGCGCTTGGGCCGGATTAGTAAATCCCGTGAGCAACGACAAGTCCTGATTCGCCGTGGCGCTGTAGAAACTGCCTGGGTTGGAGCGAGCGATGGTTTCGTTGAGCATGGAGTGACCGACGCGGTACACCGCCGAAGCGAATTCTGCAGTGATGTCTGCCTTAATCGTTGGGTCGTAGCCAAGGAAGACGGGAAGGCTTGGAGAGATTCGACGAATGAATTCGTCAAACACCATGTGCTGGTACTCCATCTCATTGATGAAGCGAGCCGCTTGGTAGATGCGTTCACCGTTCCACTCGCCGCGGAAATCTGCTGTCACATCAGGATTGTTGGCAAGCAAATCAACAATGTCGCCGGCGACAGTGTTGTGTTCTGCATGGAAGACATGGTGCACAGCCGACAGACCTGCATTCTCATTCACACGACCATCACCAGCGATGTAGTGAGCTTCGAGGTTTTCGTTGTCGTAGTAGCCCGGTGCGATGGTGGATGGCGAGTTCATGATGTTGTCGGCATCCGCCGTCAGTGGAGCGCCGGTGCGATCGAACGGAACTGCGGTCGACATCGTGTCGTTCAGGAACACGTGACCCGTGCTAACAGCAATCCAGTTGCTGCCGGCAAGACCAGGCAGCGTTGTCCCGCCACCAACTGCGCCGGTAGAAACTGGTGAAGCAGCGGTTCCCGAAACCCAGGCATAGCTGGTGCCATTGGTGAACAAGACCATCGGCATACCGGTAGGACCTGGGATAAACGCACCGTATTGATTGGTAGCTACAACTGGAATCGAGTTCACGTCGTAATCAGAAAGCTGGATACCCAAAAGCAAAGCCTGAGCCTTGATGTCCTTCCAAGTGGCGAGTCCGCCGTTGGTGAGATCAGCACCACCAGTTGCGTGCACCAACGTGCCACCGACAGTGCGATTAGCAAGCCAAGCGCTCGGTAACGTCGTGTAGTCAGTGTCAGTACTCTCAATCAAGCGACCGGTCGGCGTTGGAATTCCTGTACCAGCAGCAAACGAGTACTCGCGCAAAAAGAAGTTCTGCGAAGCATGCGATCCGTAAGTCTGGCTTTGATCAACATATGGAGTTGTCGTGTTGATGCTCTCGCCGTTCGAGTCAGCGCCGCGAGTCAACACCATGAAATTCGGCGCGCCTGGAACATACAGCGGATCATTTTGCTGCAAGGGAATGTAAACACTGGCGCCATTTTTAGGAATGAGATCCAAGCCATGGTCGTAGAACTGACCGAAAAGTGTGAACCAAGAATTGAAACCGGCTGATGCATTGAAGTCGGGAGTGACGTTTGGAATCTGAGCAACTTGAGTGACAGCCCCAGTGGTCGCATTGACACTGTTTTCGTATGCGGGGCCAGTTCCGTACAGCGTCTGATGAGCCGTATCAGATGCAGCAGTCGCTGCTGGATTGTTGATGGATTGATCCGAAACGATGTTGCTAATGATGCGAGCGCTCGGATCTTTTACGAAGCTCGTCGGATTTTGATACGCATTCTGGGTCGGGGTCAAAGTGAAAGGCTGCGTGCCAGAAATAGCGGATGCCGATAGACGGGGGAATCGCTGATCTGCCGCGCCCCAAGCACTTGTGTCCGGTGCGGCTGGCGAAGTCGCACCGACAACCGCCGTCGGTGCGGTCTGGGCGATGACGTTCGTGATGTTGTTGCACTGTCCATCAACCTGGCGGAGGCCCCACATCTCGGTATTGAGGAAGGGGTAGATGTTCGTAAGCCCAGTCACACCGAAGGCAGGCGTCTCAGCTGTCTGGATATCCACGGCTGTCAAACAACGGGTCGCGCTCGTGACGTCGTAGGGGTACACGATGGTGGGAGTCGTGATTCCGGTTGGACGCAGAGACGCTAGCGGCGTTGCTGTGCGCGCCGCATGCGCTTGGCCGATTTTGATCTGATCAAGGATGTACTTGAGATCATCGATCGTGATGGTCAAATGTCCAGAGGGCAAACTGAATGCCCCCACCGCACTAGCGGGCGCTACCAGCGCAACAGGAGAGACGGTAAGCGCACCAACAAGTGCGGCGCAGACAAGCGATTTCGCAAAACGGAACATGATTCTAAAATACGGCCACAGTTGGCGCGATTTATAGAAGACTCGATAACGTGCTGATTACAGGTTAAGCAATTTCGGGAATGCCCGAATTTAAAGCGTTTCTAAAGCGTTTCAGCGGTTAAGCGGCGTAATCCGGATCGTCTGCGAGACCAGCTTCAGACTTTTCGCG
>JAFMIT010000179.1 GCA_017853815.1 Actinomycetota bacterium
CGCCATCCCGACTCACGTCACGCTTATTGCGCCGGCAGAAGTACCAATGCAAATGCTCAATTCAATTGACGGTCATCTGCAGAGCGTCGCTTCGAAATCAATGCCGATTCGCATTCAGCTGCGCGGTACGGCGACTTTCAGGCCTGTTTCGCCAGTGGTCTTCTTGGCTGTTGTTGATGGAATCGCTGGCTGCGAGAAGCTCGAGAAGGCAGTTCGGCGAGGGCCGCTATTGCGTCGCCGTCGCTTTCCGTACCACCCACACGTCACCCTCGTTCACAACATGCCTGAAGAAGTTCTTGATCGAGCGTTTGAGGAGTACGCGAACTACTCCGCGATTTTTGTCGCTGACTGCATCACGCTGTATCAGCAAGAGCTCGACGGCGTCTGGCACGCAATTCGCGACTATCGCTTAAGCGCCAGCTAGCCGCGCTTGCGGCCGCCGACTGAAGTTTCTTCAAAATTTTGAAACCTTTTGCCTCGCTCAAGCGTCTTAGTAGGTGAGGAATCTTTGTCGGCTACCCGTGGGTAGTTGGCTGGATGCAATAAATGCCGCCCTTGCGACATTACGTATTAGAACAACAACAAATAACGGAGGAATCATGAATCTTGACATTTTGCACGCTTTGTCATCGAAGCGTTTCACCCTTAAGGCGCTGAGCTCAGTGCTGCTTGCAAGCACACTCGGCGCAACTGCCGCGTGGGCATCCACGCCGGCCTACGAAACGTGCAACGTCAGCAATATCTGCATGTGGTCTGAAGCGGATTGGGTCGGTACTCGACTCTTTGTCGGTAACGCTCCCGGCGAAAAGAACTTCACTGGGTATTCAAACTTCAACGACATGGCGAGCAGTTGGGCAAATCGCTCAATAAGTTATGACGCCCGCTGGTATTACGACGTGGATCAGGCGGGGGACAACCGCTGTATGAATTCGAATGTGCAGCTTGCGTGGATGGGCTGGCAAGATAACGAGGAAGCTTCGTCTTCTAAGATTTATAGCACTAACAACAAATGCTCTTGAAATCCGCAGGCCTCCGATTAGGAGTGCGGCTTCAGGCTCGTCGTCGGTTCAGTCTGCTGGTGTTCAGCCTGGCCCTTTCTGCGCCCGCGATTCTTGTGAACTTCGCCATTACAGCTGATTACCTTTCCAAGGCTTCCGATGAGCAGTATGTCGCAACTGTTTTAGGGACGAAAGCTGTGGGCCAGGTTCGACCTTCTATAACAGTCTATGGGCGCTCCCAAGCAGAGTTTCGCAAACAAGTCACTACACGTGACCAAACGATAAAGCGGCTGGCTCCTTCGTCCTCACTGGTGATACATGTGCGCGACGGGTCGATTAGCTTCGGGGATCGGCAGGTGTGGACTTCGGCGACCGGAGATAGCTGGGCTAATGGTCGGTTTGACCCCTCTGCGTTCAGAGTCTCGAGTGGGAGTATGCCCACCGAGTCTGGAACCGCCGCACTGTCGACCGAACTTAGTCGGCAGCTGGGCACGAAGCTGGGGGATGAGGTGATTTTCAGCGATCAAAAGTTTCGTGTTGTTGGTATCGCCGAACGGGCCCTAGATCGTCGAAGAGTTGAGGCGTATTTTCGAAACAACGATTTGCTCGCGGCAACAGATGACACTTTTGAATACTCGTGGAAATACTTCAGTGTTGAGGAGACACAAAATCTTGTTGCGTGGAACCAGAGGGCCCCGATTGGTGAAAGCATTCTGGTTGCAACTCGCGGCGACATTGTGAATCGACTTAGTTCCTATGCTCAGAAGTTGCCGATGCCGATGGTCGCAGGTGCATTAGCTGTGCTCGTGTGCACTTCACTGCTGTTTAGAACTCTGACGCGCCAACAACACGAGGAAAGACTAGCGAGACTGGTTCGGCTGGGTTCCAATCGGCGAATCTCAATATTGTTGTCCACCGGCGCCACGGTCGCAGTCACCGTGGTTTCTTTGGTGGTGACAGTTCTCACGTCCACGTTTTTGGTGTTCATTTTGCGTCAAAACGTATGGCTCGCTGGCGAACGGATCCCCGGAGAGTTGGAGCTACCAACCCTTACCGTCGCGCTGGTGTGGGTAGTCAGTGTGGCGACCATGCTCACTGGCATGCTGCTGCCTTTCAAAACTTCAACGAAGTCGCTCAACCTCGAATCTGGCGGAAGTAGCGGACGTCGTGCTCTTCGGCAGATGGCGAAGTCGAATTCACGATTTCGCGCGCACAAGTGGTCGAGAGTCGGTGCTGCGTTGGCGCTATTGACGAGCTCCGCGTTGCTCAGTTTTATCGACACATCCGTCTATGCGTCTAATTCATTACCTTCGAGCCTTGCCCCTGGCCAGGTAAGAGTCTTACGCAATCCAATAGACGATTTATCCCTGGGTGACACCGTAGTAAGTCAACGTCCGCGTGAGGTTAGGGCGGCTCTAACGGATAGTTTGGGTGCCGACTTTTTCGGTGTCAGCGATGTCGAAGTTCCGTCGCCTTCATCGGTATCCGAGCAGAACCAAAGGACACTGATGGTGCAGTCTCCAGAAAATGGCAGCGGTCTCGCCTACGTCGAGTCTCCGCAAGCCGCGGCCGCACTTATCGGGCGTCAATTGACGCAGTCGGAACGCCAAGCGTTTAGGGTCGGCAGTGTCATCTTTGTGCGCGAAGTTGGCTTCCGGCCGCTGACAGCAGCGTCTTTATCCTGGTACTCGTTCAGGAAGAATGTAAACCTTGGCTCCGTTGACGTCTTCACCGATGTTCACGCAGACGTTGTGTACGGGGATGTCAACTTCATCGCAGGCCCAGCGGCTCTAAAACTCGAGCCGTTTGTCGGCTTGGATGCATATCCGAGAATAAGCTTTTTGCTCAGCGGTCCAAGTGCTATCGAGACTGTTCAAGACGTAGAAACTTTGCAGTCGACGCTTGCTCAGTTCGGGATTCCCGCGTCGACAGTGGTCA
>JAFMIT010000180.1 GCA_017853815.1 Actinomycetota bacterium
ACCCAGACTCGCTGCAAAAGCAATTGATGCAAAAAAGTCGAGAACACTTTTGAGGACAAGTTTGTCGATGCCTAAACCCAGAGCATCATCGAACGATCCCATGATCGCCAGTGGACCGATACAAAACACCAGAGCGGCGGACAGGAAGCCCTCGACAAACGTGCCCTCGTCGCGAGCAAACTTTGACTTGAGCCATTCCCCTGCATGTTCAAGCCGCTCCTCAATCCTCAAGAGCGTGCCTATGAGTCCACCGACGAGCAAAGAACCAAGGATGATGAATAGCGGCCACGTCTTTCCGACTGCCGCTTCGAGATCGGGGCTGAGAACAGCGCGCGCCGAGAGCACAGCGCTTAAACCAGTCACCAAGCCCAATACGTCGGTCGTCAGAAGCCGAGAGTTCTGCTTCAACCGATGACCAGCAATTGCACCAATAGCGCCGCCCGCGGCGACGCTAAAGATGTTGATGACGGTGCCAAGACCGATCATTAGGCGAGGTACAGCTTCTCAACCTCAGGGTTGGTAGCCAACTCGTTAGCCGAACCTGAAAGTTCAACCACACCGGTCTTGATGACGTAGCCGCGGTGAGCAATCTCGAGAGCGCGGTTAGCGTTCTGCTCGACGAGCAAAACAGTCACGCCCTCTTTGTTAATCGCGACAATCTTTTGGAAAACTTCTTCCACCAAATTCGGCGCAAGTCCCATTGAAGGTTCATCCAGAAGCAAAAGCTTTGGACGGCCCATCAGTGCGCGGGCGACTGCAAGCATCTGCTGCTCGCCGCCGGACATGGTGCCAGCTTTCTGGTTGATACGTTCCTGCAGGCGCGGGAAAAGACCGAGCACGTGATCGCGGTCTGCTGCAATCTCGGCGGTGTCGTTGCGCAAGAAGGCACCTAGTGACAGGTTCTCATCGACAGTCATCTGCTGGAAAATGCGGCGACCTTCGGGTGAGTGACAGATTCCGAGGCCAACAATTTCGTGGCCTGGAACGCCAACAATCGATTTGCCTTGGAACTTGATGTCGCCATTCTTCGGATGCAACAGACCCGAGATGGTGCGCAACGTCGTGCTCTTGCCAGCACCATTCGAACCCAGCAGCGTGACGATTTCACCTTCGTTGATGGTGAGAGATACGTCTTTGACCGCAACAATTTTGCCGTACGAGACAGCAAGGTCATTAATCTCCAACATCGGAGTGCTCATCACTTGCCTGCCTTATGTGCGGTACCGAGGTATGCGGTAATTACTTGTTCGTTGGAGAGGACCTCATCTGGAGTTCCTTCAGCAATCTTGGCACCACGATCTAAAACCGTGATGCGCTCAGAGACCCGGCGGACGAAGTCAATGTGGTGCTCAATCAAGAGGATTGAAACGCCAAGCTGATCCTTGATGCCACCAATGAGGTCTGCCAAATCTTCCTTTTCGCGGGGATTCATACCTGCGGTTGGTTCATCCAGCAAGAGAATTTTTGGCTTGAGAGCAAGCGCGCGAGCCACTTCAAGGCGACGCTGATCACCGTATGGGAGGTTTCGCGCATACTCATCACGGAACTTGCCGAGACCAACGAAGTTGAGAAGCTCCTGCGCATCGGCATGCGCCTTGGCTTCTTCTTTGCGCTGACCTGGCGTGCCAAAGAAGGTCGAAAAGACACCGGCCTTCATGTGCGAGTGCATCGCAACCATGACATTCTCTTCTGCAGTCATCAGACCGAAGAGTCGAATGTTTTGGAACGTTCTCGCAAGACCCATGTGGGCAATCTTGTGAGGGGCGAGGCCCGTGATGTCGTCGCCAAGAAGACCCACTGCGCCTTCAGTTGGCTTGTAGAGGCCGGTCAGCACATTGAAGAACGTGGTTTTTCCCGCTCCGTTCGGCCCGATTAGCGAAACCACACTGCGATCGGGAATTGTGAACGAGACGTCAGATACAGCAGTCAATCCACCGAAGCGAACGGTGATGCTGTCGGCTACCAACAGATTTTCAGACATGGTTACTGCTCCTCTGCTGGTGCGTGAACGTGTTCTTCTGCTTCGGCGTATTCCGCTTGAGCGCCATGCGCCTCGAGCTCGGAACGCTCTGGTTCTTGCATGATCGCCTTTGTTCGAGCCTCAGGGAAGAAACCTTCGCGACGGAAGAGCATCATCAGAATCAATGCCAGACCGAAGATCAAGAAGGTCAGGGTCGTAAAGTCGAAATCCGTGCCCGCAACTTCGTTGATGGTCACACCGATTTGCTTGAGGCCTGTCGAGTTAAACCATGCGAGGAACAATGCACCGACGAGGACGCCCCACACATTGCCCATGCCGCCGAGGACGACCATAGCCAGCAAGATGATGGAGATGGCAAACTGGAAGCGATCTGGCAAGACCGCGCCGATGTGAGTAGCAAACGCCACACCGCCGATACCGCCAGCAGTCGCACCCACAGCGTAGGCAGCAAGCTTCGTGCGCATCAATGGCACACCCATCATGCTGGCAGCGAGCTCATCCTCGCGGATCGCGAGCCATGCGCGGCCGAGACGACCATCACGCAGGCGAAGCGAAAGAGTCAAAACCAACGCCGTCAGACCCGCGTAGATGAGGAACTTGATATCTGTTGCAAAGCGACCAAGTTCAAAAGGTCCCACCATGATGTAGTCCACTGGTGAAATGCCCAGGTTGCCGTTGGTGATGTTGACACCAGCGATGTCGTCACCATTGCGGAACACCTCGGGAATGATTTCACCGAAACCGAGAGTGACGAGAGCGAGGTAGTCACTCTTAAGGCGAAGTGTTGGCGCGCCAATGATGACACCCCAGATGGCGGTGAAAGCTCCGGCAATCATCAGGACGAACCAGAAGGAGATGTGGATACCTCCGACAGTGCCGATTCCAGGATTACCAAGGATGTTGATGTCGATTCCGTCTTTGCCGAAGAAACCTGACATCAGCCAGCCACCA
>JAFMIT010000041.1 GCA_017853815.1 Actinomycetota bacterium
GGTGAGTCAGCTTGAACCATGCGCGTGCAAAAGCGTCAGCAAATTCGTCTGGATTGGCGAGAAAGCGACGTGAAATTGCTTCGTAACTTGGGTCGGTGCGCAGCGCCAAGTCCGTCGTGAACATGACTGGTGCCCACTTCTTTGATGGATCGTGAGCGTCTTGCACTGCGTCGGATGCTGCACCGTTTGCTGGAATCCACTGAGTGGCACCAGCTGGACTCTTTGTTTGCACCCACTCGTAAGCGAAGAGGGTTTCAAAGTAGGAGTTGTCCCATGTGGTGGGAGTTGGTGTCCATGCACCTTCGAGACCGGAGCTGATGGTCTGCGCGCCGTTGCCGGAACCGAAGGCGTTATGCCAGCCGAGACCCTGCGCTTCGATGTCGGCGGCTTCTGGTTCTACGCCAACATACTTGCTTGGATCGGCTGCGCCGTGTGCCTTGCCGAAGGTGTGACCACCGGCAATGAGTGCGACAGTTTCTTCGTCGTTCATCGCCATGCGAGCGAAGGTCTCACGAATATCGCGAGCTGACGCGAGAATGTCGGGATTGCCGTTAGGGCCTTCAGGATTAACGTAGATGAGACCCATCTGTACTGCTGCGAGCGGATTCTCAAGTTCGCGATTACCGGAGTAACGCTCGTCTGCGAGCCACTCTGGTTCTTTGCCCCAATACGTCTCGTCTGGTTCCCACACGTCGGCGCGACCGCCACCGAAACCGAAAGTCTTGAGACCCATAGATTCAAGTGCACAGTTGCCCGCGAGAATCATGAGGTCAGCCCACGAAATCTGCTTGCCGTACTTCTGCTTGAGCGGCCAGAGGAGGCGACGAGCCTTGTCGAGATTGACGTTGTCTGGCCAGCTATTGAGGGGAGCGAAGCGCTGCATGCCCATGCCTGCGCCACCGCGACCGTCCGAGATGCGGTAGGTGCCGGCACTGTGCCATGCCATGCGAATAAAGAATGGACCGTAGTGACCCCAGTCAGCGGGCCACCATTCCTGCGAGGTAGTCATGAGCTCTTCGATGTCACGCTTCAGAGCTGCGAGGTCGAGCTTCGCGAACTCCTCGGCGTAATCAAAGTCAGGACCCATGGGGTCGGCCTGTGGAGAGTGGTGCAAGAGCACCTTGAGATCTAGCTGGTTTGGCCACCAATCACGGTTCGAAGTGCCAGCGCTGGTTTGTTTTGGGCCGGTGTAGGGGCACTTGCTCTCGTCAGACATTTTTCTCTCGCAGTCGTATCGGGTCAAAGTCGGCGTTTTTGCGAACTTTCGGATACTAATGTCTTATAAGAAACCGCGCCAAAGATAGAGTCTTAAGGCTTGTTTACGCTTGTGATGTAATCAAAGCCATAAGCAAAGTTAATCGGTTCGGAAGTCCATGGAGACTGTAACGGGATCGTCTTCCAGGAGGTTTTCACCTAAGCGCACGACGTTTTTGATGGGCAGGACGTAGCCACCATCTTTCTCAAAAAGAGAGGTCGTGAAGTTCGTGGCACCGATGCGTGCGTGCACGGGAATCATTCCCCAGCCGTAAGTGAGGTCTCGAGAAAGCTCCTTGATATCTGCGCTGATGTCGGCCGGAACGGTGATGAAGTAGAAGGGCGAAGGGCCGCGCCAGTGCCACAGAGGATTGGTGAACTGAAACTGCATGTGACCTCCCGCACCGACTTTAAGCGAAAACCCGCCCCTTCCACCTATTTGTTCGGTACGTTTACTAATCTCAGGCACCAAGCGGGGCCACTGTGGAGGAGGTGAGCGGCATGAGCGTCGGCATTCTTAAGGGAACGAGCAAAGAAGCCATGCGCGACAACAACCTCTCCGCGCTCCTCACTGAGATTCATCGCAATGGCGAAATGTCTCGCGCCGAACTCGGCGAAAGACTCGGCCTTTCCAAAACCACGATTGCAGAACTCGTCGACGAACTCGAACAGCTTGAGTTGCTGACGAAGAACGGATCGGAGATTCGCTCGAGTGCAGGTCGACCTAGCCACGTAGTTGCGCCGAGCAAACTGCCACTGGTGGTGGTTTTCAATCCTGAAATTGACGGCATCACTGTTGGGCTTGTGAATCTCGCTGGCGAAGTTGTGTGGGAAAAGTTCACGCAGATGAATCGAACGTATTCGCCGTCCGAGTTTTCGGCGTACGCATCACAGGTATTTGCAGAGTTAGAACCAGAATTGGCGGCACGCATTTGGGCTGGGGTAGCGGTGCTCCCTGGCGCAATTGAAAAAACGACTGCGAGATTAATTGCAGCGCCATCGCTCGAGTGGCAGTCGGTGTTCTTGAAAGCTGATCTTGAGGCGATTTTGAAGCTTCCTGTATTTCTCGTCAACAATGGTCGCGCCGCCACGATTGCGGAACATCACTTTGGTTACGCCACGAACTTGCGCAACGCCGTGTGCATCATTTCGGGTGCCGGTGGCGTGGGCGGCGGCGTGATTGTTAATCGTGAAGTGTTAGATGGTGAACGTGGCGTCGCTGGCGAAATTGGCAAAATGCGCATTCACGATTCTGATCTTGGTTTGCCTGGCAACATGAGCTTTGGTCATTTGATGACTCGCGAGCGCGTTGAGGACGCGCCCGCTTTGCATGCCCGAGTCCTCACCAATGCGCTAGCGACCTTGAGAGATCTGTTCGATCCCGAAGTCATCGTCGTCCTCGGTTACCTCGGAGAACTCGTTGAGACGCGGCGAGCAGCAATTCTGAAAGAACTCAATGACGGAGCGCTGATCGCCCGCGGAGATGATTTCCTCATCTCGCGGGCGACGGGGCTGAACTCGATGTTGTTGCTCGGTGGTGCAGAAATTGCATGGTCTGAGCTTTTAGCTAATCCACGACAGACACTTAAGCGATGACGCAGATTCAAAGGAGAACCATGCGCACACCACATCACGATGGCAGCGATCTTTATGTCTCGAATGCCGCACCGTCGCTCGGCGAGTTTGTGACATTGCGCGTTCGAGTGCCGAAGGGCTACGTATTTGATCACGCTGTGATCCGCTATCACGAGGATGGTGAGCCGCGCACTGCTCATTTGTCGAAAGAAAGTGAGACGGCAGTCGATGAGTGGTGGAGTGTTGAGGTCCAAATCGTTAACCACAACATGCCTTACCGATTCTTGTTCGCTGGTTACAAGAAATTTGATTGGCTGAATGCAGAAGGTCTGCATGACCATGATGTGCATTCCAATAGTGACTTCCAGCTCGTGGCGCGACCGAGTTACCCAACCTGGTTGAAGTCATCCGTGTTTTATCAGATCTTCCCTGACCGCTTTGCGTCGTCCGGACCGAAAGAGCTTCCTGATTGGGCTCGCCAAGCGGATTGGAAAGCGGCGTCCAAGAGCACGAACGATCTCAAGGGTCAGGACCTCACCGGCGGAGACTTGCTTGGCGTAGAACAGAAACTCGACTATCTGACTGACCTTGGAATCAACGGCATCTATTTCACGCCAGTTTTTCCTGCCCGGTCGAATCATCGCTACGACGCGACCACGTTCCACGATGTTGATCCGATTCTGGGCGGAAACGAAGCCTGGTTTAGTTTGCGTCGAGCAGCGGATGCTGCGGGCGTCCGCCTGGTGGGTGACCTCACCACCAATCACTGTGGTGCTGGTCATGAGTGGATGGAAAAAGCAAAGAGCGATCCGACTTCGGCGGAGCACGACTTCTTCTACTGGACTGACGAGTTCGAGTGGGGCTACGTCGCGTGGTGGAATTTCAAGAGCCTGCCAAAGTTGAACTTTGCATCTGCCGAACTTCGTGATCGCATGTACGAAGGCGAAGACTCGGTTATCCGGCGTTGGGTCTCACCCCAGTTCGGCATGTCTGGCTGGCGAATTGACGTGGGCAACATGACAGGTCGACTCGGCGAAATCGACATGCACGATGAAGTGATGCACGGTGTGCGCCGCGCCATGGATGAGGTTGCACCGGACGCCTGGCTTGTCGCAGAGAACGGTGACTTCGTCGCATCAGACCTTGCGGGTGCTGGGTGGCATGGCACGATGAATTACCAAGGATTCATGCGACCACTCACCTCGTGGATGAACCGCGATGCCAAGCTGAGCGGCGGATTCCAAGGTTTGCCTGTCGATGCGCCAATGATTACTGGCACGCAGTTTGTAAAAACCATTCGAGCATTCAGCGGTGCGATTCCGTGGCGCGCTCTCGTCGCGTCAATGATTCTGTTGGATTCGCATGACACCCCACGTTTCCGCACGATTGTTGCGGGCGACCGCCATCGTCACCGTGCTGCAATGACGATGATGATGACCTTCCCGGGTGTGCCGTCCATCTTCATGGGAGATGAATTGGGCATCGGCGGAATTGGTCTCGATGACTCTCGTCGCACGATTGATTGGGACGATCGCAGCGAGTGGGATGAAGAATTTCGAGCTGATGTGAAAGCGTTGGTTGCGCTCCGCCGAACTGAACCAGCTCTCATTGATGGTGGACTGCGCTGGATCGCGGACGAAGAAGACTATGTCGCGTATTTGCGTGAGACCGCTGATGCCGCAATTGTGGTGGTCATCGCGAGCAATGCGTGCAAGATTGATATCGATCTCTCGGCGTATGGCTACGAGATTGCAGAAACGTTGTTTGGCGTTGAAGCGTCGGGAAGTCGTCCGAAGTTTGAAGTTCAAGAGGCGTCACAGGCAGTGTGGCGACTTCGATGAAGCGTCCGGAGAGCATTCAACGATTTCTCTCAAGTCTGAGTGGCTCGCTCGCGAGCGGACAGATTGAGCGAATCGATCGGTACACCGAAGAATTGTTTGAGAGAGCTCTCGTCGCACATGCTGATGGCACAGTTTTCGTTCTGACCGGCGACATCCCCGCGATGTGGATCCGGGACTCGACCTGGCAAATGTTGCCGCTGCTCGCAATGCAGCCAGATGCTGAACTCGTCGAAGTCATCGCTGGAGTTTCACGCCTTCAGGCTCGACAACTGACCATTGATCCCTACGCAAACGCGTTTAACGAGGAGCCAAACGGCAACTGTTGGAATCGTGACTTCGTGGATCAAAGCCCCTGGGTCTTTGAGCGCAAATATGAAGTCGACTCACTGGCTGCCTTCTTTGAGCTAGCCGTTTCGTTGCATCGAGCAACAGGCACGACTTTGCATCTCGACGATGCGTTCTGGCGAGCGGTGGAAATAGTTCTCACCGTTATCGAAGCTGAGCGTCACCATGAGCCTGGCTCGTACGTGTTTGTGCGCTCAGACGTTCCGGACACTGACTACTTGAGTCACGGTGGCGTCGGTGCACCTTTTGCTCCTAACGGACTGGTGTGGTCGGGTTTCCGACCTAGCGATGACCGATGTGTGTATCCATTCCCCATTCCTGGCAACGCCCACTTGTCGGTGACGCTACGAGAACTAGGGGACATTGCTCGCGAGCGTGGCGAGCTGGATCTCGCTTCGAAACTCTCTGCAGTCGGTAATGACATTGCGCAGTCATTAGTACTGGCCTGCGAACAATTCGATATCTGGCCGTATGAAATTGATGGACTCGGCAATGCCTTGTTCACTGACGATCCGAACTTCCCGAGTCTGCTTGCATTGCCGTTTCTCGGTTGGTGCGATGCCAACGATGCGCGCTACCGCTCCACTCGTTCGTGGTTGATGTCAGCTGCGAATGCGCAATGGCGTATCGGCACCTGTGGTGAAGGATTTGCGAGCGATCACACACCTGCTCAAAACATCTGGCCGCTTTCGATTGCAATGCGTGGCCTGACCGCGGTAACTCTCGAAGAGTCTGAACACTGCCTCGCCATGCTTGAGAATGCTGATGGCGGTACTGGCTCTATGCACGAATCTTTCAATGTCAACGACGCGACGGACTTCACACGTCCGTGGTTTTCGTGGGCGGATATGGCGTACTGCGATCTGGCGCTGCATGTCGCTCGCGTGCGGGCAGCGGGAGGATAGTGATGTTGCGTTGGCTCGTTACCGTGTTGCAACCCGTTTCGCCGATTTTGATGTGTTGTTCACCGTCACATTTGTCAGGAGCGCCCCTTGTCGGACACTAAATTGCCGCCCGTGAATGAACACCTCTCGCGCGAGCACATGCTCGAATATGTATCCGCCAGGGGCGTCCAGCCCAGTTTCTTCGATGCTTTCGACATCGAGCGGCAGATTCCTGAGAAGACACTCGCGTGGCTCTATGACGTGTTCGCTGCCGAAGGTCAGTCGCGTCAGCCAATCATTGCGACGCCAGGCAAGTGGCATCCGGAGTTGTTCGGACGGATCTCGCTCGGCGACGGACGTGTGATGGACATCGACGGCATTTTGCCCGTCGACGCGGTTGGCTATCACGCTTTGCACTTGCCAGATGGTCACACCCAACTTGTCCTCGCTGCACCCGACAAGCTCAACACTCCACCTCGCAGCTATGGCTGGTCGATTCAGTTGTACTCGGCGCGGACTGAGCGTTCATGGGGCATCGGCGACTTCTCTGATCTCGCGCAGTTAGCGCAGATTGCAGGTCACAGGGGGGCTGGTTTCGTTTTGATCTGTCCGCTACACGCAGGCAATCTGGGTGAACACCCTCAGGCATCGCCGTATTCGCCAACCTCGCGCGAGTGGCTTCAAGTTTTATACATCGCTGTGGATGACATCAAGACCACAGCGGATATCTCTGATCTGCGCGAAAAGGCCTTGGCGCTTAATTCTGAACGCATTATCGACAGATCGCGTGTGTGGCCCTTGAAGCTCGAAGCCCTGCGCAGAATCTGGGAGGCCAACGGTCGTACCGGTGGAAAAGAGTGCGACGCCTGGGTGGCTCATCGGGGACAAGACCTACGCAACTTCGCAGCCTTCATGGCGTTGAGTGACACTCTCGGCTTGCCATGGCAAAACTGGGCAGAAGAATGGCGTCGACCTGACAGTCATGTAGTGCAGCAATGGATGAGTGAGAATGAAGACGAAATCGCTTTTCATTCGTGGTTGCAGTACTTGTGTGACGAGCAGCTGGGTCATGCATCGCGTCAAGGTGTCGACCTCGTGGCTGACATTGCGGTTGGTTTCGATGGTGGCGGTTTCGACGCGTGGAACTGGCAAGACGTACTTGTCTTCGACGCCGAAGTGGGTTGTCCACCTGATCGCCACAATCGCGATGGCCAACGTTGGGGACTACCAGCGTTTAGCCCGACGGGCCTTGCGGCTGTCGGATTTTTGCCCTTCATTCACATGGTGCGCAGTGCGCTTCGGCACGCAAAGGGCTTGCGGATTGATCACGTGATGCAACTGTGGCGTTTGTTCTGGGTGCCAGACGGCGGTCCAGCTGAAGGCGCTTACGTTCGCTATCCGCATGATGCGCTGTTGGCCATCGTTCGCATCGAAGCGTCGCGTCGAGGTGCGTGGGCGGTTGGTGAAGACATGGGCACGGTTCCGGACTACGTCCGCCCCATGATGGAAGACATCGACATGCTCGGTTATCGCGCAGCATGCCGTGTGCCAACATCTATGTTTACCGTCAACACGATGGGTGCGACCGGCACGCACGATCACGCAACAATCGCAGGCATCTTGTTGGGAACAGATCCCCATGACATGGTGCGCATCGGTAAGAGCGTCGATTGGGACGCCGAGTACGCAAAACAGAAAGCGCTAGCGCTCGAAGCAGGTTTGCCCGAAGAAGGCCCGTACACCGACGAGCAAGTTCGTCAGGCGGTGCTCGCGCGCTGTGCGTCGGTCGCAAACTCGGCAAGTCGCGTGGTCGTGTTTAATCTCGAAGATGCGGCTGCTGTCGCAGAACGTCCGAATATGCCTGGCACGGTGACGCAGTGGCCAAACTGGTGTTGGGCGCTTCCTCAGCCTGCAGATGTGGTTCTCAACAGTCCACTCGCGCGCAGCATTATTGCTGAAGCAGAAAAGACGCGACACATCTTCAGTTAGTCGCGAGGTCGTAGGCTGCAGACATGTGGGCTTACGTGCTGTCGTTCTTGGTTATTTTCGCCGAGAACCTCATGCCGGCTTTTGGGCCGCCGACCTGGCTTGTCCTGGTCTATTTGACGTTAACTTTTGGGCTTGAGCCGGTGCCGCTGATTGTGCTCGCAGTAATTGGCGCCTCGATTGCACATTGGCTGATGGCACACGGTTTTCGGCGCTTTCGATCCAAGCTCCCCACCGCGTACGTAACCAACATGACCAATCTAGGTGCCAAGTTGCAGCGTAGAGGCAAAACCATGTGGGGGATGTTTGCGCTTTTTCTCTGGTCTCCGCTGTCGTCGTCACAGCTGTTTGTGGCTGCTGGGTTGATGCCGCAGATTCAGATTCTTCCGCTCGTCGGAGCATTCGCTCTCGGCAGATGTTTTACTTACACGACGTACGTCTACGGAGCCGATGCGTTATCGCATACAGATATCGGTCAGTCGATTGTCGCTGAGATGACTTCACCGGGAATGATCCTGATGCAAACCGCGCTGATTGTCGGAGTCATTGCACTCGGCATGATCCGGTGGAAGCCCGAGTAGGTAGCGGTCAGCTACTGCGAGTCTGCTGAGTTTGCTTCTTCAGCGGCAATTTTCTGGCGTACATCATCCATATCGACATCACGGATAGCTTGGATGAGTTGATCGAAAGATGGTTTAGGCAAGGCGCCAGCTTCGCGGAACAGCAGCACGCCGTCACGAAAAGCCATCAGGGTCGGAATCGATGAGATGCCAGCGCTAGCCGCAAGCACTTGTTCCGCCTCGGTATCGACCTTGCCGAAAGTGATGTCGGGATTCTCGAGAGATGCTTGCTCAAAGATCGGTCCGAACATTCTGCATGGCCCGCACCACTCTGCCCAGAAATCAACAAATGTGATGCCTTCTCGTAGAACTGATTCTTCAAAATTTTGGGCGGTGAGTTCTACGGTTGCCATGATGATTCCTTCGCCATGATGTGTGTGCAGTCGCAAGTGGGTCAAGACCGATCTTATACCCCTTAGGGTATCAAGTGTCTTTCATCAAGTCTGGGTTCTGCTGCCGCAATACTGCGGAGGTGAACAACGACTTTGTGTGGGGCGCGGCCACTGCGGCCTATCAGATTGAAGGCGCAGCAACTGCGGATGGGCGGACCCCATCCATCTGGGACACGTTCACCCACATTCCGGGCAAGACCCACAACGGCGACACTGGCGATGATGCCTGCCGCCACTATGAACTCCTCGAGACCGATCTCGATTCAATGTCCTGGCTTGGAATCTCCGCGTACCGATTTTCGGTTTCTTGGTCACGACTGATTCCTGATGGTGATGGCGCTGTCAACCCGGCAGGTGTGGCGTTTTACAACCGGCTTATTGATGGCTTGTTGGCGAGAGGAATCGAACCATGGCTGACCATGTATCACTGGGACTTACCGCAAGTTCTGCATGATCGAGGCGGATGGCAATCGCGCGAATCCATCGACTGGTTTGAGCACTACGCATCCACGCTCGTGACATTGTTCGGTGATCGGGTGAAACATTGGATCACCATCAACGAACCTCACTGTGTCGCGTGGTTTGGCTATTACCGCGGTTGGTTCGCACCAGGTCTTACTGACATCCAGGCATCGATTGATGTGTCTCATCATCTGCTGGTCGCACATGGTCGCGCCGTGCGCGTTGTGAAGAACGCATGGCCGGATGCGCTAGTGGGGATTTCGCTTGGGTTGACGCCTGTCGAAGCCGCGTCGGACAGTGCCGAAGACGAAGCAGCTGCTCGCCGACTCGACGGCTACGACTTACGTTGGTTTCTCGATCCACTCTATGGACGTGGGTATCCGGCAGATGTCGTGAGGCAGCTCAACATCACTGTGCCCTCGCTACATGATGACCTCGACGTCATTGCGACACCGACGGATTTCTTGGGCGTGAATTACTACCTGCGTCAAATCGCAGCTGCGGGACCCGTGGATGGTTTTCTCGATCTCACTGGTGTCGACCCTGAAGGTGTGGAGGTCACCGACATGGGGTGGGAGATTTATCCAGACGGACTGCTCCATCTGATGCGCCGACTGCGTAACGACTATGCGCCTGCCGCCATATACATCACGGAGAACGGATCGGCCTGGCCTGATGTGGTCGGTGACAACGGCGAAATTGTTGATTCTCGGCGGGTGGATTATCTGCGCCGCCATCTCGACACCGTCGAGACCATCAAGAGTGAGGGCATTGCGCTCAAGGGCTATTTCGCGTGGAGTTTGCTCGATAACTTCGAATGGAATTCTGGTTACGCAAAACGCTTCGGGCTTTTCTATGTGAACTACGACGATTTTTCACGTACACCAAAAGCGAGTGCGCATTGGTATCGGGAGCATATTCGCAAGTCGTGAGTGCGGGTTAAGCCTTTTTAACGACGCTCGACTTCAACATCATGGGGCCGAAGCCGTCGACCTTCGCATCGATATCGTGATCACCGTTGTTGTGCACTAGCCGAATATTGGAAACTTTTGTTCCCACTTTGATGGCCTTCGGAGCACCTTTGACAGCGAGGTCTTTGACAATCACCACTGCGTCGCCATCGTTGAGCACGTTGCCGACCGAATCGCGGATGACAGGAGCTGCGGAGCTTTCAGTGGAGTCGTCTTCTGCCGGATTCCACTCATGCGCGCACTCCGGACACACCACAAGATTTCCCATTTCGTAGGTGTATTCGCAGTCGCACTGTGGGCAAGGAGGAGTCTCAGGCATTAGCCAAGCCTACGCTGTTTAGTGAGCTGAGCTTCCGAGATTCATGAGCACCACGCCACCAATCACGAGCGTTGCGCCGACCCAGACGAGCGGTGTGGACGATTGATTGAAAAAGTAAATCGAAATGATCACTGCGCCCAGCGTTCCAACACCAGACCACACGGCGTAAGCCAGACCGAGGGACATGGTCCGGACGACGAGCGACAGGAGATAAAACGCAAGGCCGTAACCGACCGCCATCGCGAGCGTCCACTGCAGCCTGGTGAAACCTTCAGACAACTTCAGCGAGGTCGTAGCGAAAAGTTCCAGCGCGATGGCGCCGAAGAGATAAGCCCAAGCCATGTCACCAATCTACCTACTCGAGCGGAGTTACACTTTTCGTATGCGTTTGAAAGTTGCACTTGTGATGGTCCTGGTGGCCCTGTCCACTGTGGGATTTTCGACAAATGCATCGAACGCCAAAGTTGCCGCCGCACACGCAGAACGTGTGGTCACCAAATCCCCGACACCGGCGGCTGCACCCAGTACTCAGCTGACGACGAATGTTTCTTCTGCCACTCAGCAGGTGCTCGACCATCTTGCCCAGAGGCAAGCAAATCGCGGATGTGGAATCTCGCTCATTCCTGCTACTCCGAAACGCAAAGTCGGGGAGTGCACGGTGTTGTTGGTGGGTGACTCCATGGGCAACAATCTTGGCTCGGGACTGATGTACCAGCTCGAGCGGACAAAAGGCATCAACTTCATCAAGCGAAGCAAAGGCTCCACTGGCCTATCGAATTCCTGGTTCTATGACTGGCCGGTCATCCTCAAGCCGATGCTCGGGCGTTACAAGCCGAATTTGGTCATCGTCATGCTCGGTGCGAACGACCGTCAGAACATGAAAGTCGGCGGATCCACCTTGTCTTTCGGGACTTCCGCATGGAAGCAGGCGTACCGAGATCAAATCGATCGCATCACAGCGATGATCACGAAGGCGGGTAGCTACACGCTCTGGGTTGGTCTGCCTGTGATGGAGCCAAAGAGTTATGGCGAAGGCATGGCGGAGTTGAACAAACTGTATTCAACTCAGGCACCCCTCACGCCAGGCGTAACTTTCCTTGATGTGTGGTCATACCTCGCTGATGATCGCGGTCAGTATCGAGATCGAGTTCGGGTCAACAACACGTTCACCAACATTCGCGGCGGTGACGGCATTCATTTCTCGATGTCCGGAATGCGCGTGCTCGCTTCTTACGTTCTTCTGCACATTCGCGAGACGTACTCCGTCAATGTGCGTCCACGTCAAGAGCTACCGATTACCGGTTAAGAAAAAGGCTTTCGACGAGTACGGTGGAATCCAGGCTGAGGGCAAGACAAATTGCGAGCACCAGCAATGTTGCCCAACCGTCTCGCTGCAAAGCCGGCGAGCGCCGGATCGGATTCTCAAGCCAGTGATACGACGCGGCTGCACAGATGAACGTTCCAGTAATACCGAACAGCACCAGTCCAAATGGAATCGAACCCTGGTTGAGTTGGCGTGGAAGCATCAGCCAGAGGTAATGCCACAAGTACAGCGAGTACGAAATATCGCCGATGTAACGGAGCGGCCGTTTGCTTAAGAATCGCAGGCCGCCAAAGTGAACGGATGCTTGACCGAGCCACAGCAGCATCGCTGTAGCGCTGACCGGAAGCCACGCGATGACTCCAGGGAAGCCGCTCGTCGGTGTAATGATCCACAAACATGAAATCAGTAACGCCGCAGCTGCGACCGCGATCAGCGTGCGTACACGCGGAAATCGAATCTTGAGCTCTGCTGGAATTGTGGAGACAAGTCCGCCGACCGCGAGCTCCCACAGCCGAGTGAAAGGGGAGTAGTACGCGAGCACTGGGTCGAGTGGTGTGGAGTGAAAACTCCAGATAGCCGATGCCGTAATGATGACTGCGAGCAGGATTTGGAGAGCCTTGGTGCGCTGGTGCAGGGGCGCAATCCACGTGAGTGCGAAAACCAGTAACGGAAAACAGAAGTAGAACTGCTCTTCGACCGCAAGAGACCAAAAGTGCGTGACGAGCGACGGGTCTACGCCGACGAGGAAGTAGTCGGCGCTGACGTCAATGAGTCGGAAGTTTCCCGAAAACAAGGTCGCCCAACGGATGTCTGTCAGCAGGCTCGGATTGAAGTTGTCTCCGAGAATCCAAAAGGAGACGAGTCCTGTCGTCACGAGGACGGCGGTCGCTGCAGGCACGATGCGCAGGATTCGACGGATGTAGAAATGGCGCAGATTGGCGAACACCTGGCGAGCAGGCTGCCGGTGCAAAAGACTTGTGATTACGTAGCCGCTAATCACAAAGAAGACGTCTACGCCGATAAATCCGGACTCGAAGCCAGCGATTCCTGCGTGGCAGAGGATGACAAGCAGGA
>JAFMIT010000181.1 GCA_017853815.1 Actinomycetota bacterium
TATCAACACGCTCGCAGATGGCGAATTCAGGAACAATTTCTTGAAGCGCTTCGTGACCTGGAATCCCAACGGAAAGTTGACCGGCGCGCGTTATCTGACGATTGCCGGCAATCTGGCCTACGTGGTCACCGGCAGCCACGTGATGGTGGTGGATCTGTCGACGCCAAGCGTGCCGAACATCGTCGCCGAAATTCCATTCGACTCGCCGCAAGCCGTGGCACTGCAGTTCCGTTATCTGTTCGTTACGACGGCGCGTGGCTTTGAGGTGGTTGATATCACGCAACCGTCGCGTCCGCGAAAGCTGCCTGGTGCAACGGTATCGCTTGCCAACGCAGGTCGGTTCACGGTGGCGCGTACGTATGCGTATGTCGCTAATGGTCGCGAAGGTATGGCCATCATTGACGTGAAGCGTCCGCATGCAGCGCGGCTGTTCCAGAAATGGAATGCCGATGGCGGACTCGTCGATTCGCGCGACATCATGATTGCCTCGACTAATGCGTCTCTCTTTGCCTATGTTGCGGACGGCAAGGGCGGCTTGAAGGTCGTGCAATTGACCAGCCCGTCGTCGCAGCCGAATTTCTATGGCTTCAGCCCAGAGCCGCGTCCGGAGTTGATCGCTTATAAAGCTACTCGCTCTGCGGCGCTCAGCCTCTCGCGACCGCTCGAGCGCGACCGAGCAGTCGACGAGAGCGGCGGTCAGGTGGCGGTGTTTGGTCGTCGCGGATCGCGCCCATTCAATCTGCAGGAAATGCAGCGACTTTATCTCGATAAGGACGGCGAGCCTTGGTATGTCGAGGATAATCCTGCCGTCAAGCAGGCGCAGAGGAACTCACCATGAGTTGGAAAAACAGTCTTTTGAAGTGGGCGACGCTGAGTCTGGCTGCGTTAGCGACGGTTGGCGCTCTCGCTGACGATGCCAAACTTCGTCATGAGGGTGTTGCAACCTGTGCGTCCTCGTTGTGTCATGGTTCGAGTCAGCCGCTAAAGGCCTATGAAAACGCCTTGCAAAACGAGTATACGACGTGGTCACAATTCGATCCGCACAGCAACGCCTACAAGGTTTTGCTGAATAAGCGATCGCAAGAGATTGCACGTCGGATGGGTATTGGTCCTGCTCATGAAGCCCCCGCGTGTCTCGCCTGTCACTCGGACGCCGTGCCTGCCGCGCAGCGTGGTGTGAAGTTTCAACTTGACGATGGTGTGGGTTGCGAGAGCTGCCATGGCGGCTCCGAAAAGTGGCTGGCAACCCACTATCAAAGTCCAAGAATTCCGCGTAGCGAGCATTTGGCGAACGGTCTCGTCGCTTTAGAGAAGCCCGAGGTCTTAGCGGGAACCTGCCTCGGTTGTCATGTCGGCGATCAAAATCGCTACGCCAACCATCGCATGATGGCGGCAGGGCATCCGAGACTCGTATTCGAACTAGATACCTATCTTGAGTTGTGGCGCACGGGCGGTGGTCGTGAGCACTACCGAAAGAAAGTGCCGACCAATCACTCGGCCATGTGGGTCAAAGGTTTGGTGGACTCCTCACGTCGTCAACTCAATTTGATTGAGCAACACGGTGCGGGACGCATGGGCCCGATTCCTGACTTTGGCATTTTCGCCTGTCACTCGTGTCACCGAGACTTGCGCTTGACCGCATTCGGAGGCTCGAGCGGTCTTGGTATCGAACCAGGTGATTTGCGTTGGCAGGATGCGCATCTGTTGGTCTTGCGTCGAGTGACCGCGGCCCTGCAGTTGGGCGCTCGCACGGATCTTGATCGCGCTGTCATCGCCCTGCAGAAGGCGGCGCATGGTGATGCGGCGTCTCTACGTGCAGCGTTATCGCAAACGCGAACGGCGTTATCGTCGACCGAGAAACAACTGGCAGAGGTCAGTTGGTCTTCTGGCCAGTTGAATACCGTGGCGCAGTCTCTGGTGGACGCATCGCGACGCGGTGAGTTTCCAGATCCGGCAGCCGCTGAACAGGCGGCGATGGGGATGGTGGTGATGCTAGCGGGTCTGAAGCTCGATCAGGGAAAGCAGGCTGAAATCAACCGCCTGTTTGATGATCTGCGAGACGACAACGCCTTCGATCAGCGACGATTCGTCAAATGGATGTCGGTGCTCGGAACTCGCAATTAGCCGAGTCCGTCGAGGATCGTGACGAAGAACGTCCCTTTGCCTTCGCGAAATTTTTTCGCGGCGAGGTATTCGTTCGATTGCCAGAATCCCCACGCGGCTTCTTTGGAGGGGAACTGGGCAATCAAGATGCTCTCATTTCGCGGCTCTCCCTCAGCCACTTCAACTTTGGCTGCAGGCGTCACGGTCAAATAATGCCCGCCAAATTTCTGGTAGATGGGCGGTAAGGCAGCGTTATACAAGCGAAAGCCTTCGATGTCTGTGACTTTACCTTGGACGAGCAGATAAGCTGGCTTGCTCATTTAATGAGGCCCTCCGCCTTGAGTGCTGCTCGGACCGCGGGTCGAGCAGCGATGCGATCGATATACGACTTCAAACCCGGCCAAACAGTGGCGGAATCGATTTTCACATACGCGCACCAGCTGAGTACCGTGAAGAGATAACAGTCGGCAACGGAGAGATGCTCGCCGAGAAGAAATGGCTTATCGGCTAAGTGTGCTTCGATGAATTTCACGCGTTTCTCGAGCTGCACTCGCGCTGCCGCTTTTTGTTCATCGGTGGCGCCCGGCGTAAAAAACGGGCTGAAGCTTTTGTGCACCTCCGAGTTGATATACCCCAGCCACTCGTGCAGACGATATCGATCGAGCGTCGCAGCGGCAGGCGCCAAATGCTTCTCAGGCACCAGATCGGCGATATAGGGCAGGATCGCTGTGCCCTCGGTCAGGACCTCACCGCTATCGAGCTT
>JAFMIT010000182.1 GCA_017853815.1 Actinomycetota bacterium
CGCCGTTCTCACGTACCAGTCGTGTTCTGAACTCGTACCACGAGTGTGCTGAACTCGTACCACCAATGGGAAATCCCCGCCGGGGCGGGGATTTCAGATGTAGCCCCGACGGGATTCGAACCCGCGCTACCGCCTTGAGAGGGCGACGTGCTAGGCCACTACACAACGGGGCCAGCTACATAAGGCAACTAGTGCCTCGCTGGGGTACCAGGACTCGAACCTAGACAAACTGAACCAGAATCAGTTGGGCTGCCAATTACCCCATACCCCATCATCACCCGTAAAGGTGCCCCTTGGCTGGGGACTGATGCGCGGCGGAGCATAGCCGACACCGACTGCCGAGCCGAAATTGGTCAGAAGCGGATGCCCGCGCGAATGCGCGAGAGTGAACGCTCGCGCCCAAGCAGTTCGAGCGACTCAAAAAGCGGTGGCGAGACGCGGCGACCTGCTGTTGCGAGGCGAACAGGCCCAAAAGCGAACTTGGGCTTGAGACCAAGACCGTCGATTAACGCTTCACGCAGAGTCGCTTCAATCGCTGCCGTCGACCAATCCGAAAGGTTCTCGAGAGCCGAAGCAGCGGCTGCAAGCACAGCGTCGGTGTCGTCGTTGAGATTTGCAACTTCCGATTCATCAATCTTGAACGCAGCCATTCCTGCGGTGACATCCGACTCGATGCCCGCATCTTTCGCGAACAAGAAACCGAGCATGGCAGCGCCTTGTCGCAACGTTTCCATGCGCGATTGAACGAGTGGAATGGCCGCTGCGAGTACCTGCTTCTGCGCTGCCGTCGGCACTTCTGGCAAGAAACCATCAGAAATCAAATAGGGCAGGATGCGATTGCCAAGATCTTCTTCGGTAATGGCACGAATCCAGTCGCCGTTGATGGCGGTGCACTTCTTCAAATCGAAGCGCGCAGGATTGGCGCTCACACGAGTGACTTCAAATGCCTTCGCCATTTCTTCCATGCTGAAGAATTCGTTGTCGTCACCAATGCTCCAACCGAGCAACGCGAGATAGTTCAACAAACCTTCAGGCAAGAAACCTTCAGTGCGGTACATCAATAGCGACGACTCAGGATCGCGCTTAGACAACTTCTTGTTGCCCTCACCCATGACGTATGGCAAGTGGCCAAACTGCGGCATCACACCTGAGCCCACACCAACCGCCGCAAGTGCCGCATGCAGCGCTAGCTGACGAGGCGTAGACGAGAGCAGATCTTCACCGCGCAGAACATGGGTGATACCCATCAATGCATCGTCAGTCGGATTGACGAGCGTGTACAAAGGTTCGCCCGTCGCTCGCACCAACACATAATCAGGTACGTGTTCTGCGGCGAACGACAATTCACCGCGCACCAAGTCGTTCCACGTGTGGTCAGTGCCTGGCATGCGGAAACGAACTGCCGCTTTGCGACCGGCCGCCTCGAACGCAGCGACGTCGTCTGCGGAGAGTTCGCGGCAGCGACCGTTGTAACCCGGCGTCGTGTTTGCTGCTCGCTGCGCTTCGCGCTGTTCTTCAAGCTCTTCAGGAGTGCAATAGCAGTGATACGCGTAGCCGCCCGCGACAAGTTTGGCAGCGACATCTTTGTAAATATCCATCCGCTCTGACTGGCGATACGGGCCGTGTGGGCCGCCGACCTCGGGGCCTTCATCCCACGTCAAGCCGAGCCAACGCAACGAGTCGAGCAACTGGTGGTACGACTCCTCTGAGTCACGCGCCGCATCGGTGTCCTCGATACGAAACACAAACGTGCCGCCCGTGTGCCGCGCATAAGCCCAGTTAAACAGCGCAGTGCGGACCATGCCGACGTGTGGATTGCCGGTGGGTGAAGGACAAAATCGAACTCGTACGTTGCTCGTCATAGTGCGCACAGGGTACTCGCACGGAGCGAGCGCACCCGAAAAGACTGCTACGCCTCGACCGTATTGATGATTTCGCCGATACCTTCGATGACACACTGCACGACATCGCCATCAACGATCGGTGAAACTCCCGCTGGCGTGCCCGTCAGGATGATGTCGCCTGGCAGCAGCGTCATGCTCTCTGAACAGAACGCCACGAGCGCTGGCACATCAAACACAAGATCGTGAGTGCTGCCGTCTTGCTTCACGTCATCATTGACAAGCGTCTTCAAAGCGAGCCGCGAAGGGTCGAGATGCGTCGCAATCCATGGACCCATCGGCAAGAACGTGTCGAAGCCTTTGGCGCGCGTCCACTGCCCGTCACGCTTTTGGATATCGCGGGCACTCACGTCGTTAGCGACGGTGTAGCCCAGCACGTAGTCGAGCGCCTCTTCTGGCTTTACGTTGCGCGCCATCCGACCGATGACCACCGCAAGCTCGACTTCATGTTCCACATGTTCGCTCTGCCATGGAATGCGAATCACATCGCCAGTGCCAATCAGCGTCGTAGTCGGCTTTAAGAAACAAATCGGTTCCGCCGGAACTTCGCCGCCCATTTCCTTCGCGTGATCTGCATAGTTCTTGCCGATGCCAATGATTTTTGTTGGAATCATGGGTGGAAGCAATCGCACATCCGTAAGCGGAAAAGACTCGCCAGTCGTAACAAGTTCGCCGAAAGGATGCGACTGCAAAATCTCTACGGTTGCATCGGCAGCCGGAATCCCAGCCGCATCAACGCCTTCAACAACAGCGAACGCGACACGTTCACCCAGTCCCACACGCGCGATAAACATGATTAGTTCCCTGTCCGTCCGGCCCGGAAGAGCCCGTATGCGAGCGCGTCTTCGAGAGCCATCCACGATGCGGCGATGACATTTTCGTGGACACCAATCGTCGTCCAATCCGCTTCGCCGTTGGTGGACCCAACAAGAACGCGGGTGACGGCGTCGGTGCCATG
>JAFMIT010000042.1 GCA_017853815.1 Actinomycetota bacterium
ACAACCGTCGACTGCGGAAAGCGATGCCGAAAATTCGTCAAGAAGTTCGGCGCTGCGCCAGCAAAACTGTAGATCGTCTGCGCTGGATCGCCGACAACACACAGTTCATCTCGCTCACCGACCCAAATGTCGAGAAGTGCCTGCTGCAACGGCGTGACGTCCTGGAATTCGTCCACGGTGAACCAGTGGTAGCGGCGGCGAATTTCTTCAGCGACGTCAGGGCGTTGCTGGAGCATGCCAAGCGTCAACCCCAAGACATCTTCAAAATCGATGTGATTCGTCGACGTGAGCAGGTCTTGGTACGCCGACCAAATACTCACCACGTCAGCGGACTCAATGTCTGCGAATGGACGCTCGACGAGCGCATAACCTTGAGGATCAAGTCCCGAAGATTTAGCCCATTCAATTTCTGCAGCCACAAAGCGTCGTTGCGTCACCGTCAGATCAACACCTGCAGTGCGGGCGGCTTGTTCAATCACGGAAGATTTTGTACTCAGAATCTTCCAGGCGGGACCGCCAAGCACTCGCGGCCAAAAGAAGCTCAACTGTCGCAAAGCTGCAGAGTGAAAAGTCGCGGTCTGCATGTCCACAACCCCGAGCTGACTCAACCGACCGCGTAGTTCGCCGGCCGCCCGCGTCGTGAAGCTCAAGCCGAGGCCTTTATCGGAGCGTTGGGCTCCAGTCGCGACGGCGTACGCGATTCGATGCGAAATTGCTCTCGTTTTGCCCGAACCAGCTGCCGCCACCACGACCACACGTCCGCGCGTGGCCCGCGCGACCGCTTGTTGGTCGGCGTCGAGGCCTTCGAGGAGAGATTCGCTCACGAGTGCATCTTTCCACCTGCAACCATCTCGCCCTGCACCTAGAGTCAGCCTCCTGAAAGGAGCGTTATGTCCCTCACGATGTATTCGACCACTTGGTGCGGCTACTGCAAGCGCCTCAAGGCACAGTTGACCCGCGAAGGTATCGAGTTTTCCGAAATCGACATCGAACAAGACGAGGCCGCGGCCGAACTCGTGGCATCCGTCAACGGTGGCAATCGCACCGTGCCCACTGTGGTCTACTCAGACGGCAGCGCCGCGACTAACCCAAGTCTCATCGACGTCAAAGAGAAACTCGCTTCGCTTTCGTGAGCCCGATTCTGCAGCAGTTGGCGCTCGGCCGTTCGGCGGTTGAGCGTGCTGCTGAACTTCGTCAAGACGCGCAGTGGTGGGCGCGAGTTCGTTCCGACCCCGCAAGTCGAGTCCTCTGCGTTCGACTCGGCGCTGTCCCGCTCGCTGGTGACGAATTGGCATTCACGAGTCCCGAGGGTCTGCCAGAGGCCGAGTTTGGTTTTCTTGGCACCGACAATGGCGTCAATTTTCTTGTATGGCTTACCGACATTGCTGAAGATGACGCTCGCTTTGACTCTCTGGACTGGCAGTCGTTGCGGAATTGCGGCGCCGCGTTGTCCGCTCGGGATGCTGGTCTCGCCACGACTGCAGTGGCGCTGACAAATTGGCATCGCGCACACACGCACTGTCCGCGGTGCGGCAGCGAAACCTTCATCACGCAGGCGGGATGGGTTCGCCAATGCCCAGCCGACGGCAGCGAGCACTACCCACGCACTGACCCTGCAGTCATTGTTGCGATTACTGATGCAGACGATCGCTTGCTCCTGGCCCGCCAGAAAGTGTGGCAGCCCGGACACTTTTCGATTGTTGCTGGCTTTGTGGAGCCAGGTGAAACTTTCGAGGCAGCAGTTGTCCGCGAAGCACACGAAGAAGTCGGTCTCAACGTCAGTGACGTCACGTATCTCGGAAGTCAGCCGTGGCCTTTCCCTGCGAGCTTGATGATTGGCTGCAGTGCGCGATCGATGACCTCTCAGATCACGGTCGATGGCGAAGAAATTGAAGAAGCCGCTTGGTTTAGTCGGGCAGACATGGTTGCTGCTTGCGAATCTGGCGCTGTGCGACTGCCGTCCAAAGTATCTATCGCACGTCGTCTGATTGAGAATTGGTACGGCGGCGAATTGCCGCATGAATGGTCTCGTCCGTGAGAGTCGCCATCGCAAACGTCCAAGGCGGTCGCGGTACGCGCGCCGATTCCCGATTGAGTAGCGATGAAAATCTCACGCTCGCCGGTGCAGAAGTTTCAGCTGACGTTGTGTGCTTCGCCGAAATCGATCATGACCACCCGCGCAGCAATCATCTCGACCATCTTGAACTTCTCCGCAACGGCGGTGGATTCCTCGAATCTCGTTTCGGCGCAACACTTATCGGTGACCCAGGCCCTGGTCGGCGGTGGCAAGCGGTCAATGATTCTGAAGTTACTGAGCACGCACCAGCGCATGCCTACGGAATCGGAATGGCGTCACGTTTGCCGGTACTGAAATGGCGACGACTCAATCTTGTCGGCAGCCGACTTTCATTGCCGATGGCTTTTGTTGTCGATGGCAAGGCGCGTGTATTCCCTATTCCGGATGAACCACGAGTCGCACTCGCTGCTACGGTCGATGCAGGCTTTGGTCCGATCACCGTGATTGGCACGCATTTGTCATTCATACCGTCCACGGCTCTGCGTCAACTTCGGCGCATCGCTCAGTGGGCGGGCAGCTTCGATGAACCACACGTGCTGGTGGGCGATCTCAATCTGCCGCCACGACTTGTTCGCACAATGCTCAAGCAGCCTCTAGGCAATTTCATGCCGACGTATCCAACGTCGAAACCCAAAGCCCAACTCGACTATGTCATCGCGAGTTCAACCTTGAGTGTCACCGAGCTGAGTACCTCGCACTTGATTGCTGGCGATCACCTCAGTGTCAGCGCAACAGTTTCAGCTGTTTCCTGACAAGATCGCGGCAACTTCTGCTTCTGTGTAATACCGGGACGGGGCAACCGTTTCGTCGAGCGCTGCGTAATAGAAAGCACACTTCACACTCTCGACGTCGCACTGCTGTAGCCGAGCCCACGCCAAACGGTAAATCGACAACTGCAGGTCATCGGCTGTTTTGTTCGCATTGGTTTTCCAGTCGACGAGGAGCCAAGAGCCATCTGCCTCTTCGTAAATCGCATCAATCACACCCCGAATCGCGCGCCCGCCCGCTGAATAGACAAACGGCTTCTCAACGTCGAAGGGAACCCGCTGCGCCCACGGAGACTTTTCGAAGTTCGAAATGAACTTCTCGAGATTGAGCGTCTGTTCTGGTGAAGGCTCATCGAAATCTTCCATGCCAGGAAGCACAGCGGAGTGAGCCTGACCCATTGCTGCACGGCTACGAAGTTCGACCCACGCGTGGAAGTCTGTGCCTTGTTGAGCGGCAAACGCAGGAGCGCTCGGCATAGGCCGCAACAGGTCTGCAACGAAAGCATCGGCGTCTTTGTTGAGTCGTTGAATCTGAGAAACGCTCAGCGTCGATGGAAGCTCAATCACCGTGACTCGCTCGTGCTCATGCGCGAAATCGTCTACCAACGCTTCAATGGCTTTATCCCACGCGGCAACCAAACCAATTCGTGTGTCGGGGGATGTCGGCGCGAGTGCCTGCGATCCTAAGAGCAGCGACCTCACCTGCTGTGCAGCCGCCTTCGTAGAAATCATTGCGGCTGAATTCAGCTCTACTGGCCACGCAGCGCTGATCGGATCGTCTTCAAGTTCAACTGCCTCTTGTGGTGCCTCAAACCACTCGTCGACAGTCAGAGCAGGTAATCCCGTCGCCTGAATGTGATCGCGCATTTCGACGAGGAACTTCGAAGGCACGCGCGATTTCTTTTCGCTCGGAATTGCGTGGGCCGCGCTCACGAGCAGCGTCTCCTGGGCGCGAGTCACGGCCACATAGATCAGTCGGCGCTCGTCGAGATCATCAAGTCGACGACAAGCGTCGGCAAATGGCTCTAAAACCTTTTCCGTAAGTCGCACATCACGAGGTGGGTAGTTCTTCATCACCGGATCTGTGACATCAGGACGTAGCGCATCTGGAATCACGTGAGGATTGGTCGGCCACCGATCTTGGCCCTTCTTGGACGGGAAGATGTCGGTGGAAAGTCGAGGCACTGCCACGCATCGGAACTGCAAGCCTTTTGAACTGTGCACTGTCATCAGCTGCACGGCATCGCCGTTCGACAGTGTTTGAAGTTGACCCTGCGACTCGAGTCGTCGAGCATCTTCGAGCCAAGTCAAAAAAGCGAAAAGCGAGTTCTGGCCATCGAGTGACACAAAATCTGCAGCCATCGACACAAAAGTTCTGAGGTTGGCAGGCATTCCTGCAGCGACACGAGAAACGTGGGATTGCGCTTCGGCAGCAAGTCCAGTCGTGCTCAGCACGCGCTGCACAAAATCGACGAGCGCCTCGGACGTATGCCTTCGCAAGTAATCAACCTCGCGTGCAAGCACCCGGACACGCGCGAGCGCGGACTCTGACAGGTGGTCATGACCATGCACAGCAATGTGAGAGATCGCATCTCCATAGGCAACCAACGTGATTCGATCAGACGCCTGGGCGGTGGCATCGAGAATTCCCTGAAGGTCGGTGGGCCGACGGTCAGCTGAGACCACGAGCTCGGATGCAACATCAGCAATCAATTTCAGATCTCGATTTGAAATGCGAAAACGTGGTCCCGAAAGAATGCGAATCCAAGCTTCATTGGCCGTAGGTTCGGCAATCACTCGCAAGTATGCAACGCACTCAGCAACCTCTGGGATGTCGAGCAAGTCTGATTTGGTGCGCACTTGGACGCTAATGCCACGGTCGCTGAGAGCTCGGTAGAACCAGCCGACATCGTCGCGTTTGCGCAACAACACCGCAATATCAGACAGCGGTACACCTGCAGCCGACTGTTCGCGAATTCGGTCTGCGAGCCAATCAGCTTCGAGAAGTGCCGTCTCGAAAAAGCCGAGTCTCACCGTGCCGTCGCCGTATTTCGGTTCGGCCTTTGCGGCTAGCGGCTTTGCGAGCGGATGCGCATCCGGCTGACGAAGTTCATCTGTCAGAGCATTCGCAATCCCCACAATGTTATGACCATTGCGTTGGGTCTCAGGCAAGTTCAACACAGCAGGAATGGCCGACTCATGCGCGAAGTGAGAGGCAAAATTGTCGATGTTCTGCGGGTTTGCCCCACGGAAGACATAGATTGACTGCAGGCCATCACCGACGGCGGTCAGACTGTGACCTTGCCCAAACAGAAGATTCATCAGAACTCTCTGCGCGGTTGAGGTGTCCTGGTACTCATCGAGCATGACGACCTGGAACCGTTCACGCACCTGAGCGACGAGGTCTGGCTGCTGTCGAAAAACTTCGATAGCGAGCCGAGTCATGTCGGCGTAATCGAGGCAGTCGTGGTCCTTCTTAAACTGACGGAATTCTTGAACAAGTTGAGTGAGAAGCAGTCGATTTCGCGACGCCTGAACAATCTTGCGACCCGCTTCATTAGTGACAACGGGTTCAACACGGGCAATCAAATCTGTGTCGAAAGTAATGAGTTCGTCTGCCCGAACGTCGAAGTCACTCATGGCATCATCGAGCTTGAGAAGCCGTTCGAGGACTGTTCCGAATTTCATGTCCACATCGGCAAACGATGCGGTCGTCGTGCGCAGGAGGCGCATCGCGAGTTGTTGTCGGCGAACGTCAGAGAGCAAAGCGCTTTCTGGCTCGACGCCGATTCGAATGCCATATTCGCGTAGGAGTTCACCTGAGAAAGAGTGATAAGTAGAAACAGTTGGTTCGCCCGACTCTTGCTCGTCAGTTTCACTCGAATGTTCGGCAAGCTTGTTGAGCGCTTCGCGCACTCGGGTTTGAAGTTCGCCGGTCGCGAGATTGGTGAAGGTCAACCCGAGCACCTGATCCGCGGGCACGAGGTTGTTCGCCACGAGATACACGACGCGGGCAGTCATCACCGCTGTCTTGCCCGAGCCTGCGCCAGCCACAATCACAGCAGGTGTCTTCTCAGCGGAGATTGCTTTCAATTGTTCGTCAGAGAACGGAATACCGAGCACATCGGCAATGTCCTGAGCTGAATATTTCTGGTTGGTCATGAAATCACCGGGCGACCTTCAGCCATAAGCGGGCAGCTCGACTTGATGGTGCAGTAGCCGCAGGCACCACCGATGGTTGGTAGGTAGTCCTCGGCTCGTACGCGGCGAGCAGTTGTGGCAACCATCTCTTCAACCCATGTGCGGCCGGACTCAGGATCTGGCCGCAGGCCTGGTTGGGTGCGCTCTGTCGGCACACCTCCCTTGGCTTGTTTGCGCAGGTACACAAGGGCTGCCCCGCCGAGAATCGGCTCGGCAAACTCTGGCCCGAGATGTTCTTCGAGGAGACCACGCGCGACTGCCGCCTGATATAAGCCAAGCTGCTTGTTTGTTTGGCCTTCTTCCACCTTGGCTGGCGTTGCGTTGGTCTTCAGGTCCGCGACGTACACCTGGCCATCCGCGTCGACGAGAATCATGTCGATTTGGCCGCGCAAAGTAACTCTCTCGGTTGAACCGTCGTCTGAAGTGACGTTCCACTCGCCACGGAAATCCACCTCTGCTCCGGCCACTCGGGTCGATGAGGCATCGCGCCAACGAACGAAGGTTTTGATGCATTCCAGAGCGTCTCGGTATTCGCGGGCATTACTCCAAGGCGCATCGAGCTGCAGTTTTTCGAAAGCCTCAGACATCATCTGCTCAATGACTGGCGTATCACGTGGATCGAGTTTGCCCTCGTTGATGGCCTGAGCGAAAGCATGGACGATGGTGCCGAAGGACAACGCAATCGACTTGGATTCAGAGGCTTGGGCCCGTTGTGACATGAACCATGAGAGTGAGCAATCTTCAAAAATCTGTAACGACGAGCCGCGCACATAAATGGGTTTATTCGGATCTTCGATCGCGACACTCGACTCAGTGGTTTCCACTGTGCCCCACCAACTATCAGGGTGCGCGGCTGGCACGAGCAATCGACCATTGGCGTCTTTCAGCGAAGCGAGATAGGCCAGACGCGCAACAGCGGCGTCGCGCAAGGCTTGCTCTGAATTTGGATCGGTGGCAACTCGGCGAAGTTGCGCTACTAAGCCCGAAGCAGAGTAACGCGGCGCCGCAGAAGTCTCTGAGGACTGTTGTTCTGGCTGCTTCTTCCAGTCCATGAGCTGATGAACGAATCGGGATGCCACTCTCCCGCTTTCAGCATCCCCTGTTCCTGATGTGACAATCAACAATTTCTGCGCACGAGTACAAGCCACAAAAAACAGCCGGCGCTCTTCAGCGATAACTTGGGAGCGCTCAGGGAGACTGCCCATCACCGCGCGACCAGATGTTGGATCAATCTGAATCTTGTCGGGTTGGAAAAGACCAGAGCGACGACGCACATCTGGCCAGATGCCTTCTTCAGCTCCACAAATGAAAACGATTGGCCATTCAAGACCTTTCGATCGATGCGCTGTCAACAGTGCGACGGCATCGGGCTGATGACCAGAATCAATTTGGTCAGCAGCCACGACCAAGCCGCGGACCAGCTCAACAAATGGCTTGATCAGCGTCGAGCGATGTGAGCGTGCCAACTCGAAAAGCGCAGACACCGCATCCAAATCTCGACCGGCTCTAGCACTTCCCGCTAGCGCCTGTCGGCGGAGGGACTCTGGCCACGACGTCGCGGACCACATTTTCCACAACACATCGGCGACCCGATGTGACTGACGAACAGCATCGGCAGCGTCACCGAATAGGTTCTGCGCCCGAGTGAACTGATGCAAAACATCGCCGACAACGTCAGGATCAAGACCTGCAGTGAGTCGGCGGTCCAACAACGCATCCGCAACCAATTGGTCACTCAGTACTGCAGCATCCGAGGTCTGCTTCTTAAGTGCCCGAGCGAGAGCTCGAAGATCGGCTCGAGCAATACCGCAGAGTGGTGATGTAAGAAGTTCAAATGCCGTCGATACCTCGCACAAACGGTCGGGATTGAGCGCGACTTCTAGCGCACTCAGCAATGTCGCGACCGCAGGCTCCTGCGCGAGTGGCACATCATCAAAACTCACATCGACTGGAATATCAGCTGCGCGAAGCGCACGCTCAAGAGTGGGCATCGAAACCGCACCGGATCGCACCAGAATTGCAATGTCGCGAAAGCGGACTGGATGCTCAGTGTCTCGATTGTCTGCAACGAGCTGGCGAATCCTTTCCGCAACCTCTTCGGCCTCAGCGGTCGCAGATTCATATTCATGAAACTCAACTTTGCCCGGCTCCGTTTGGATTGTTTGAAGTTTGCGATGTTGTCGTGCCGCTGCTTTGACATCCTCATCGCCAACTGGAAAGTCCCCAAGTGCGTTTCGATTGATGACGCGATAAGCGGCATCAAGAATCTCAGTACCAAAGCGACGGGTTTTGGTTAGCACCGACACCTTCGGTGACAGATACTCAAAGTCAGTGAGGAACTTTCGTACTGCACGGGTGTCTGCACCGCGAAAGCCATAAATGGATTGATCAGGATCACCTACCGTCACCAAGATGCACCCTGGCACTGCAAGGTTCTGTAAAAGTTGAATCTGCTGCGGATCGGTGTCCTGATATTCATCAACATAAATTGCCCGGTATCGAGTCTTCAAGATCGCTTGAACGTGCTCCTGTTGAGTCAACGAAACCGCATGACCGATGAGCTCGTTGTAATCGAGTGACGCCTGCTGATCGATGGAATCAAGATATTCATCGAGTACTGCCGCAACTGCCTGCCATTCGGCATCAGCAGACGCCTGTGCTGCCTGCGCAAGTTCTTCGGCGCCAATACCGAGGTTCTGTGCGCGGGCAATCGCGTTTCGAATTTCGACAGTGAGACCGCGGGTGCTCAGAGCCTCTCGAAGCGTAGAAGGCCACGCCACCTTGTCGGAGACAACTGACTCACTCACGATTCCACCCAAGATTTCTCGGACCGCGAGTTCTTGTTCTGGCCCAGACAACAGTCGAACCGCACCTAATCTCTCGGCATCAAATTCGCGAACGAGTGCGAGTGCCAACGAGTGGAAAGTGCTCACAGCAGGAACGTCTCCACCACCTACTCGGGTGATGATGCGTTCACGGATTTCGCCTGCTGCTTTGCGCGCGAAAGTGAGAACGAGAACTTCACTCGGCTGGAGCCGAGCGGCGCCTGGTGCCGTGAGTCGAGCCACCACTGCTTCAGTGAGCGTCGTGGTCTTGCCAGTGCCGGGGCCCGCGAGAACAAGTAGCGCACCCGAATCATGATCCACGACTCGTTGTTGGGCAGCGTCCAACTGTTTCGCCGCCGTCTGCGCCTGGACGGACCGCGAGAGCTTCCATGTGGCCGCTGGACGCGGTCGAGGCGTCAGACTGATTGGCTCGGGATTCATGCCGCGCAAACTAATCCCCCGCCCTGACAAAAGCCTCGAACACTCCAATTCCCTCTCAAACTAGCCCTTCACACCTGAAAAGTGAGAACCTAAGCCCGTGCCGAGCGCTAGCGAACACACGATTGTTATCGAAGACGGAGTCGTTTCTCGACGAGTTCGGCGACCCATCGACTTGGCTCGCATGGTCGGCGCTCTCGCTGGCGTCGTCGCGATTGTCGTCATCGCCACCATCCTCATCCAGACGTTTAGTGGAATCGACAAGGACGTTGCTGACAGCGCGGCCAAACTTCCAGGCTTCATTGCAGTCGCGCTTGGACTCGTGTCTGGTCTTGGGCAGTTCGTCTTGCCGGTTGCGGTCGCAGTCAACCTCGTCGCCCGCAAACTCGCGGGGCTTCTTGCAGAGGCGTTCATCGCTTTCGCTGCTGCCGCTGCCATCACGGTTCTCGCAAACGATGCAGCGAGTCTCTATGGCTCGCGGGATCTCTGGTACGCCATCGCTGGCACAACAGATCGCAGTGTCGTGCCGCTGCAGCCTCTGCTCGCAGGCGTCTTTGCATTCCTCACCGTGGCTCGCCTTCGCGGTCGGGTCAGTTCGCTCGCAGCGTTCTTCATCGTCTCGGCGCTGACCGCCGATGTTCTTGGTGGCGGCTTCACCGCCGCATCACTTGGTGTTACGACTCTAAGCGGTTGGGCAGTCGGCCTGGCTTTCCGCTACGCACTTGGCACGCCGACAACTCGTCCCCGCGGCGCCGCAGTTGCAAGTGCGCTTGCCGCTGGCGGCTATCCCGTATCGGTGCTTCGCGCCACACACACGACTGATCGCGGTCGCCGTTACACCGCTACCACAACTGACGGACAACAACTTCATGTGATTGTTTTTGACCGCGACCTCGAGGGGGCCGGCGTCATTCCACGATGGTGGCGATCTCTGCGACTTCGTGACAACGATGCCCTCGGCGGATGGACGATGCGAGAAGCAGTAGAGCGCTCGTCACTCATGGCATATGCCTCTGCATCCGCAGGCGCGCCAGTGCCAAGCCTCAAACTGGTTCGCGCTATCGGCGAAGACGCTTGTGTGCTTGCGTACGACTGGGTTGATGGTCTCAGTCTTGAATCATTGATTGAGTCAGAGCAGCAGGTTTCGGACGCTGCCCTCACGTCCGCGTGGGTAGGACTCAAGAAATTGCATGCAGCAGACATTGCTCACCGCGGAATCTCAGCCGACCACATGATTGCGACTCCAGATAACAACATCATGTTGGTGCACATCACGTCAGGCACGGTCGCCATGAGCGACCTCCAAGCACGCATCGATATTGCTGACATGCTGATCACTCTCGCGCTCGTCAGCAGTCCCGAGCGAGCAGTAATGACAGGCAAGGAAATCATGGGCGAGCATGCAGTCATGCGTGCACTTCCTGCGCTGCAGCCGTTTGCACTCACCCGCCCCAATCGCAAACTTCTGCGAAGCCACAAGGAATTGCTGCCGTCCCTGCGTAACCTGATTGCAGAACTTGCCCCAGGCGAGCCTGTTGAGGATATTTCAATCGAACGACTGAGCCCTCGCAAGATGCTCAGTCTCGTCGGTTTGCTGATTGCGGCATACATTCTCATCGGACAATTCGCCGAAGTTGATGTGGTCTCGCTGATTGCTCAAGCGAACTATGCGTGGGTCTTGGTTGCGGCAATCGCCACTCTGTTGACGTATGTCGGTTCGGCGATGGCACTCGATGGCTTTGTTGTCGAAAAACTCAATCACGTGCGGACATTTCTCGCTCAATGGGCAGCATCTTTCGCCACGCTCGTGTCACCTCCGACTCTCGGCACTGTTGCTGTCAACGGTCGCTACCTCGTTAAGTCAGGTCTCCCATCGGCCGCCGCTGGTGCAGCTGTTGGTCTATCCCAAGTGATCGCGTTCTTCATTCACATCGGCTTACTCGCTGTGGCCGCCATCGTGGCTGGCACCGATGTCGAGCATTCGTTCAGCATCCCGAAACAAGCGATGTGGGCACTCGGCGCAGCAGTTGTGTTGCTCATCATCATTTTGCCGCTGCCAGCTGTACGCAAATATCTCGTCAAGGTCGCGCGTCCACGCCTCGAAGAAGTGGTTCCACGACTTGTCACGTTGATGACGCGTCCAGCAAAACTCGTCACCGGTATCACTGGCATCCTGTTGCTCAACGTCGCGTTCTGCGTCGCGCTGATCGCGTCGGTTCGTGCGTTCGGTGGGGGCGGCAGCCTCGCCGCCATTTCGCTCGTATATCTCGCGGGCTCAACTCTCGGCCAAGCCGCACCAACCCCTGGTGGTATCGGTGCCGTTGAAACCGTGATGACGGCAGGTCTCGTCGCCGCTGGAATCGATGGCGGCGTCGCACTCTCGGCTGTACTGCTCTACCGCCTTCTGACTTTCTGGCTGCCCACGATCCCCGGCTGGTTCGCGTTCCAATACCTCGGCCGCAAAGACAACCTCTAACTGGTACGAGCCCAGAACACTCGTGGTACGAGCCCAGAACACTCGTGGTACGAGCCCAGAACATCTCTCGCAATTAAGCCGACAGCGCGCAGTAATCGTCCGCATGCTGAACCCTCGGAAACGAAAAAAGTCGATGCGGCGTTCTCAATTACACTCGCCCACGAACGCCAAGGAGTTTTCGTGTCACTGCCACCACTCGTGGAACCAGCTGAGAGCCTCACTGTCAACGAAGTGAAGCGCTATAGCCGCCATCTCATCATTCCTGACGTCGGCATGGCCGGCCAGAAGCGACTCAAGAATGCCAAAGTGCTGTGTGTCGGCGCCGGCGGGCTCGGCTCACCTGCCCTTATGTACCTCGCTGCGGCCGGTGTCGGCACTCTCGGCATTGTCGAATTCGACACTGTCGATGAGTCCAATCTGCAGCGCCAGATCATTCACGGCCAAAGCGACGTCGGTCGCTCAAAGGCCGAAAGCGCACGCGACTCGGTTAAAGAAATCAACCCATACGTTCAGGTCAACCTCCACGAAGTTCGTCTCGATTCGTCCAACGTCATGGACCTGTTTTCGCAGTACGACCTCATCGTCGACGGCACGGACAACTTCGCAACTCGCTACCTCGTCAACGATGCCGCGGTGTTGCTCGGCAAGCCT
>JAFMIT010000043.1 GCA_017853815.1 Actinomycetota bacterium
CCGCTTGATTTGTAGGCGGCAAGACTCGATCGTCTACCTGCGAAAACTCTGCTGTCGTTGCAGGCAACGCGAGAGCAACCAACATAACGAGCGTCACCCCCGTGGTTGACCAGGGATGGCGCATCACGAAGCGAGCAACGTTTGACCAGACACCATCATCAGTAGGCGTGAGGTTTCCGCGACGCACCTTGAGTTTGTCGATGCGCGGGCCGATGAGCCGCAGGGCCGCGGGCAGAGGCACGAGTGCACCAGCGACCGCCATTAAGCACACCGCAACGCCTGCGTACGCAAACGAACGCAGGAAGGACTGCGGGAATACCGACATGGCTCCGAGAGTCAGAGCCACTGTGAGGCCAGAGACCAGCACGGTACGTCCAGCTGTGTGCACGGTTTCGCGCACAGCGTCGTCAACGCTTCGACCTCGACCAAGTTCTTCACGGAAGCGATTGACAATCAGAAGTGCGTAGTCGATACCGAGACCAAGTCCAAGTCCCGTAATCAGGTTAAGTGCAAAAACGCTGACATCAGTCACGAGCGATACGCCAAACACTCCGAGCAGAGCACCTGCAATCGCGCTGAGCCCAACGAAAAGAGGCATACCAGCAGCCACCGCGGTGCCGAAGACAAACAGCAACATCAGCATCGTCAGTGGGATCGAAATGGTCTCGGCGAACTTGATGTCTTCAGTGATCTGTCCATTGATGCCGTTATAAATCGAACCGGCACCACTGATCACTACATCTAATCCATCAACAGTGGCAGGTGTCTCTTCGATGATTGTTTTTGCGACTTTGTTTCGTTTGTCGAGCGACTTTGCATCTACGTAGACCAGGACAAGTCCTACAGACCCGTCCGTACTCTTCATTTGAGCTGGGCCACCGAGCGACCAGTAGGAATCGACCTGCGAAACACCGTCGACTGCTTTGAAGTCAGCGATAATCGCATCGACCTTCGAAAGAACCTCTTGAGAGTCCACCGCGTTGGCTGTGTCTAGTTTGCCAATAGCGATTGAAAGATGCGGGAGTTGGGCATCAAATTCAGTCTCAAGCAAATCAGCCACAATCGAGCTATCACTCTTGGGATCGTTGTAGCCGCCACCAGACATTCGAGGAATCACCATGCTGCCGACGATGCCGGCAACGAGGACGAACAAAAGGCTGAGCGAAAGCACAATTCGCGGATGCGAAGAGGTGGCCTTGCCAAGTCGTGAAAACATCAGAACTCCCTGACTTCAAGTAGGAGAATTTTCTCGCGCAGAAAGAAAGCCGACGACCAGAACTAGTCTGAAAGTGACCTAGGACTCATTCGCACCGAGGAAAAATGCAGTTCTTTGTCGAAGCCAAGGCCGCGATACAGGGCCAATGCATTGATGTTTGAGCCACGAACTCCCAGTGCCACAGATTGTGCGCCCTCCGCGAAGTGCTGTTGACCGGCGAGGGCGGTGACGAGTTTCCCAAGGCCTTGGCGACGTGCAGCAGGTGCGACAGCGACAGAGTTGATTACCCGTGCACCAGAGCTCCATTGTGTACCCACCGCTGTGGCCTGAAGATCGCCATTGTGGTCGCGCGAGACGACCCAAAACTTGATCTCCGGATTGCCAGGCATCACCGCGGAATCGGGAGCAGAGAGTTGCAAGAAGCGAGAGATCTCGGAATCTGCCTCATTGCTGGTGACGATGCTCGTGTGCGAAGGAACCTTTGCCACCGGGAATGGGTGCTCCCTCACCATCCAGTACCAGTCGCGCGCATCTGGGTTGTTGAGTTGCTGACCTAGCTCGAAAGGCAGCGTCACTGCATGCAGACTGACACCACTCTCTGCGATGCTCGCGAGGACTCGTGCGTACTCCAGCGGAGTGCAAACACCTTCCACAATCAATTCAAATGCTTCACCCGTATTGAGTAATACCGCGGAGCCGGCGTCGAGCTTCCAGCCACGATCAAACGCTTCGACGGGGACTGCAGCACGGGCGTAGGTTCCAACATGCGGCGCAAACTGGATGCGTTCGGTAATGAGTTCCACGATTACCACGGTAGCGGAGTAGTGGCGAGAATGGCGACTCCCAACAGGATCATCACGCAACCGCCAACCACACGCATGTTTTCTAAACGTTTGTTGCTCGAACTCAACCACTCGCGCGCTGTGCCAGCAATCAACCCCCAGGCACCGTCAAAAACAACCGCAAGCGCTGCGAAAATTAGTCCAAGCGTGATGAGCTGTAACGTCACCGAACCCATCTCAGGATCAACAAACTGTGGCAGCACCGCCGCAAAAAAGACAATCGCTTTGGGATTGAGCACACCGACGGTGAAGCCTTGGCGCATCGTCTGCCATTTTGTTGGTGTGCCATCTGAAACGTCGGTCATATTCACGGCCGCAACCACGCGATGGCGAATGGCGTCGATGCCGAGCCACACCAGATAGAAACCACCAGCCCACTGAACAAGCGAATACAACAGCGCTGAACTCTGAAGGATTGGACCAAGTCCGATGGCAACGCCAGTCGAGAGAACCACCATGCCAAAGGCATTTCCGAGAACCGTGAGAAATGAGATGAGCCGTCCCCATGCGATGGCGCGCGCAATGGTGAACATCACTGAAGGTCCGGGCGCGAGAATGATGAGCACAGACGCGATTAGATACGACGTCAAATGTTCCGGTGAAACCACAATGCAGCCTTACGCCTCAATTATGCGAGGGTGATGAAAAGTTTTTCGAGCTGCTCAAGAGACGCTTCAGGTCCCTGCTCAGCAACGCATTGCTTGAAGCCTCCAGCGATCAGGCGAAAGCCAGCCTTATCCACTGCCCGGCTCACGGCCGCAAGCTGATGAACAATGTCTTGGCAATCACGACCTTCTTCGAGCATCCGAACTATCCCGCCGAGTTGACCTTCGGCACGTCGTAAGCGCTTGATGACTTCTACTGTTGTGACTTCGTCGAGTTCCATGTGTCCTCCTGCAACTCGCTAACTGTACCCCTGGGGGTACGACCGAAGGATTGTTCTCGGCGACAACTTAGGCTTGATCTATGGCAATCCTGATCGACAACGCCCACTGGCCGCGCTGGGATCGCATGTGGTGCCATCTTGTAAGTGACACCTCGCTCGATGAGTTGCACGCATTCGCTCGAGAGCTAGGCATCCCAGAACGAGGGTTCGGAGGGGATCATTACGACTTGCCCGAAGAACATCGCGAACGGGCTATCGAACTTGGTGCACTAGAAGTTTCGTCCCAAGAAATTGTCAGGCGACTCAAAGCGGCACGGCTTCGAAAGCGCGTGAAACACCAGCCGTAATTGAGGTTTAGTAACCCAACTCTTTGCGGAGCTTGTACTCAGCCACGAACGACATAAACGGCACTGTCCCTGCAAGTGCAACCACAAGCATTTTCCCAAGCGACCATTTCGCCTTGAGCCCAAGATCAACCGTCAAGATCAGATAGACGATGTACAGCCAGCCGTGCGCCTGCCAGGCATACGCCGTCCAATGTCCGGTGCCTTCGAACACATACTTGTAAGGGATGGCAACCAACGTGAGAAATGCCAAGGCCGCGCCTGTCAGAAATGCCAAAACACGGTAGCGCTCAAACGGAACTTTTAAGTCGTCATTGATTGTCATGTGCGTACTCTGCCTTAAAGGTCGTCAGATTGTGCGTCTGAGTCTTGTTTAAATTCGTCGCGAATGAATCGACCCCAGAGAAAAATGGCGAACGCGGCAAAAATCCACCACTGCCACGCGTACATCAAATTACGAACTTCGATTCCTGCTGGTGGCAACACCAGCGCCGCGTCGCCTAGGGGGCGAATCCCGTCAACTCGAAAAGGCGCACCAGCAACCGTCGCTTGCGTCAGCACGATGTAGCCGTCATAGACATCGGACTGCCAGCGCAGCACCAAATCGTCAGTGTTCAAAAAGTCGACGACCCGATCTGGCGAGTAGAGCGGTGAAAGTTGTGAAGTGTCTTGTGCGGGTTGCAGTCGGCCAACTGCCTTGATGTCGCCGACAAAAGTTGATGTCGACTGTCCGGCACCTATTACTAACGCAACGACTGGGCCGGCGCTCAACTTCAGTGGGCAAACCAGCCACTGCGGATTTGGCTTTCCGAGCGAGACTTGCACTGCCTGTGTACAGTCGAGTTGACCTGAGGCAATCACATTGTGTGCATACCGAGATTCTCGAACGTACTCGCCAAGTTGATGAAGTTCACCAAGATCTCTCGGAGTTGCGTTGAGAACTTCGCGTGCAATGTCATCTCGATGAGCGACGGAATATTGCCAAGCCCCCAAAGCCCCCGTGCCCACTAATGCGAGCAACATCACCAGAGTCCAGCTGGTGATTCGAAGCCAAGAACGCTTTTCAGCCACGGACTAGTCGTCTTGCCGTTCGGCTTCGCGGCGGCGCAGTTCTAGCCGCTTGATGCGCTTGTCCATGTTTCGCCACAACAGCACCGAAGCAACTGCGAGGGACACAAAGAAAACACCGCCGAGCCAGCCCGCAGTAATGGCATCCGCAGGTATGTCTTTGCCAGCTAGCGTTACGCGCACAAACTCGAGCATGTTTTCTTCTTTCGTTTTATCGCAGACCAGCGAACAAGTCTGATTCTGGCAGCGAAACCTCAATCGTGCTGAACGCTAACTCAAAATCTTCAGTGGGCCAGACAACTCGCTCAATGTCTCGGGGAACCGCAAACCATGCACCCTGAGGGTCGACCTGAGTTGCGTGGGCACGCAAAGCTGCGTCTCGCGCATCAAAAAAGTCTGCGCATTCGACCCGAGTTGTGACGCGATTGAAGACGTCGCGCTCAGGTTCCCAGTCTTTGAGCCACTCTTCATAAGGTGAGTCCATACCCTGCGCGAGCATTGCTTCATGCAAAGCAACGACACGCGCACGTGAGAATGTGTGATGGAAGTACACCTTCGACACTTGCCAATCGGCCGCTGCCGCTGTGCACGCAGCCATGGTGACTTCGTGCGTACGAATGTGATCTGGGTGTGGGTAACCGCCGTTCTCGTCGTAGGTCGTCACCACATGAGGGCGATATTCTCGAATGATCTCTGCGAGTGCGGCACCTGAAACATCTAGCGGCACGCGCGCAAAGCAGTTGTCTGCCAGTGGTTCATCCATTCCCGAATCAATGAAGCCAAGCCACCGATGTTGGATGTCGAGAATCGCCGCAGCGTTCGCCATCTCGACGCGACGGACTGCACCCATGTCTCTGACCTCTGAGCCGTAGTTCTCATTCAGAACACTGCCCGCCTCGCCGCCGGTGCACGAGACCACGAGCACTTCGATGCCCTCGGCACGATAGCGTGCGACGGACGCAGCCCCTTTGCTCGATTCGTCGTCGGGGTGAGCGTGGACAGCCAGAAGCCTGAGTGAATTCGACATGCCACTAGTCTCCCAACGTAGGAAACTTGGAACACAAAGGAGGTGCCCTAATTGGGAGTTAATCGCAAGAAGGTGCCGCCTCACCTTTATGACCGCTACGGAATCAAGTCTCGACCTTGGCCCTTCCTCGTGCTCATCTCCGCGCTTGGCCTCTCCCTCGCGGGCTATCTGCTGACGAGCATCGGCGGAAACATTGCGGCCGGCGGCGACGTCACATTGATCACCTGGAAAGAGACCGGAATCAACGAAGTCACTGTGACGTGGGCGGTTCGTCGAGCGGACAACCAGAGCGTGACCTGCGTACTGCGAGTCCAGGATCAGGATCGCTTCGATGTGGGATACGCGGTAGCGAGAGTTCAATCGACAGGAACTGAGCCAGTGTTTTCGAGTGTGCTCACGACGCGCGGACAGGTTTTCGCTGTGCCGACCCCGGTCTGCGAGCCAGTCGAGCCGAGCTCAAGCAATATTCCTGGATCCCACTTCAGGCCCGGCCTGCTACCTCCCGCACAATCGGGAGGACTAGCCGCCCCCTGGCAGTCCGAGCCGCGCTGGCTTGAGACATTCCAGTGACGCATTGCTAGCGTTGCCCGCCTGACCGCCGAACCGGCGCTCTCCCACCGCCCACCTAGTAGGAGTCCTCATGTCTGACCATGTCACTTGGCTGACCGAAGCAGCGCACAACCGACTCACTCAAGAGCTCGAAGAACGCCAAGGACCCATCCGCGAAGAAATCACTAAGCGCATTGCTCTGGCCCGCGAAGAGGGTGACCTCAAAGAAAACGGTGGCTACCACGCCGCCCGCGAAGAACAGGGCAAAAACGAAGGTCGCATCGCGCACCTCATTCAACTTCTCGAGCACGCCCGCGTCGGAACACCCGAGGTGCCAGATGGCGAGGCACACATCGGTCGCCTCGTCACAGTCGAGTTTGCACCTGACGAACAAGAGTCTTACTACATCGGCAGCCCAGAAGAGCGTGGCAGCAGCGAGCATGAAGTTTTGTCCCCAACATCTCCTCTCGGTGCGGCACTCGTCGGACACCGCATCGGTGATGAAGTCAGTTACAAGCTTCCCAACGGCCGTGAGATCACGGTCGTGCTCGTCGACGTGCAGTCGCACTAAATGGCTCAGAGTCCGCTCCACTTCGTTCAACAGCGCGTCCCACTTCTACGTGAATTGCCTGTCGAAGTAACTGGCATTAGCGCAATTGCGTTCTTTGTCGCTCTCGGCTTTGGCATCGTCGCGCCAGTCATTCCCACCTTCGCACGCGAATTCGGCGTGAGTGCACTCGCCGCCGCATCTGTGATCTCAGCTTTCGCTGGCATGAGACTTGTCTCAGCGACACCTGCTGCGTGGATGCTCGGCAAGTTCGGTGAGCGCAACGTTCTGACATCGGGACTCGTCATCGTGAGCGTCAGCTCGGCTATGGCAGGTGCGTCACAGAGCTTCGTCCAGCTCCTCGTCTTGCGCGCGGTCGGCGGTCTCGGTAGCACGATGTTTACCGTCGCATCGATGGCGTTCTTGTTGCGCGTGGTCGAAGCATCCAAGCGTGGACGAGCTTCCTCTGCTTGGTCTGGCGGCTTCCTTACCGGTGCGCTGGCTGGGCCAGCGGTCGGTGGCGTGTTCGCCGTCTGGTCACTGCGAGCGCCCTTCTTTGTCTATGCCACCACTCTCCTCATGGCTGCTTTCGTTTCGTGGCGGAGTCTGCGGCACGCGCACATCATCGAAGATGCGGCGGCCTCCGATCCTGACAACGACGACAGCATCGTGACGCTGCGCGTAGCAGCTGCCCAACCCGCTTATCGCGCTGCGGTTTCCGTCAACTTTTCGACGGGCTTCGTGCGCTTTGGTTTGATTAATGCCATCGCGCCTCTTTTCGTGGTCGAGGCACTTGGACAGAACGCCAGCCTCGCATCCACCGGCTTCCTAGTTTCCTCCATCGGACAGGCTGTTTCACTGCCTCGGGCTGGACGCTGGACAGACGACAAAGGTCGTCGGTTTGTTCTTTTGCTCGGCTCGCTCATCACCGTCGGCACGCTCGTCACGCTTGCACTGTTCCAATCCGTGCACATGTACTTCGTCGCGATGCTTTTTCTCGGTGCCAGTGGCGCGCTTCTCTCAGCGGCACCGACCGCGGTTGTCGGCGATGTGACGCGCGGCAAACCACGCGGCCCCGCGCTCGCCACGTACTCCATGTCTGCAGACTTTGGCGGCATTTTCGGTCCACTCGTTGCTGGCTATCTGCTCGACGTGAGCGGCGGCTTCAAAGTTCCCATGCTGCTTGCTGCCGCTCTCATGGCTAGCGTTGCCTTGTTGGTATTTCGAATGCCAGAAACGCGGGTGAAATCATGAATGAAACCAAGACTCTGTATGTCGGAATGGGTTGCTTCTGGGGTGCCGAAAAGAAGTTTTGGCAGTTGCCAGGCGTCGTAGAGACCGAAGTCGGTTACCAAGGTGGCAGCGCCATTCGACCGACCTATCGCGAGGTCTGTACTGGACTCACAGGTCATGCCGAAGTAGTCAAGGTTGTGTACAACCCCACCGCCGTTTCAACCCGAGATGTGCTCGCAACTTTTTGGGAGAACCACGACCCAACTCAAGGCAACCGCCAAGGAAATGACGTTGGTACGCAATATCGAAGCGCCATCTACTGGACTGACACTGAGCAAGAGTTGGAAGTTCTCCGCACACTCGACGAGTTCTCCGAAGTTCTGCGGGCAGCGAACATCGGACCGATCACCACGGAGATTGCGCCAGCGGAGCAGCACACTTTTTGGCCAGCTGAGGAATATCACCAGAAGTACTTGCAAAAAAATCCAAACGGCTACGACTGCCATTCTTCAACTGGACACTATCTACCTAAGGTCGCCACGTCATGAACTTTGGTGCAGCGGTTGTCTCTGCTTACAAGAAGGCTTTTATGTACTCAGGTCGCGCGACCCGAAGCGAGTACTGGTGGTTCTTTCTCTTCGGCTTCCTCGTCAACACTTTGATCGTGATTGGTTTCATCATCGCGTCGTTCTCGGGCCTCGACGCCAATGCCAAAGAAGGCCAGGCTGGCGCCGCGTTTCTCTCGGCGATGATTGCGGCGATCAGCCTGTGTTGGATTACGACGGGCCTCCCGGCGGTGGCACTCGGTTTTCGCCGACTGCACGACATGGGTCAGCCAGGCTGGTGGATTGGCATCCAAACCGCGCTTCAGCTGTTCACTGCCGTGTCTTTTTACACAGCGCTCTCCGGCGGCGGAGACGCAGCTTCAGTGGCTGGTTCGGCGGGACTCGCGATCAGCAGCGGACTCATGAACATTTTGCAAGTCATCACTCTCATCATGACGGTTGTGCCGAGTCAGCCATTCGCCAACAAGTACGGAGAGCCCGCGGTCAGCGTCCAAGACTGATGGCGATGCCATCAAGAATGTCGTGTTCACTCACGAGGACGCTGCTATTTGGGACGCGCTGCATGATTCGATCGAGCACGAGGGAACCGGCACCAATCACATCGACACGGCCGGGATGCATGAAAGGCAACGAGGCGCGTTGGTCGCGAGTCATGTGCAGAAGTCGTTCACTTACTCGGTGAACAGCGTCTTTTGAAATAACACTGCCGTGAATCGCTTTGCGGTCATAGCGATCGAGTCCAATGGCCATTGCTGCGACAGTTGTGACCGATCCCGCAAGCCCAATAACTGTTGCTGCAGATTCAATCGGCACAACCGCAGCTGCCTCGGCAATCGCAGCGTCGATGTCAGAAACAGCGGCCGCTATCGCGTCAGCCGACGCGGGGTCGCCGTGTAAGTGCCGTTCGGTCATGCGCACACAGCCAATGTTGACTGACTTCGCTTTTTCTGGAATTTCAGAACCAAAGACAAACTCAGTTGAACCGCCCCCGATGTCGAGAACGAGGTACGGCGCTTGAACATTCGCTGCAAGGCCAGCGGTGGCACCCAGGAAGGACAAGCGCGCTTCCTCGTCACCCGTGATGATGTCTGGTTCAACGCCGAGCCGCGCGAGCACGCCTGCTACATATTCAGCTCGGTTTGAGACATCGCGGCTCGCGGACGTGGCTACGAATCGGACGCGCTCTACCGAGTGAGCGGTGATGATGTTTGAGAATTCATCGCACGCTGCAAAAGTGCGATCGAGCGCTGCATCGCTGAACTTGCCGGTGGCATCAACGCCCTCGCCAAGTCTGACAATGGTCATGCGGCGATCAATCTCATGCATTGAGCCATCTGGATTGATGTCGGCGATGAGTAGGCGAATCGAATTAGTTCCGCAATCAATCGCGGCGACGCGTGTCATTGTTTTTCCTCCGTTGCGCAGCGCCCTTGGGCCGACCAATCCCCCAGCATGTCGAGTGCCATGTCTCCAAAAGGATTCACACCGCGACCTTTAGCAAGGCTATGACCCACCAGCACATGAAGACATTTCACCCGCGTAGGCATCCCGCCTGCACTGATGCCATCGATCTCGTCGACGTGGCCCAGCGCCTGCCGATCTGCAAGGTACGACTCGTGCGCCTTGAGATAGGCAGCCTGCAGTTCTGGTGACTCTGCCAACTGCGCTTCCATATCGCGCATCACACCATCCGCTTCAAGCCCACCGATGAGTCCAGTGAGGCGAGGACAGGTGATGTAGTAGGTCGTGGGAAAAGGTGTGCCATCTGGCAAACGTGGAAGGGTCTTGACGACATCGGGCTGGCCACAGCCACAGCGATGAGCGACTTCGACAACGCCGCGAACTTCGCGGCCGCGTTGGGCAGACATGATGGCAATGTCTTCGATGGAAACTTCTGAATTCACGTCGCTACTTTCACGACACCGGCGCGGCTGGAACGGCCGCCTTCTTGACGCTCTTCCACAGAACCGAGTACCAGACTTCTGATTTGGTCGATGTGGTGACGGCGAACTGTTCAACAGCAGGAATATCTTCACTCGACGTAATGAAGAAGCCGATTTCTCCTGGCATTACCCAATGCAAGTGAGTTCGCACTTGGGCTTTGACGTAGGCAGGATCGTTCCAACGTTCAACTTCGGCCGTCAGTCGCGCAACCGTCGCTTTGTTAGCAGCCAACTCAGACTGCAGTTGTGCAATCCGATCACGTTGCTCGAGCAACTGCTTCACAGGAATTGCGGAGCTGCCGACAATCATCAGGAGCAGCACACCGAGAGCGACAGCACGGGAGGTCAACAAAGAACGAGGGCCAACCTGCGCTGCCGCGGTGGCATTGCTGGTTGGCCGACGTTCCATGTTGCTTATTGTCTAGCGTGCGTTGAAGCGTGGGAACGACGACGCGCCCGCGTAGACGGCAGCGTCATCGAGTTCTTCTTCAATGCGGAGCAGCTGGTTGTACTTCGCTACGCGCTCTGAGCGAGCAGGAGCACCAGTCTTGATCTGGCCGCAGTCAGTGGCGACTGCAAGATCGGCAATGGTGGTGTCTTCGGTTTCGCCTGAGCGGTGGCTCATCATGCAGCGGTAGCCGCTGCGGTGTGCGAGTGCAACCGCATCGAGAGTCTCGGTGAGGGTACCGATCTGGTTGACCTTGACGAGCAGTGCGTTTGCGGTGCCTGCGGCGATACCGCGGGCGAGACGCTCAGGATTGGTCACGAACAAGTCGTCGCCAACGAGCTGCACCTTGGAACCAAGTGAATCCGTGATGAGCTTCCAGCCATCCCAGTCATCTTCGCTCAGTGGGTCTTCGATTGACACCATTGGGAAGTCAGCGACGAGCGATGCGTAGTAATCCACCATCTCCTGTGCTGAGCGCTGCTTGCCTTCGAACTTGTAGCTACCGTTTTCGAAGAACTCGGTCGCAGCAACATCGAGAGCGACAGCAATGTCGGTGCCGAGCTTCAGGCCGGTCTGCTCCACAGCGACGGCGATCAGATCGAGCGCAGCACGGTTTGATTCAAGGTTAGGTGCGAAACCGCCCTCGTCACCGAGGCCAGTTGCGTAGCCGGCCTTCTTCAGCACTGACTTGAGAGAGTGGTAAACCTCAGCACCCTGGCGAAGCGCTTCGCGGAATGAAGGTGCACCGATCGGGGCAATCATAAATTCTTGGATGTCCACGCCGGTGTCTGCGTGTGCGCCACCGTTGAGGATGTTCATCATCGGGACGGGCAGGGTGTGCGCGTTTGGACCGCCGACGTAGCGGAAGAGCGGCAAGCCAGCAGAGTCAGCGGCGGCGCGAGCGACCGCAAGCGAGACACCAAGGATGGCGTTTGCGCCGAGGTTTGCCTTGTTCGGCGTGCCATCGAGATCGAGCATCGCCTGGTCGATGAGGCGCTGTTCAGCGGCATCGAATCCGAGGACGGCAGGAGCAATGACATCTTCGACAGCTGCCACGGCTTCAAGGACGCCCTTGCCGAGGTAGCGCTCGCCACCATCGCGGCGCTCGTTGGCTTCGAAGGCTCCAGTCGATGCGCCTGAAGGCACAGCGGCGCGGGCAACGGTGTCATCGTCGAGAAGAACTTCAACTTCGACCGTGGGGTTGCCGCGGGAGTCAAGAATTTCGCGGGCGATGATGTTTTCAATGGTGGCCACAGGGCACTCCATTCACGAATGTGCGGAAAATTACCGTGCCCAATCTTACTGAACCGCGAGCCTCCGGAATTCCGCGGTTAATCGAAGTGGGCGAAGCCTGGGTATTCGTACTCGACATGATGCTGGCGCTCACGCCAAGCGTGGTATTCGGGCCAGTCAGAGACAATAAACCGCTCTCGCTTCTCGCCGTTGAAGTCGAGGGGGTGCAGAGCATTGTCCTGACAGGCGTGCGAGAGGTCGGTGATTCCTTCAAAACCAGGGATCACCACCACGCTCGCCGTATCCGTGCCATCAACGCACAGTGCAAACACATCTGGGATGGCCGGCTTGTCAGAATCCACTCCACGCAATTCGTTTGCGGTCACGGTGGCTGGCCCAAGAAGCGTCTCCGCGTACCAATCTGTGTGGTAGAAGTTTCGAACACATCCATCGATGAAATCTTGTTCGGTGAGGCTCCTGAAATCGCCAATCTGTTCGAAAGACAAAT
>JAFMIT010000183.1 GCA_017853815.1 Actinomycetota bacterium
GCTCGTCGCCACCGACGTCGCTGCCCGCGGCATCGATGTCGAAGGCATCACCCACGTCATCAACTACGAATGCCCCGATGACGAAAAGACCTACCTCCACCGCATCGGTCGCACTGGTCGTGCGGGCGCTGACGGAGTCGCCATCACACTCGTGGACTGGAGCGAAGTCACACGGTGGCAAGTCATCAACAAAACTCTTGGCCTCGCCTTCAACGATCCGATCGAGACCTACTCGAATTCACCGCACGTTTTTACAGGCTTGAACATTCCAGAGGGCACACGCGGTCGCTTGAAGAAAGCTGCGCAGACGCGTGCCGGTCTCGATGCCGAAGAAATCGAAAACGTCGGCGGCAAGAAGTCTGAACGCAAGCCACAACGTGATGGTGGTCGCGGTCGCGGAGATCGAAATGATCGGCCGCGCAGTGACAAACAGCGAAGTGACAAACAGCGCAGTGACAAGCAGCGCTCCGACCACTCAGCCGAGTCGAAGCCAGAGTCATCAGTTTCAGAAGCTCCGCGCAAACCACGCCCACCGCGCGAGCGACGTCGGGTAGCGAAACGCGAGTCTTAGAGTTTTCCCCTCGAGCGCCATTGCAATAGTGTGAATTGCAAGATAACGTTATGTCACAAGTGCACGGGGGAAGTGGGCTGCACTCGCACAAGCGTTTTTCTCGCAAATACCCCGTTCATCCACGTTGGTTGGCTTATTTAAGTCCTATCTTTGGGGGGAACGCGTGAAATACAAGAACATCGTCATTGGTATCGCAGTGGCAATCGCCATTGGAACCTCAACCACTCCGGCACACGCAGGAAGCGAACTGTGCCCAAGTTCGAGAGTCTGCATCTACGTTGATGAAAATTTCATTGGGCTACTCGGATATCGCTCGGCAGGCGGCGGACTGGTCAATCTGTCCTCAGGTGCCATCAACAAGATGTCATCCTGGGAGAACCTGACGTCAACAGACGCGTCTTGGTACACCGAATTCAGCGGAGTGGGCGATTGCCGCACAATGGGCGCCGGGCTAGAAAAGGCTCTAGTTGTGACCGGTTACAACGATCGCATGAAATCTTGGCGAACCGATCACGGCTGCTAGACCAATTTAGATGTCAGCAAATTCGAACCGACCGGTCGCCATCGAACTCACAAACGTCTCCAAAGTTTTCAGTGCCAAACCAGAGAACATAAGTGCTGTGCAAGACATATCGCTCACAGCGCAATACGGTGAATTCATCGCCATAATGGGGCCCAGCGGTTCTGGGAAGTCGACACTAATCAACATCATGGCAGGTCTTGACCGACCTACATCGGGTGAAATACGGCTTGAAGGCTCGATTGTAGATTCGCATGACCTCGATGAATTTGCCGAGGTTAGATTGCAGAAAATCGGCGTTGTATTTCAAGATCATCACCTGCTGGAAGAGCTCCTGGTCGAAGAAAACGTCGCTTTGCCACTGGAGCTCATGCGATGGCAGAGAGAAGCTGTCGCTGAGGAAGTCGCACGGCGGCTAAAGGCGGTCGGTGTTGCTGAACTTTCGCGGCGCTTGCCTTCGGAAGTCTCTGGCGGACAACGGCAACGTGTTGGCATTGCTCGTGCACTAGCCGGGGGCAAGCGAATCTTGCTTGCAGACGAACCAACTGGCGCACTTGACGCAAAAAACTCTGTGCAGGTTGCCAAGATTTTTCAGTCAGCAGCGGCAGAAGGTGTGCTGGTCTTCGTTGCAACCCACGACTTTCAGGTCGCAAAATTCGCCACGAGAATCCTCCACATTCAAGACGGGTGTCTAGTAGAGGGAACCGTGTGACTCGCAGGCTGACGCAGCACGCTGCCGCTGGAAGTGCAATCTGGCGATCGCGAAGCAAGTCGAATCGTGCCGCGCGCCACGGACTCGCGTTCTTGATGCTTGTAATAACCGCATCGATGTGCGTGCTGCAATCAATGACGCAGTCACCTCAGCAGGTGGCTGATCTCATGATGCGCACACCAAAGCCGCACGCAATTTCTATCGCAGTCCCAGCTCAACCTGCCGCGGCGGCCTTAGACCAAATCGAGGAACTCGAGTCCGTCTTGCAAGCGCAGAACGTTCAGTACGAAATCTCAGTCTCTGCATTTGTAGAAGCCGCAAACCTGACTGGATTAGCTGCTCCGCTTGCGCTTGAAAGCACCGCCGGCTTTCCTCCGCTTTTGAAGGGTCGCTTTCCTGTCCAGCCGTCTGAGGTGCTGGTTACCCAAGACATTGCTGACCAACTCAATGGCAGGACCACGCTTACCCTTGATGTTCCTAATATTCGGCTGCGTATTGTCGGCATCGCGCCCACTCGATACGAAAGCCAAGCACGAATCTTTACGTTAGCCGACATCCCCACTTCATTGCCCAGAACCATTACTTACAGTTGGTCGCAAGGATTGAGCGCACGAGCGGTCGGTGCGATGCTTTCCGTAGCGCCAGACGGAACAGACCCGTTCACAACGTTTGGCACTTTAGGCTGTCTCACGCCGTTCTGCGGAATGGATCGCTCCGAGATCGAGGCCATTCAGCGCGTGGACCGTTTTAGCGAACCGGCGGTCGGTCTGCCACTGCTTGCGACAGTAGTCCCATTTACCTTTAGCCTCCTTTTGGCCATGCTGGTGCAGCGTCGGTATGCGCCGGCCGTAACCACGCTTTTATATTTAGGCATCAGCCGTCGCGCAATCAAGCGCGCGCTCATCCTCGGAGCAATTAGATCAAACCTCCTGCCGATGTCTTCGACGATTGGTGGAATTCCAGTGGGCTGGC
>JAFMIT010000044.1 GCA_017853815.1 Actinomycetota bacterium
GTGAGCGCTTCGGTGTCTTCTTCATCTGAATATCCAAAGATGCCCACCACATCCATGCGGGCCTTGGTGATGAAATCACACAGTGTGTCGAGATCTTCGTCGGTTTCGCCAGGGAAGCCAACAATGACATTGCTTCGAATGCCCGCCTGCGGCGACTTCGAACGAATTTGCTCAATCAGTCCCAAGAATTCTTCACTACCGCCGAATCGGCGCATCTTTCGAAGGACAGCTGGAGAGGCGTGCTGAAATGATAAATCGAAATAGTGTGCGACATTGATAGTGTCGACCATCGCATCAATCAGCGTGGGGCGGAGCTCAGCAGGTTGGAGATATGACACTCGAACCCGCTCAATGCCTTCAATGCTCGAAAGTGCCGGTAATAGTGACTCAAGCAGCCGCACGTCTCCGAGATCTTTGCCGTACGACGTGGAGTTCTCCGAAACCAAAAAGAGTTCTTTGACATTCTTCTCTGCAAGCCATGCAGCTTCAGCAATGATGTCCGTAGGCCGGCGAGATACATACGCGCCGCGAAAACGAGGAATCGCACAGAAACTGCACCTTCGATCGCAGCCACTGGCGATTTTCAGCGGTGCGTACGGTTTGGAATCGAGCCTGACCCGCAGAATCTGATTGGAGTCGGCTCGTGCCGCATCTCCACGCTCGGCCGGAGCGGTGGCAACCAAGCTTCGTCGGTCAATGGGCGTATGGCTGTCGATGCGCGCACCGCCGACAATCGCGGCCAGAGTGTCGCCAATGTTGGCGTAAGCGTCGAAACCCAGTACCGCATCGGCCTCAGGTAGATCCGCGGCAAGTTCCTTGCCATAGCGCTCAGCCATGCATCCGACCGCGACCACCGCTTTGACTGTTCCCTGTGCCTTGAGATCATGCGCTGCAAGCAGAGCGTCAATCGAATCCTTTTTCGCTGCATCGACAAAGCCGCACGTGTTGACCATCACGGCATCTGCGGTCTCGGGATCATCTGAGAGTTCCCAGCCAGCGGCTGCTAATCGAGCCGCAAGTTCATCGCTGTCAGTCTCATTGCGGGCACAGCCCATGGTGAGCAGGTGGACGCGTTGCGGGGAATTCACGTGCGGAGACTACGGCCTAGGCCTTACCCGTCAGATCTGGAATCGTGGTGTCATCAAAAGTCTGAGTCTTCTTGCCCGTTCCAATGCGACCGACGTATACGCGATTAGCGCGGAATTTAATGTTGTCGGCCTTCGAAACGGTGATCTTGAGCCCTGCAGTGTCGCGGAATTCGTAGTTCTCACCGTCTGCAACATCACCGCGGAAAAGTTCTTTGCCAGCTGCAGTCTCGACGAGCACCCACGAGTCTCCAGCGCAGCGAAGTTCAACCACGATGTCACCTGTGCCTACGACTGGAAGTGTGAGTGTCACGTCACTAGTTTGTGAACCGGTGGGCTTGTCTGTCGGTGTCGCTGAGTCCGTTGGCTCTTGCGTGGGATCGTCTGTCGGCTCGACGCTGATGCTTTCGGAAATGGTCGGCTCATTCGATGGCTCGGCCGTCGACGTGAAGTAACTGACTGCAAACCTCGCTGCCATCAGCACGAGACCAAGCGCGAGCACACCAACAATCAACGCGCGTAGATTTCCGGAACGTTGCGGAGGCAGAGCATCGCGCTTGCCGACTTCAAAAATATCCAGGTCTGAATCCGTGGGCGTTTCCGCCGCCTCGTCTCCGGCAAGTGCGTCGAGACGTCGAGAGCGGCGCGAAGGTCGATGCTCTTCCTCCACCGCTGGATGCAGGAGCATGACGAGTGACTCGTAATCCTCGCCGACCACATTCGCCACTGCCTTGATGTGCGCCCGAACGAAGACTTCGGCGTCGTAGGTCACGTAGTCAGATTCGAGATTCTCGATAATGCCACCGCGAAGACGGGTCTTAGCCGAGACTTCTGCAATGGAAAGTCCTAGGCCAATACGCGCGCTGGACAGCCGAGCGCCTATTGACATAAAACCACCTATTTCGGGACTAGGTGGACGAGTCTAGGCTCGCATCGCAAAAGTGGAAATCGAAAAGTTTTCACTCACCACGCAGGAGAGCGAGCGTGGCGGGCAAATCATCCGGCTTCAGAAGCACTTCGCGGGCTTTGGCGCCCTCACTCGGGCCCACAATTCCTCGCGATTCCATCAAATCCATGAGGCGACCAGCTTTGGCGAACCCCACTCTCAGTTTGCGCTGCAGCATCGAGGTGGAGCCAAATTGGGTGGAAATGACGAGTTCAACCGCCTGCAACAGCAGGTCAAGGTCGTCGCCGATATCGCTATCCACCTCGCCCCGCTTGGCAGAGGCAGCGATCGTCACATCGTCGCGGTATTCAGGATCGGCTTGGTCCTTGCAATGCTGCACGACTTTGCGAATTTCGGCCTCGCTGACAAAAGCACCCTGCACTCGCATTGGCTTGGATGCGCCCATTGGCAAGAACAAACCATCGCCTTGGCCAATCAACTTGTCCGCGCCGGGTTGGTCGAGAATTACTCGAGAGTCGGTCACGCTCGACGTGGCAAAGGCGAAGCGGCTTGGGACGTTCGCCTTGATCAAGCCAGTAACAACATCGACCGAAGGTCGCTGCGTCGCGAGCACCAAGTGAATGCCAGCCGCTCTCGCCAACTGCGTAATACGCACGATGCTGTCTTCGACGTCTCGAGGAGCCACCATCATGAGATCGGCAAGCTCATCAACAATCACCAACAGATATGGGTACGGCTTGAGAATGCGCTTGCTGTCAGGCGGAAGCTTTACTTTGCCAGCCTTGACCGCTTTGTTGAAATCGTCAATGTGGCGGAAACCAAAAGCAGCGAGATCGTCGTAGCGATTGTCCATCTCTTTGACGACCCATTGAAGTGCTTCGGCAGCCTTTTTGGGGTTGGTGATGATCGGTGTGATCAGATGGGGAACGCCTTCGTAAGCAGCGAGTTCAACTCGTTTAGGGTCAACCAACACCATGCGGACTTCATCGGGGGTTGAGCGCATCAGAATCGATGTGATGAGCGAGTTGATGCACGACGACTTACCTGCTCCGGTGGCACCAGCCACCAAGAGGTGGGGCATCTTGGCCAAGTTCGCAACAACAAATCCGCCCTCAACGTCTTTGCCGATACCCGCGGTCAGAGGATGGTGTTCGCTCGTCGCGACATGGCTGCGCATGACATCGCCCAGGCTCACGAGCTCGCGATCGGTGTTTGGAATTTCGACGCCAACAGCGGACTTACCTGGAATTGGAGACAGAATGCGAACATCAGAAGACGCAACCGCATACGAAATGTTTTTGGCGAGCTGAGTAATGCGTTCAACTTTGACGCCAGGGCCGAGTTCTACCTCGTAGCGAGTCACCGTCGGCCCACGCTGGAACCCAACAACCGACGCATCTACGCCAAACTCTTCAAACACGCCCATCAACGCAGAGCGAACGGCTTCGTTTGCCTTGGAGTTCACCTTTGGCGTTGCCCCCGGAGCCAACAAAGTTGGTTCAGGAAGTTTGTACGGCAGCTCGAGTGGGAGCTGGTCGACAGGCCCGACAACAGGTGTCGTCGCCGCTGCCGCGGCAGCTGGCTTTCGGACCAACTCGAGAAGAGCCGAGTCAACATTGAGGTCAGGCGTCGTATCACGCACTGGATTGATGACAGGAATGGCCTGAGTGCGATCCACCGCGCTGGTCTGGCGGGTGCGTTCACTGAGCTCGAGCGGCGGAGGCGTCACGATTTCATCGATGATGTCAGCATCCGTCGGTACAGGCGTCGGATCGTTTTGTTCCAGCAGCTTGAGTTCGTTTGCAACCGTTGAATGCCCCTCAACTTTGAGGACCTGCTCAAACGGAGTATCGGCTTCGTATTCATCAAGGTCAGGACTGCTACTCACATCGACGGCGCGGTGTCGACGATCCCGCCGGCGACGGTCGCGCGGTTCGCGAGGTTCACGTCCCGTCAGTCCCAGCCTTTGTGGAACGCGGCGCAGCGGAGTCTTTGTCACAATCAACAAACCGAAGAGCAAGGTGATGGCGTAGAGGACTACCGCCAACCACGCCGAACCTGCAGCCACTACGGGCTGAGTCAGTAGCCATCCAAAAAATCCGCCGGCATTGTTCATCTTCGCCGCACCGTCACCAGGACCTGGCAGACCCATTTCGAGATGCCAGAGCGCGACTACCGACAGCAAAACCAAGCTTCCACCGATCGAAACGCGACCAGTGTTTGCCGAGTCTTCAGGGTGCCGAAGTACTCGAATGGCGAGAAGGAAAATCAGGACAGGCATGGCTGCATGCGGCGCGCCAAAGACTGACTTGAGGGCTTCTGCAATCGCGTGCGCAAGCCACCCGTCGACATGCCACCAGATGCCAGCCGCAGAGATTGCTGAAAGTGCGACGAGCGCGAGACCTAAGCCGTCGCGGCGATGCTCAGGATCGAGACCTTTGGCGCTTTCGCCAAAACTGCGAACCACTCCCCCAAGACCGTGGCCGATTCCGACCCAGATTTTCGAGACCAGCCCGAAGATGGCGCTAAGGAACCGGCGACGAGGCGCGGGAGTGCGCGAGCTCGCTGAACTAGAGGTCGTGCGAGACCGAGCTCGTTCTGAGGGGCGTGCGGCGGACGACTTTGAGCGCGCAGAAGGGCGAGCGCTCGAACGGGACGACTGAGTTCGGGCACGCGTAGGGGAAGAATTACGACTTGCCATGAGCGCAGGGTAATTGCGCAGACTGACCTAAACGGGGCGTTGAGGGGGCGTGTCGCCGCTTCGTTGCCCACCTCTGAGCGCGCTGTGAGTCGATTACGCCTCAACCACGACGGGCACGATCATTGGCTTACGGCGATGAGCGTCAGCCACCCACTTGCCCACAATCCGTCGGACCAGTTGCTGCAATTGGTGAATATCGGACACACCGTCGCGCAGTGCGAGTTCTAAACCTTGGCTGACGAGCGGAAGCAGCGGATCAAATATTGAGTCGTCTTCAGCGAAGCCGCGAGCATGAATTTCGGGCCCAGCGACAACTTTGGATTCAACAATGTCGACTGCCACGACACAGGAGATGAAGCCTTCCTCACCCAAGATGCGACGATCTTTGAGAGACGCCTCGGAGATGTCTCCGACAGAAGCTCCGTCGACGTAGACATAACCGCAAGGAACCGCGCCGACGACTCGCGCAACGCCATCCCGGACATCGACGACGTGACCGTCTTCGGTGATAAGCACTCGCTCGGCACTAATCCCTGTCGACACAGCCAGCCGTGCGTTCGCAACCAGATGACGTGCTTCACCATGCACTGGCATCACGTTCTTTGGCTTGACGATGTTGTAGGCATACAGCAACTCGCCCGCAGCGGCGTGGCCAGACACATGCACTAGCGCGTTGCCCTTGTGCACTACGGACGCACCGAGACGCATCAGGCCGTTGATCACTCGGTTTACAGAGTTCTCGTTGCCCGGAATCAAGGATGATGCCAACACCACTGTGTCTTCAGAATTGATCGAAATCTTGTGGTCGCGATTCGCCATCCGCGAGAGAGCTGCCATTGGTTCACCTTGAGAACCGGTACTCACAAGCACTACTCGGCTGGACGGAAGTTGCTCGATGTCATCGTTGGAGACGAGCACACCGTTTGGAATTGTTAAATATCCAAGTTCTTTCGCGGTGTTCATGTTGCGGACCATAGAGCGCCCAATGAACGCCACTTGTCGGCCGTGAGCAACCGCTAGGTCAATGACTTGTTGAATGCGATGGACGTGAGATGCAAACGATGCCACCACGATGCGTCCTGGAGCCCGCGAAAACACTCGATCCAAGACCGGGATGATGTCGCGTTCGCTGGGGACAAAACCTGGAACTTCAGCGTTGGTTGAATCAACCATGAAGAGATCGACCCCTTCGTCACCGAGGCGACCAAACGTGTTGAGGTCAGTGATTCGCCTGTCGAGTGGCAGCTGATCCATTTTGAAATCGCCCGTATGCAAAACCGTGCCACCAGCCGTCTTGATAGCAACCGCCATCGCGTCTGGAATCGAGTGGTTGACTGCCACGAACTCCAACGTGAAGTTTCCGATGGTGAGAGTCTGACCTTCTTTGACAACGTTCAACGTGGCATTCATTCGATGTTCTTGGAGTTTCGACTGAACAAAGGCCAACGTGAGTTTGGTGCCGAACAGAGGAATGTCTTGGCGATTGCGCAAAAGATACGGAACACCGCCGATGTGATCTTCGTGGCCGTGCGTCAGGACAACACCGACGATTTTGTCCCATCGATCTTCAAGATAATTAAAGTCAGGAAGAATTAAGTCGACGCCAGGTTGAGACTCTTCAGGGAAAAGCACTCCACAGTCGACGATAAGAATCTCGCCATCAATTTCGAAAGTGGCCATGTTGCGGCCGATTTCGCCGAGGCCGCCAAGCGCAACAATTCGAAGAGTGCCTGGCTCCAGCGCTGGTGGCGTGACGAGATCTGTGTGCACCTGCGTCACAGGTCGAAGCCGCCCGCCCGCAAATCGATTCGAAGCTGTTCACGTTGAGCTTCATCAGCAACGACTAGTGGCAGGCGCATCGCTCCACCGCCTGGCCGTCCCAACAAGTCAAGTGCGGCTTTGGTCATGATGGCCCCACCAACGCGATTCATGATGCCCGTGGTGACAGGCACCATGTCGAGGTTGATTTTGGTGGCGGTTGCAACGTCGCCGGCACGAAATGCCGCGGCCATTGCTTGAAAGCGGTCCGCGACGATGTGCCCGGTGACACTGACAAAACCGACGGCGCCCACAGCGAGCAGTGCCAGATTGAGGCCGTCATCACCCGAGTAATACGGCAGGCCGGAAGCATGCATGACTTGAGTAGCTGCGAACGGATCGCCTTTGGCGTCTTTGTTGGCGACAATCCGAGGATGCTCGGCCAGCTTGATGAGCGACTCCGTGGTGATTTGGATTCCAGCACGACCAGGAATGTCGTACACCATGACACCGAGATCAGTTGCATCTGCAATTGCATGGAAGTGCGCAATCACACCGCTCTGTGGAGGCTTGTTGTAGTAGGGGCAAACTGCGAGCAGACCGTTGGCACCAGCTTTTTGGGCATCCTTCGCGTGCTGAACAGAATCCGCAGTGTCGTTGTTGCCAATTCCCGCCACGACATGGATGTTGTCACCGACCGCTTCTCGTACGACTCGGACCAGCTGAGCTTTTTCTTCGGGCATCGTGGTTGGCGCCTCGCCAGTTGTGCCATTGATGATGAGGCCATCATTGCCCAGCTTCACCAAGTCGACGGCGAGGGCCGCGGCAGCGTCGTAGTCAACCTCAAGGTTGGCTTTGAACGGCGTGACCATTGCGGTCAGCATTGTTCCGAATGGCTGTTGCGCAGTTCCTGCTGGTGCCATGACAAATCCTCGATTAATTACGGGGCTACTCGACCGTTAGCCACAAACGCGGCGTGCGTTAGCGGCATCAGTTTTGCCCACTCGGCTTCGTACTTTTCGGCCACCATTTCGATTTCGCGCTGTGGGAACGAAGGGAAATGGCTGTCGTCACTCTTGGTACGTAGAGACAGGAAGTTCATCATTGCGCGCGCGTTCATTGTTACGTAGGCGCTGGAGTAAATCGTGACAGGCAAGACAATGCGAGCAACTTCGCGTGCGATCCCTGCATCCAACATTGTCTGATAAGCCGCATAGGCAGTCTCACAGGCGTGCTTGGTTTGTTCCGTCACCACGGCGAACTGTTCCGGCGTGCCGTCAACGAATTCGTAAGCTCCGGCCTTTCCGATCTGGATCAGCTTGCGTTCGGGGCCAGGTGTGTAAAAAACCGGTTCGAGAACTTTGTAGCGACCGCTTTCTTCGTTGTACGAAGCGATTCGATGACGGAAATGCTCTCGCCACATGAAGATTGGCGCCTGGACGAAAAAGGTCATGGTGGAGTGCTCAAACGGCGAACCGTGACGATCTCGCATCAAGTAGTTGATGAGTCCACGAGAGCGCTCTGGGTCCGTGGCGACGTCATCGAGTGATTGCTCGCCTTTGGTCGAGACCCGGGCTGCCCAGATGACATCTGCATCGGAGGCGGCTGCCTTGATAAGTTCGACGGAAACGTCGCTTCGGAATCGAATTGGCTCGGCAGTCACGTGGTCCTCCATAGAGGGCAAGCCTACCCAAGGCCATCGGTTTGCCCGGCGGCAAGCGGCACATGCGTGTTGAGCCTGTCCCAGCGCACTAGTTCGCCAGGCCAACTTGCAGGCAGTTTCATCAAAAAGTTGCTATATCGAAAGAACAAAGAGAACTACACAAGACATTACTTAAGGAAAGTCCGCCGCTCAATCCACTAGCTCCCAAGGGGGAAAAATGATCAACAAAATTCTTGTCATCAGTGAGTCAGCAGCTCCTGGCCGCACAATCCAATATGCGTTTGAGCAGTTCGGCTATGAGGTGACCGTCTGCGAAGAAGCCTCGCTGGTACCGAACCTTTTGCATGAACTTCAGCCCGACGCAGTCATCTTGGCCGCAGACGGCTTGAACTCCCCCGCCTTGCAGTGGTGCCAATTCACTCGCGCGTTTACCGCCACTCCAATCATTGTGGCCAATGCCCAATCCGATGAGATGCAGGAAATCAATTGCTTAACCGGCGGAGCCGTCGACTATGTCCTGCAAAGTCGAGGCATGCGCGTGCTGCTCACTCGGACCGACCAGCACCTGAAGCGACTTCGTGCCAGCCAGAACAACAGCTTCCCTGTCATTCACGGCGACTTCCAGATCCACGCCGACACTCGCGTAGCCACCTTCCGCGGAAAGAGTTTGAATCTGACGCGAACCGAGTTCGATGTCATGAATGTGCTGATGACTAATGCGCATCGGGTAGTCCATCGCCGAGAACTGATTGATCGCGTCTGGGGCTCCTGGTACGGCGATCCACACGTTCTCGAGACCCACTTGTCGAGACTGCGCAACAAGGTGCGTGCCGCTGGCGGCCCGCGGATCGCAAGTCCTGTCCGCGGCGTGGGCTACCGGCTGACCCTCTCGGAGATGCACTCCCGCTAACCTCCCCGTGTGCAACCACCCACATCCAAAACCGCCATCTTGCGCGATGCTGTCGGTATTGGCCTTGGCGTTGCTTCGTACGGAGTTTCCTTCGGTGCACTTGGAGTGACGAGCGGACTCGATATCTGGCAAACCCAGGCGCTTTCTTCGCTGATGTTCACAGGTGCCTCGCAGTTCGCTTTGGTAGGCGTGCTCGGCGCTGGCGGTTCCGCGCTCTCCGCTATTGCCGCCGCACTGCTACTTGGCTTTCGAAACTTCCCTTATGCCTTGCGCATGAGCTCACTTGTGAGACCCGTGGGAGCAAGCAAACTCATTGCCGCCCAACTCACCATTGATGAGTCAACGGCGATGGGACTCGCTCATGAGAAGGGTCCTGACGAAGCTGTCGGTGGGCGCTATGCGTTCTGGGCTACCGGTATCAGCGTGTTTGTGTTTTGGAACGCAGCCACGTTGATAGGCGCTGTCGCTGCGAGCGGTGCTGGCGACCCGAAAGTTTTCGGTCTCGACGCGGCAATTGCGGCCGGCTTTGTGGCGCTCGTGTGGCCGCAGTTCCAAGGGCCTCTCGAACGTCGGACTGCCGCGCTCGCATTCCTCGTCGGGCTTGCAGCGATCAGTTTCGTGCGCCCAGGATTGCCGATCCTCCTAGCCGGAGCCGTCGCATTGGTGATTGGACTCACCAGCAAGCCGTCGGTGACCTCATGAACTTGTGGATTCCTGTGCTTGTCGCCACCGCTGGGACGTACGCGTTCAAGTTGGCTGGCTACTTTGTCCCCGATCGGTTCACCCAACATCCGCACTTCAACCAGGTGGCGCGCCTGCTGCCCATTGGATTGCTCACCGGCCTCATCGCGGTGCAGACCTTCGCAGACGGGCAAGCGATTGTTCTCGATGGTCGCATCATCGGCGCAAGTGTCGCGGTGCTGCTCCTCATGCGAAGAGCGCCATTCATTGTGGTCGTGTTCAGTGCCGCGCTCGTCACAGCCGTTGGACGGCACTTCGGAGTATGGATCTAGTTCGCTCGAAAAAGTTTCTCGGCCGTGCGCATGGCGGCACGTGCACGACGCCGGTCGCGAGCATCATCGTAGGCAATGGCCAGGCGATACCAGTTTTGCCAGCGCTTGTCGTCTAGCTCAACGGCCGACTTGTATTCCTCGAAGCGCTGGTCGGCTGCATCGCGCTCGATGCGTCCGGCTGCAGTCCTGGGCAGGTCATCTGCGGGCAACTCGCCTGAGTTCTCGAGTTCGCTTGCCATTGCCGCCATTGATTGGCCAAATCGAATTTCTCTCACGATGAGAATCGCAGAGACAGCCACAACACCGACGATGGCTCCAGCGAACGTGAGTCCAAGCCAGTTGCCGGTTTGAAGGAATTGTTCGACTCTTCCGAGACTGATCAACAGATAGCCAAAGCTTGCCGCAGTGATAGCAGCAGCGAAAAGCTTGGCCCGCATTAGTTCAGGCCGAGATAGTGATCAAGTCCGACCGTCAGGCCAGGGTGAGACTGGACACCACGAATTCCTTCGAGAACTCCCGGCATAAATGACGCGCGGTCCATCGAGTCATGGCGAATCGTGAAGATCTCACCTTCGTGGCCGAAGAGAACTTCCTGGTGGGCAATCAGTCCGCGAAGGCGAACCGCGTGAACTGGAATGCCAGACACATCGGCGCCACGAGCACCTGGGATCGATGCTTCAGCCTTCGTCGCATCTGGCTGTGCGCTTAGTCCTGCGGCTGCGCGAGCAGCTGCGATTGCTTCGGCCGTATGTCGCGCGGTGCCCGAAGGTGCATCTGCTTTGTTTGGATGGTGAAGCTCAACAATTTCGGCCGACTCGAAGAATCGTGCCGCTTGAGCGGCGAAGCGCATCATCAGAATGGCGCCGATTCCGAAGTTTGGCGCAATGAGAACGCCTACCCCTGGAGCGTCGGCACACCACTGGCGCACTTGCTCAAGCCGATCTTCAGTAAATCCAGTGGTGCCGACCACCGCATGAATCCCATTCTTGATGCACCACTCGAGGTTTTGCATCACGACTTCAGGATGTGTGAAATCGACGACGATGTTTGCGCCTTCTGACGCCAACGTAAACACTGGGTCTCCCATGTCGATGCCACACGCAAGATTCATATCCGCGGCTGCCTCAACGGCTTTGCACACCTCTGAACCCATGCGGCCTTTCGAGCCGAGAACACCTACATTGAACATTGTCAGTGACCTTTCGGTGAAGTCTTCGCAATGAAGTCGCGCTTGCCCTGATAAGGGCCAACGACGCCAACAATAGGCTTCTGAGAGAACAAATGACGCGCTACTGCGTGGACATCTTCCGCAGAAACTGCGTTGATGAGGTCCAACGTTTGGTTCACCGAGGGAAGTTCTCCGCTGACAAGTTCAGCTTTGGCGATGCGCGTCATTCTCGAACCTGTGTCTTCTTGCCCGAGCACAATCGCACCACGTAGCTGGCCTTTGCCTCGCGCGATCTCTGCGTCGGTAAGCCCGTTGAGGGACACATCGTCGAGGGTTTCACGGATGACTTCGAGCGCCATGCCGGCCTTGTTCGGAATGGAACCCGTGTACACGCCAACATAACCTGTATCAGCAAAAGACTGAACGAATGAATACACGCTGTACGCAAGGCCGCGCTTTTCACGAACTTCTTGAAACAGTCGCGACGACATTCCGCCGCCGAGCACGCTGTTGAGGACACCGAGCGCGAAACGGCGATCATCACCACGCGCGAAACCGGGGACACCCCAGATGACGTGCGATTGTTCGGTGCTGCGTTTCACCACATTCAACGGCGTGCCAGATACCCGCGAAGCCCGGATCTTGCGACGCTCCACAGGCAGTGCGGTACCACCGATCACATGCTTAAAGGATTTCTTGACCATGCGAACTACTTCTGCATGGTCCACAGCTCCCGCAGCAGCAATCACGAGCCGATTAGGCGTGTAGTGCTTGCGGTAGAACTTCCACACAGAGTCGCGCTGCGCCTGACGAATTGTCTTGACGGTGCCGAGAATCGGACGGCCTAAATCGGAATCACCGAACATGCCTTCAGCGAATGCTTCGTGAGCGCTGTCAGCATGGTCGTCATCGCGCATCGCGATTTCTTCGAGAATCACGTCTCGCTCTTGTGCGAAGTCCGCTGGAGTGATGAGCGAATTCGTCACCATGTCTGCCAGCACGTCCACGGCGAGTGCCGTGTCAGTGTCGAGCACGCGTGCGTAGTAACAGGTGTATTCCTTCGAGGTGAAGGCATTCATCTCTCCACCGACTGCATCTATCGATGCAGAGATATCAATTGCAGCTCGGCTCGGCGTTCCTTTGAAGAGAAGGTGCTC
>JAFMIT010000184.1 GCA_017853815.1 Actinomycetota bacterium
CGACATGGAACAACCAATCATCGCTGGCGTTGCACACGACCGCAGCGAAGCAAAAATCACTGTTGTTGGCGTTCCCGACCGACCAGGTGTCGCCGCCGCAATCTTCCAGACCATCGCGGATGCGCACGTCAACATCGACATGATCGTGCAGAACGTGTCGGCAGCCGCGACTGGCTTGACCGATATCTCGTTCACGTTGCCTACGGCGGAGGGTCCAACCGCAACCGCAGCTTTGCAGCGCGTTGAAAAAGAAATCGGATTCCAGAAAGTGCTGTTTGATGACAGCATCGGCAAGCTCTCGCTCATCGGCGCTGGCATGCGCTCGCACCCAGGTGTGTCTGCCACTCTTTTTGCTGCACTCGCAGAAGCCAACGTCAACATCGAGATGATTACCACGTCAGAAATCCGCATTTCTGTCGTCGTACGTGGCGAAGATCTCGACAAGGCAGTGCGTGCGGTGCACACCGCGTTCGGTCTTGATGACAATGACAACGAAGCAGTCGTCTACGGCGGCACGGGTCGATAGGTAAAGCGATGTCAAAGAAAATTACTGTTGCAGTTGTAGGCGCCACCGGTCAGGTCGGCGGCGTCATGCGCGCTCTTCTTGAAGAGCGAAACTTTCCAGCCGATCAGGTGCGCTTCTTCGCATCATCGCGCAGTGCTGGTTCAACGCTGCCATTTCGCGGCGAACAAATCGTTGTAGAAGACGCAGAAACTGCGGACCTCACGGGTCTAGACATTGCACTCTTCTCAGCAGGTGGCGCGACTTCGAAGGCACTCGCACCGAAATACGCCGCTGCAGGCGCAATCGTCATCGATAACTCTTCTGCGTGGCGTCTGGATCCAGACGTGCCGCTCGTGGTCAGCGAAGTGAATCCAGCTGAAATCAAGAACGCCCGTAAAGGCATTATTGCCAATCCCAACTGCACCACCATGGCTGCGATGCCAGTGTTGCGTCCCTTGCACGAAGCTGCCGGTCTCAAGCGACTCGTGGTGTCGTCGTACCAGGCTGTGTCTGGTTCTGGCCTCGCAGGTGTGCAGGAGCTTGAGTCGCAAGTCCGCGAGGCAGTGACACAAGACATCGCGGCACTCGCGCATGATGGCTCGTCGGTGAGATTCCCTGCGCCGCAGAAGTACGTTGCCAACATCGCTTTCGACGTCATCCCACTCGCTGGCTCAATTGCTAGTGACGGTTCGCTCGAAACTGACGAAGAGCAGAAGTTGCGCAACGAATCACGCAAGATTCTCGGCATCCCGAACCTCAAGGTTTCTGGCACGTGCGTTCGTGTTCCGGTGTTCACCGGCCACTCGCTGTCGATAAATGCGGAGTTCGAAAAGGCCATTTCCGTCGAGGAAGCCACCGCACTCTTGGCTGATGCACCAGGCGTCGCTGTGGTTGATGTTCCGACTCCACTTGAGGCAGCCGGCAAAGATCCATCGTTCGTTGGTCGTGTCCGCGCAGACCAATCGGTTGATGACGGCAAGGGCCTCGTGCTGTTCGTCAGCAACGACAACCTCCGCAAAGGTGCAGCACTCAATGCCGTCCAAATTGCAGAGCTCGTAGTCGCCGACCTGAAGGCTTAATCGGTCCACCGCTTACGCTGGCGGCAGTTCGTCCAATACGCGACGGATTGCCGCCAGTGCATTTTCCGCATCATCGATGGTGACAACAAAAACTTTGCCGTTAGCAAAATCAAATCTCAGGCCAGGTCCTTTACGCAACACTGCAGCAGTGCCCTTGCGCCAAGGAACCCAGCGATAGCCCCAGCCGCCCCATTCGGTTGGGCGCACCATGATGAGTTCGACTTTTGCCACGTTTTCCCACGCGATTTTTCGGCGGAATATTCCTGCGATACCGAACTGCACGTAGAAACCGTCGCGACGAACTTCGGTAATCAGAGTGCTGAACTGCGTGATGATGGCCACCACGAGGACCATGAGAAGGGTGAACCAGACAACATCGTTGCCGCGCATTTGTTTCTCGGGTGCGGCAAATTGGTTTCCATAAATCCCGAGCATGGTGAGAACCGCGATGAGTGCGGTGACACCCCATTGGAGGGCCGGGTTAGTGAGCCGTCCCCGCCACAGAATTTCAGCAGCCATAGTGACGTTATGCGCCGAGAGCGCTCTTGACGGCAGCAGCGACAGCGCCGCCGTCAGCCCGGCCGGTCACCTGAGGGGTGACAATCTTCATGACAGCACCCATCGCCTTCATGCCTTCAAGGCCCTGAGCCGTTGCGTCGGCGACCGCTTTGGAGATGATGTCTGCAATTTCGGATTCACTGAGCGCAGCTGGAAGGTACTTCTCAAGCACTGCCAATTCTGCTGCTTCGATGTCGGCGAGATCGCCGCGGTTCGCAGCGTTGTACGCCTCGATGGATTCACGGCGCTTCTTTGCTTCTTTGCCCAGCACTGCGATGACTTCTGTATCGCTCAGTTCACGTGCTTCTTTGCCTGAGACTTCCTCGGTCGTGATGGCAGCCAGTGCCATACGTAGCGTGCCGAGGGTGACTTTGTCGGCGGCCTTGGTCGCTGCGGTCAAATCTGCTTGAAGAGTGGCTTTGAGTTCGCTCATGTGGTGAATACTGCCACGATATGCCCATGGAGCCGCTCGGGACTTGGGTCACAGGTGTGGCCGCGACCGCGGTTGGCGGCTTGGCGTACAGCGCTGGATATGAAGCGCGGGCGTACACCTTGCGCGAGTTCACCATCCCAGTTCTGCCAGCCGGCGCGCGCGATATTCGAGTGTTGCATCTCAGCGATCT
>JAFMIT010000045.1 GCA_017853815.1 Actinomycetota bacterium
GAACTTAATGCTCAAGTGCAGCCAAACTCGGGCTCGAGCCTTTCCGAGCGGGACCGTCTGCTCCTTGAATTTGAGCGCCAGTGGTGGAAATACGCTGGAGCCAAAGAGAACGCAATTCGCGAACTTTTCGACATGAGCGCGACTCGCTACTACCAGGTGCTCAACGCCCTCATCGACACCGAAGAAGCTCTTGAGTTCGATCCGATGCTCGTCAAGCGACTTCGTCGCATGCGTGCTGAGCGCCAGAAGCAGCGCAGTGCCCGCCGATTGGGAATGAATCGCTAATGCCTCGGCGGCACCACGTCCGCTTGCTCATCAACACCCTCACTGGCATCAATCTTTTTGGTGTCTTGGTGGGGGTGTTGTCACGAGGGCGTGCTGTCTGGGATCCACGTTTCGGGCTGCTGGTCTTTATCGGCTGCAAGATTCCGTGGCCGCCAGCCGCAGCGATGACTTTCGGGGACATCGTGGTTGTCCGCGCCCTGCAGTGGCAGTCACTCGACGACATTCCTGTGGCGCTCATGCAGCACGAGGCGGCTCATTCGCGCCAGTACCCATTTGTTCTCGGTTTTCCCTATTTCCCGCTTTATTGGCTGTGCTGTGCATATTCGTACCTTCGTTGCCGGGATTACTGGTCTTTTAACCCATTTGAGGTCAGGGCAGGGTTAGCCGAAGGCGGATATCAGAAAAGCACTTCCCCTTAGGGGGCATTCGTGCCATACACTCGCACACGGTCAATCTGAACACCCCCTGCTTGGCGTAAGACGTGATGTGGGATGGCACTACGAACGACCCGAGTTCTTCAAACGAGGCAATCGGCATCCCGCAACAATTAAGGAATGTCATGTCAACCATGACCGGCACGGTTAAGTGGTTCAACTCAGAAAAGGGCTTCGGCTTTATTTCTGTTGATGGAACCGAACGCGACGTCTTTGTTCACCACACTGCTATCCAGATGGATGGCTTCCGTGTGCTTGATCAGGATCAGCGCGTTGAGTTCGAAATCGTCGAAGGCCCTAAGGGTCCTCAGGCTGGCAACGTTCGCCACGCAAGCTGACGTCGTACCGAACGCAAGCAGGGCGGTTGTATCGAGAGATACAACCGCCTTGTTACTTTGTGGCAGTGAATAGGGGCTTGGGACGCGGACGTTGGGCTGTGCTGGTGGCACTTCTCTTCGCGTTACTCGTTCCGCAGTACGCCTCTGCCATTACTAACGCTGACAAAGTCAGTGTCTTGCCAGACGAAGCGCCGTGGATGGTGTCGCTCTGGCGAACAGATTCGAATTTGGATCGCCTTGCTGATGGCTACGCATGCGGTGGCGCACTCATCGACGCCTACACCGTCATTACAGCGGCGCACTGTATGGATTCGCTCTCCGATACCAACTTCTCTGTTGTGCTTGGACAGCGCTACGCGTCGAGTCGTGGCACGGTTGCCCAAGCTCGCACGGTGACCTACTACCCGCGATACCGCATCGGCAGTTATCTCTTCGATCTAGCGATTATTGACTTGTACGAACCGATCACTATCGCGAAGTACCTCAGAGTTGCGACAAACCAAGAAGTCACTTATCTCTTGCGAAAGCCATCAGTGCTTTATGGCTGGGGTGAAAACGAGCGCAAGAAACTGCCGACCATGCTGCGACGAGCTGTGCAGTTCGACATGTCGAAGATCGCCAAACAGTATTTCGGCGACTTCACTTTCCGAACGCAGTTTGCGGCCGGCCGTCTCAATGCGAATCGCTCATTTACCGGTGCCTGCAATCTCGATTCAGGTTCTCCGCTTGTAGGCACTGTTAACGGCAAACAAGTTCTCATGGGCATCGCGTCGTATGGATCTCTGAAGTCGTGCACCACCAGAACGCCGAGAGTTTTCACTCGCACGAGTTGGTTCGGTCCGTGGATTGCCAAGATCCAGGCACTGAATACCGAAGCGCGCGCGAACGCAGCGGTGGATTACTCAACCGCTTTGTACTTTGGCAGCGGCCAAAACCAACTGCCAGTCAGCACTGGTGTGTGGGCCGACGAACGCGGCTTCATTTCTCAGCGAGCTGTCTTTGGAACCGAAGGTGCAATCGCGGGCGTTGGAGATCTGCAGTCTTTAGATGCGTATGCACTCGCGCCGTCTCAGAGCGGAGATGACTTCGTACTGGATGTCTCATCGCGTACCAGCTGGTCAGGCGATGTATGTGCATGGAGAGATTTAGCCAACATCAACGCCGCGCCAGCTCTAACGCTCAGTATTCGTGCCAGCGAGGGTGTCCGTGTGGCTACGGCTCTCAAGATTAGCTACACCGCGAATTCCGTAGATTGCTTTTCTCCCGCGGGCAACCTGATGACTGTTACTGGAATCAATGGACAGTCTGTGCCACAAGCTTGCCTTCCGAGACTTCAGATGACTGAGGCTGGACGACTTCGCATCGTGTTGCAGGCGAACTGCTTCACTAGTCTGTCGAAAGCGATGCTGCGGCTTCAACTGCGCACTGGAAGCACGAATGAAGTGGAGCCAGGTGTCGACGCCTGGGCCGGGCCATTCAACTTGCAGTACCCCGCAAGCCCGCAATAGCGCGGTTTAGCGCGCGACGAACGACAGGTTTGGTGTCGGTGCCGATGCGCCGCCTGAGTTGTAAGCGAAGACCTTCGCCACATACTTGGTGCCAGTCGTCAATCCTTTGACCGTGCCGAATGACTTGTTCGCAGCAACTGTGACTTCTTTAAAAGGCACATTCAGGTTCGTTGTCTTGTAAATGCGCACAACGTAGAAGAGCAGTTTGGTTTGGCCAGCGGAACGCGGTCCCGTCCACTTGACCGTGACTTGCTTGGAGCCAAGTTTGAGACTCGCTGCGCGGGGACTCGTCGGTGCAACGGTTGCCGCCGTTTTCAAACTGTTTGCGATGGGGTAGGTGCCCACAAAGCCGTCGCGATTACGCACCACGATGTTGACGCTGTACTCAGTATCAGAAAGCAGTCCCGTCACCACGCATGGATTTGCGACGCATTCAACCGTCTTGCCCGTAGGGCTCGACTTTGCTTTGACCTGGATGAAGTATTTGGTGATGACGCTGCCACCGTTATCGGCTGGCGGACTGAAGGTGATCTTCAGCGACGTCATCTTGGTGACGATAAACATGTTGGTCGGAATTGATGGAGCATGTGGCACGTAGACCGTGAACGATGTGGTGGAAAAGAATTCTTCGAAGTAGGTACCTGAGACGGTGCTGTCTGGGACGTATGTCTCGACAGTGCAGGTGCCGATGGCCTTCAACAGCATCAAGCCATTGCCATCGGTCGTACACACGTCTGGAGTGAGTGAGCTATACGAAGCCGATGCACTCGTAAATTCTGCGAACACGCTTGGCACGAGCGCTGTGGTGTCGTAGGCGTTGAGATCGACGGCGTCTGGATATGTCAACAATGCAACCGCCGGCCGAACATTCGCGGCCGCTGACTTCTCGACCGCTCCAGCGTCATTGTTCGGCAGGAATGCCGCATCCGCCGCAGGGCGAGCATTACCCATTTGGTCTTTGTTCAGAGAATTCACATCGGTTGCGATGTAATCGATTGCAGCGCTTCCGGTGAGAAGTCGGAAGTGCGGGATACCGACGTTAGCTGGAATGAATAGCCGACCAATGCGCAATTGGCTGTAGGTCACATAACCACTCGTTGTTGCGCCGGCCCCGGCAGTAAAGGCGCTGACGCCACTGCAGCCCAGACTCGTGACGAGGTTTCCAAATCCCATGCTCACGGTGTTGTCGCACACAGGTGTCTGATGAGATTTCTGTGCAAGCACTGAGTTGCGAACTGTGATTCGGTTACCCGAGATCACCGAGCCCGCGCCGTAGTTGTCGACTGCTGTGATGTAGTTGAGTGCGGTGGTGCCAGTCGCGTCGAAAGCGACGGCGCCCGCGCCAGTGCTTGCTGCGTTGTTGTTGAACGTTGTGTTGGTGACAGTGATCGTGTTGTTGCCAGCGTTGAAGATCGCGCCACCGTTGGTGTGTGCAGCATTGCTAATGAAGCTGCTCGATTCGATTGCTACTGAAGCACCGGAGGCTGCGGTGACTGCGATGCCTGCGCCCGATCCACCCGCGAGGTTGTCGCGGACGACAGACTTTGAAAGTTGTAGTTGTCCCGAGGCGACTTTGATGGCGCCACCGCATGCGCCGGCTGCAGCGCAGTTGTCGCCTGCTCCAGCCGCAACACCGTTCGCAATCGTGACGCCCGTGATGCTCACAGTGTCGGTCACGCCAGCAGCAATGATGAATGGTCGAACGAGAGTGCCACCTGAAATCAATGGGCGAAGTGCCGTGACATTGGTCTGACCGGTGATGCTCAAAGGCACGGTCGCCTGAAGTGTGCGAGCGTTCGGATCACCTGTGACTGCCAAGGTGCTCAAGTCGAAGGTCGCTCGAGTCTGGGAGCCGTTGTTGCAGATGATGATCGAGTCACCAGCTTGGGCTGAATTAACCGCCGTGCGCAGGCCCGTTTCGCCAGCGTACGTAGCCAAGTTTCCGGGTGTCGTGGGGCAGCCGGTCGCTGTAGTTGGGTCGTTGGTGACCTGAAGCTTGTAGGTCCCGTTGTCGACGACCCAGATGGTCCGAGCGCCAACAGCAGATGCAGCAGGCACGAGCGTCGCCGCGGCGAGCAGGCTGGCGGTGGTGATGACCAGGACTTTGCGAAACATGAGACCCCTCGGAATAGGGGCCAATTCTCGCACCCATTTCCTGTGAGTCTCCTCAGAGATTGGTCACGATGGGGACTCTCGATTTGCACTCTCGGGGGGAGAGTGCCAAGAATTGCGTTAGCACTCTCGGGCTGAGAGTGATAACTCGCAGCCCAGAGGAGCAATCCACGGGAATATGTCCGAATTTCAGAAGGGCGAAATTCAGATGTGTTCGGCCGTCGCGGGCTGTGGATGCTCAAGATGTCACCACCACTCGTTCTGGAGGACCAGTACCGATGGCAAAAATCATCGCATTCGACGAAGAAGCTCGCCGCGCACTTGAGCGCGGAATGAACGTTCTCGCAGATGCCGTCAAAGTCACGCTCGGCCCTAAGGGTCGCAACGTCGTGTTGGAGAAGAAGTGGGGCGCTCCCACCATCACCAACGACGGTGTCTCGATTGCAAAAGAAATTGAACTTGAAGATCCGTACGAGAAAATCGGCGCGGAGCTCGTCAAGGAAGTCGCCAAGAAGACTGACGACGTCGCTGGCGATGGCACGACCACCGCAACCGTTCTTGCACAGGCACTCGTTCGCGAAGGTCTTCGCAACGTGGCCGCCGGTGCAAACCCGATGTCTCTGAAGAAGGGCATCGAAGCCGCAGTTGAAGCACTCAGTGCTGAATTGCTCGCGATGGCAAAGCCAGTCGAGAGCAAAGAACAAATTGCTGCAACTGCATCGATCTCTGCCGCTGACACTGTTATCGGCGAGAAGATTGCTGAAGCAATGGACAAGGTCGGCAAAGAAGGCGTCATCACCGTCGAAGAAAGCAACACTTTCGGTATCGAGCTTGAACTCACTGAAGGTATGCGCTTCGACAAGGGCTACATCTCGCCATACTTCGTCACCGATCCAGAGCGCATGGAAGCAGTGCTTGAAGATCCGTACATCCTTTTGGCAAACCAGAAGATCAGCGCCATCAAGGACTTGCTCCCTATCCTCGAGCGCGTCATGCAGTCGGGTAAGCCGCTCTTCATCATTGCTGAAGATCTTGAAGGCGAAGCTCTTGCGACTCTCGTCGTGAACAAGATTCGCGGCATTTTCCGTGCGGTCGCAGTCAAAGCTCCTGGCTTTGGTGATCGCCGCAAGGCAATGCTTCAGGACATCGCCATCCTCACCGGTGGCCAGGTCATCAGCGAAGAAGTTGGCCTCAAGCTTGAAAACACTGGCCTTGAACTGCTCGGCCGTGCGCACAAAGTTGTTGTCACCAAGGACGAAACGACCATCGTTACTGGCGCTGGCGATGCAGATCAGATTGCTGGTCGCGTCAACCAGATTCGCGCAGAAATCGAAAAGTCAGACAGCGACTATGACCGCGAGAAGTTGCAAGAGCGTTTGGCCAAGTTGGCCGGCGGTGTTGCAGTGATCAAGGCTGGCGCGGCAACTGAAGTTGAACTCAAGGAACGCAAGCACCGCATCGAGGACGCAGTTCGCAACGCGAAGGCTGCAGTTGAAGAAGGCATCGTCGCTGGCGGCGGCGTTGCGTTGATTCAGGCCGCCGAAGGTGCATTCGCAAAGCTCAACCTCACCGGTGACGAAGCGACTGGCGCTGCGATTGTTCGCGTCGCCATCGAAGCGCCGTTGAAGCAGATCGCCATCAACGCTGGTCTCGAAGGCGGCGTCGTTGTTGAGAAGGTGCGCAACCTTGAGCCAGGATTTGGTCTCAATGCGGCCACTGGCGAATACGTCGACCTCATCAAGGCGGGCATCATTGATCCTGCCAAGGTGACACGTTCGGCCTTGCTCAACGCAGCATCAATCGCTGGCCTGTTCTTGACGACCGAATGCGTTGTCGCGGACAAGCCAGAACCCAAGGGCGCGGCTCCTGCCGGCGGTCCAGGGGACATGGACTTCTAGTCAACGGAGTCATAAAGGGGCGGCCTCGGCCGCCCCTTTATCGTTTCCAATTCGATGCACAAATCTCGCTTCGTGGACCCCAAATGTCTTGGGATATGGATAAGTGCCATTAATCGGTAACGATATGGTTTCGGAAGACTCGGGGGCGCGGAACTTTGTTGACACCGTGAGGCGGTGCGCAAAGGATTCGCCTGCTCGGTTACGAGCATTTTCTTATGGAGGAAAACTTATGCGTCTGCAAGGGAAGTTGCTTGCTGCTGGCTTGGTGTCAGCGCTCGCTATTGGTACCGCCGCGGTACCCCCAGCATCAGCTGCCAGCTCAATTCTCATTTGGGCTGATGGCGCCAAGGTCACTGGCTTGAAGTTGCTTGCTGCTGACTTCAAGAAGACCAACCCAAGCATCACGATTAACGTCGTTAACAAGACGGCCACGTATGACTCGCTGCTCAAGCTCACCGAGCCAACCGGAGCTCCAGACATCGTTATCGGTGCACACGACTGGATCGGTAACCTTTCAGCCAACTCTCAGATCATCAAGATCTCGGTTTCTCCTGCAGTTAAGGCAGCTTTTGCTGCTGACACGCTCAAGGCATTCAGCTACAACGGCAACCAGTACGGCATGCCGATGACCGTTGAGAACATTGCCTGGATTCAGAATTCAGCAATCATGGGTACCAAGTGCCCAGCAACTCTCAACGCCGCTCTCGCAACCATGGCTGCCTACGAAAAGAAGTCCGGCGTCAAGCTGACTGAAAAGATCTCGGTGCCAGGTGGAGACCCCTACCACTTCTACCCAATCTTCTCGGGTCTTGGTGGCTACGTCTTCGGTCGCTCTGCAAACGGTGCACTCGATCCCAACAAGGTTGGTTTCGACAATGCGACCTTCTTGAAGAACATTGCGAAGTACGCACCTATCTGGCAGAAGAACGGCTTGTTCTCAAACTACGCAGGTAAGGGCGCTGGCGCCGGCGGTTTCGACCTCAAGGGCAACTTCCAGACCGGTAAGTCTGCAGTTCTCTGGACTGGTCCATGGAACGCTGCCAAGGTCTTCTCTCTCCGCGACGTCAAGGGCATGAAGCTCACCTTCTGCCCATTCCCGACCATTGTTCCTGGCATCAAGTCAGTTCCATTCTCGGGCGTCCAGGGTCTCATGATCACCAAGTTCGCTGCTGCACATGGTGTTGAGGCACAGGCCAAGTCCTTCCTCAACTTCGTTGCCGGTGCTGCACCACAGACCAAGTACGCAGACGCTGCAAGCGCGATTCCTGCCAACAAGTCTGCTAAAGCACCTACCGCGACCTTGAATGGTTTCAAGGGTGCAGGCATCTACGCAGTGCCAATGCCAAACATCCCACAGATGCTCCTCGTCTGGGATGCATTCGGCAGCGCTTGGTCAAAGTCACTCGCAAAGCAGAACCCTTCGAATCCGAAGACTGCATGGAGCGACTCTGCAAATAACATCCGCGATGCAGTCAAGGGCTAGACGCTTCTAGTTCTAGGCCGCATGGCAAACATTCGCAATGAAGCGGGCTCTAACCAATGGCTGGAGCCCGCTTCTATGTGTTTGCTCGTAGCGTGAAAACCCCAAGTAACGTCGAAGCAGTTCAGAACTGCGAATCTAGTTAGGTTTCATCGTGTCTCATTCGACTGAAAGCCAGGCCACAGACGTAGAGCTCCACAAGCCGCGAAAAAGCGTGCTTGGTTTGGTAGTCAAATACATCCTTCTTGGTCTGATCGATTCAATCGGCGGCTATGCAGTTTTCTTGATGGTGGCTGCAAGTCTGTGGATCCCTGCCGTTGTGCTTGTTGCTTCGCTTATCGGCATCAATTGGCTTTACCTCACTGAGCGGGCAGTGCCGCTCAAGTACTTGTTGCCGGGCACAGTCACCATGGCAGTTTTCGCTGTTTTGCCGATTGTCTACACCGTCTATATCGCCTTCACTAACTACTCGACCGGTCACGTGTTGAGCAAGGAAGAAGCGATTGCCGCAATTTCGAATGAGGGCTACACCGACTACGACGCATTTACGGTTCAAGTCGCTGACGATTCCTCAGGCAAGCGTGTCTACCTGCTTGAACGCTTTAATGCTGAAGGCAGTGCTGTCGCTTCCTACGTAGGCGACGAGGCTGGACTCACCGAAGTCACAGAGCGTTATGTGCTGAACGAAGCAAATCAGTATGAGCCGATTCCTCCAGCGGGCTACACCGCTGTCGATTCGGCCGAGGTAGACAAGTGGCTCTCGTCTGGAAAAGCGTTTCGAGTGCCATTGACAGACATCCGCTACATCCAGCTAGATACCGCAAACCTCGCCTACGAGCGCGAGCAACGCTGGGTGTACGACAAGAAGGCCGATACGTTCACCGATACGTCGTGTGGCAACGTATTTAAAGATAACGGCCACGGAAACTTTGTCGGCAAGGAGTGCGAGTTCAACGAGCCGTTCTCCTTGGAGAAGGGCTGGATGGTCGGCGTTGGTTTTGAAAACTTCTTGAAGGTTTTCAATAACCCGCGTTACTCAGAGCCAATGGCGCGCGTGTTCATCTGGACAGTGGTCTACGCCGGTAGCTCAGTTTTCTTGACGTTCACCATCGGTATGTTGGTGGCATTCCTGTTTAACGTTCCGACAATGCGTGGTCGCAAGCTCTACCGCGGCCTGCTCATCATCCCTTACGCAGTCCCTGGCTTCTTGTCGCTGCTGGTATGGCGCGGTCTTCTAAATCCTGACTGGGGTGCTGTCAACACCTTGCTCGGGCTTGAGATTCCCTGGCTAACAGATCCAACGTGGGCAAAAGTCTCGATCTTGTTGGTAAACACCTGGCTCGGCTTCCCTTACATGTTCTTGGTGGCGACCGGCGCACTGCAGGCAATCCCTGCAGAACTCAAGGAAGCAGCATCCGTGGATGGTGCGAACCGCATGCAGATTTTCCGGAACGTCACGCTGCCACTGTTGTTGGTCGCTGTTGGACCACTTCTCGTCGGTTCGTTCTCGTACAACTTCAACAACTTCAACCAGGTTTACTTGCTCACTGGTGGTGGCCCTGAAATTGCTAACCAGAACACCGCTGCAGGTGCGACGGACATCTTGATTAGCTACACCTACAAGTTGGCCTTCTTCTCGGGCGCAGGCAACAACTACGGGTTGGCATCTGCTGTGTCAATCATGCTCTTTTTCATCGTCGGTGGCATGGCCTTCTGGTCCTTCCGCCGCTCTAAGGCATTGGAGAACATGTCGTGACGATTTACCAGCCACGCGCTCTGGAAGACATTCCTACCAATCCGAAAGCGACGAGTTCACGCATTGCAGTGGTGGCTCGCCACGCGACTGTGTGGGTTCTCATTTTTGTGTCACTGCTGCCGATTTGGTTCATCATCGCCTCTGCCGGCTCAGGACAAGATGCAATCTTGTCTTCGCTTACTCCCGACTCCTGGAACTGGGATAACTTCCGCGCGCTGTATGACGATCCAGAAAATGTTCGCTACAACGACTGGGTTATCAACACCATCAAGATTGGTGTAGTTAGCTCGGCGGTGAACGTTCTCATCGGCGGTTTCGGCGCATACGCATTTAGCCGACTTCGCTTCAAGGGTCGCCGTGCTACGTTGATGACGTTGCTGATGATTCAGGTGTTCCCGTCGTTCCTTGCGCTTTCAGCTATTTACTACATCCTGTTGCGCTTGACGGACTACGCGCCAGCAATCGGCTTGGGTACACCTTGGGCTTTGGTCCTGATCTACTCGGGTGGAGCACTGGGAATCAACGGCTGGCTCATCAAAGGTTTCTTTGACACCTTGCCACGTGAGCTGGATGAATCAGCAATGATTGATGGCGCGAGCCATTCCCAGATCTTCTTCAGAATTATCTTGCCCTTGGCTCTGCCTGCCCTAGCGGTGGTGTTCATGTTGTCGTTCATTGGTTCGCTTAACGACTTCATCTTGGCGTCCATCGTGCTCGGAACAAATCCGAAAAACCAAACTCTTGCCGTCGGTTTGTACGGATTCATCACGGGCGACTATGACACTCGATGGGGACCATTCGCTGCCGGTTCCGTGTTGGCGTCAGTTCCCGTCGTGGTCATCTTCATGTCCCTGCAGAAGTACATTGTGAGTGGATTGACGGCCGGATCGGTCAAGGGCTAATTCACAGTTTCCCCTAGCCGCTGACCAGTGCTTTGGCGTTGCTGTGAGTCTGCTGTGTAATTTTGTTTGGATAGTGCAGATTGTTGGTACCCCGATTAACCTTGCTGGAGAGCGCCTAGCGTTCAGTGCATCAGGGGCCGGCCTCTTTGTTTGGAGATTGTCATCATGAAAATTCGTACCGCTGTTGGTTTGGCCCTGGTAACGTCGCTGGCACTTTCGACATACGCAGAAGCAGCGATTCCAGTCATTAAGGCTTCAGATGCTGTTCGACTCTCACAAGTAATGCCCCGCACCATCCACTCTGGCGAATCTACGTACTTCCTGCTCACCGATCGGTACGCAAATGGTGACCCGACAAATGATGCCGGCAGCGGACGTTCAGCTGGTGGCTTCGATCCCACGAAGACAACAAGCTTTCATGGTGGCGACTTTGTTGGCCTCATGCAAAATCTCGACCGTATTAAGTCCATGGGATTTACAGCTGTGTGGGTGACGCCGCCGGTGATGCAGAACGCTGTCCAAGGTGGCTCGTCGTCTTACCACGGCTACTGGGGTCTCGACTTTTCGACGACCGATCCGCACTGGGGAACCGAAGCGGAATTCAAAGCGCTCGTCGATCGCGCGCACGAGATGGGCATCAAGGTCATCATGGACATCGTCGTGAACCACACAGGCGATGTGATTTCGTATCAGGGTGGAAGCTATGACTTCCGCTACACGGACAATTACCCTTACAAAGATTCCGACGGCACTCCGGTCAATATTTCTAAGCTAAGTGGCAAGGCGCTGTGTGCCAATGGCGCCATCACGAACTGCTTCCCAGATTTAACGACTAGCGGATTCCCGTACGTGCCGATTGCCGGCGCTGAAAAGGGGCCCGCGTTCCTCAATGACATCACGCTGTATCACAACCGCGGTGACGCAAATCGCTGCGGCTGGGTCGAGGGCGAATGCGCCCAAATGGGCGACTTCTTCGGTCTTGATGATGTGATGACAGAAGACCCTCGAGTTGTTGAAGGCTGGGCAACCACCTACGGCGAGTGGGTTAGCAAGTTTGGTGTGGATGGTTTTCGTATCGACACCGCAAAGCACACTGACGACAAGTTTTTCCCGCGGTGGCTGGCAAAGTTCTTACCAATCGCAGCAGGCGCGGGCAAACCAGACTTCACCATGTACGGCGAAGCGTGGTACGAGTCATCGTCCGATTTGATTCGCTACGCCGTCAAGAGCCGCTTGATGTCGCTCCTCGATTTTCCGTCCCGAAAAGTGATTGCAGGATTTGCTGCAGGCTCCGCCGTTTCAAACGGTGCTCAATTGCTCAATATTGTGAAGTATGACGACATGTACAACCTCGGCGGCACAAAAGATGGTGTCGTTCGCAATGCATACAACCTGACCACGTTCATTGGTAATCATGACGAAGGCCGAGGCAATAGCGCGATCTTGACTAAAACAAACGCAACCGGTCAGGCCTTGGTCGAAAAGATTAACCTCGGTAACTCGGTGTTGTTCCTCATGCGTGGTTCACCGACCGTCTACTACGGCGA
>JAFMIT010000185.1 GCA_017853815.1 Actinomycetota bacterium
TCGGTAGTGGCTCACAAATCTTCTCGATTTGTGGCTTCGATCGACGATCGGCTAAAACCCGGACTTGCTTGTGCCCCTTTGCATAAATCCAAAGGAGGGCACCCGTGCAGGGTCCCGAAGTTCACTCCGCTGAAGCGGTAATCGACAACGGTGCATTTGGCACCCGTCGAATCAAGTTCGAAACCGGTCGTCTGGCTCGCCAGGCAGCTGGTACCGCTGTTGTGTACCTTGATGAAGACACCATGCTTCTCTCGGCGACGACCGCATCGAAGTCACCAAAAGATCAGTTCGACTTCTTCCCGTTGACGGTAGATGTCGAAGAGCGTATGTACTCAGTAGGTCGCATCCCAGGTTCGTTCTTCCGTCGCGAAGGTCGCCCAACCGAAGATGCCATCCTGACGTGCCGTCTCATTGACCGTCCATTGCGTCCTGCGTTCGTCAAGGGTCTGCGCAACGAAGTTCAGGTCGTTGTCACAGTCCTGTCGCTCAACCCAGCGCACCTCTACGACGTCATTGCCATCAACGCTGCATCGATGTCGACCCAGCTTGCTGGCTTGCCATTCTCTGGTCCTATCGGTGGTGTCCGCGTGGCACTCATCAAGGGTCAATGGGTCGCATTCCCGACGCACGAGCAGCTCGAAGACGCTGTCTTTGACATGGTCGTGGCAGGTCGCGTTGTCGACGGTGACGTCGCCATCATGATGGTCGAAGCTGAAGCCACCTCAAACACCATCGAACTCATCAAGGGCGGCGCATCTGCACCGACTGAAGAGGTCGTTGCTGAAGGTCTCGATGCCTCGAAGAAGTTCATCGCTGCTCTCTGCGAAGCACAATCGAAGCTTGCTGCAGTTGCCGCAAAAGAAACCGCCGAATTCCCGATCTTCTTGGATTACCAAGCCGATGCATTCGACGCTGTGGCTGCCGCCGCTACCGACAAGATTGCCGCTGCCATGGCCATCGTCTCCAAGGCAGATCGCGAAGCTGAACTCGATGCCATCAAGGATGCCATCGTCGAACAGCTTGCAGATCAGTTTGAAGGCCGCGAGAAAGAAATCTCCGCTGCACTTCGCTCAGTGACCAAGAAGGTTGTGCGTCAGCGCATTCTTCGCGACAAGGTCCGCATTGACGGTCGCGGTATCACCGATATCCGTCAGTTGTCTGCTGAAGTTGCAGTCATTCCACGCGCACATGGTTCGGCTTTGTTTGAGCGCGGCGAAACCCAGATCATGGGTGTCACCACTCTCAACATGTTGAAGATGGAATTGCAGCTCGACACGCTCTCTCCAGAGACGCGCAAGCGCTACATGCACAATTACAACTTCCCGCCATACTCAACCGGCGAAACCGGTCGCGTTGGCACTCCAAAGCGCCGCGAAATCGGTCACGGTGCACTAGCCGAGCGCGCGCTCGTGCCAGTGCTTCCGACCCGCGAAGAGTTCCCTTACGCAATCCGTCAGGTGTCCGAGGCTCTCGGCTCCAACGGCTCAACCTCGATGGGTTCAGTTTGTGCCTCGACCATGTCGTTGCTCAACGCTGGTGTGCCATTGAAGGCTCCAGTCGCAGGTATTGCCATGGGTCTCGTCTCTGACGTCGTCGACGGCAAGACTGAGTACGTTGCACTCACCGACATCCTCGGTGCCGAAGATGCCTTCGGTGACATGGACTTCAAGGTTGCAGGTACCCGAGAATTCGTCACCGCTCTTCAGCTCGACACCAAGCTCGATGGCATTCCAGCCTCGGTTCTCGGTGGCGCCCTGAAGCAGGCTCGCGATGCTCGCTTCGCCATTCTCGAAGTGATGGCGGAAGCAATTTCTGATCCAGATGAGATGTCGCCATTGGCTCCTCGCATCATCACGATCAAGATCCCAGTCGACAAGATTGGTGAAGTCATTGGACCAAAGGGCAAGGTCATCAACCAGATCCAAGAAGACACTGGTGCTGACCTGACCATCGAAGATGACGGCACGATCTACATCGGAGCCAATGACGGTGTTGCTGCCGAAGCTGCTCGCGCAGCGGTCAACGCAATTGCCAATCCGCACATGCCAGAAATCGGCGAGCGTTACCTCGGTACTGTTGTAAAGACCACCACTTTTGGCGCCTTCATCTCTTTGATGCCAGGCAAGGATGGCTTGTTGCACATCACCCAGTTGCGCAAGCTGTCTGGCGGCAAGCGCGTTGAGAACGTCGATGACGTTGTCAGCGTTGGCCAGAAGATTCTCGTTGAAATCGCCGAAATTGATCAGCGCGGCAAGCTTTCGCTCGCTGTGGTTGATGAATCTGGCGACAGCGCAAGCGAAGGCGAAAACAGCGCAGAATGAGTTCATCTCGTGTGACGAAGGCAGGAGTGCATAGCGCGCTCCTGCCTTCGGCTCGTTCTCAGACCCCTGGCACGACGAAGACACTTCTCAAGCAGTCTGATGGTTCTGTCATCAAACGCACAGTGCTTCCCGGCGGACTTCGAATTATCACTGAATACGTTCCAGGTGTTCGGTCTGTGGCCGTGGGTATTTGGGCTGGAGTCGGCTCGCGCGATGAAACTCCCGAAATGGCGGGCAGCGCACATTTCCTCGAGCACCTTCTCTTCAAAGGAACGCCGAGCCGAGCTGCGATTGATATCTCTGCATCGATAGATGCAGTCGGCGGAGAGATGAATGCCTTCACCTCCAAGGAATACACGTGTTACTACGCACGGGTGCTTGATACTGACACGGCACTCGCAGTAGACGTGCTGGCAGACATGGTGACG
>JAFMIT010000186.1 GCA_017853815.1 Actinomycetota bacterium
CAGTCTGCCTCCGGGCTTGACTCTCGCATCAACCGGTCTGATCAATGGAACCCCGACGGCGTACGGCACTTACAGTTTTGTTGCCACCGTCACTGACAGTTCAAATGCGACTGCCTCAGCAAGCCTCAGCATCACCATCAATCCACCGCCACCAACCATCACGACGGCGACACTGCCACCCGCATCTACAACTCTCGCGTACTCAACGACGTTGACTGGCACAGGTAGCGGAACACTCACCTGGACGGCTACTGGCATCCCGGCGGGATTGACTTTGTCAACGTCAGGAGTGCTGTCGGGCACGCCAACAGTCATCACGACGTACAGCTTCGTCGTCACCGTGACGGATAGCGCAGCCGGCCTCAAAGCTTCCAAGACGTTTAGCATCCCGGTGACCGCGCCGATTGCGATAACCACAGCGTCACTCGCCAACGCGACGACCACCGCGAACTACACCGTGCAGATGGCAGCATCTGGCGGAGCAACGTCCAAGACTTGGAGCGCAGTCGGTCTTCCTGCGGGACTCACCTTCTCCACAGCTGGCAAGTTTGGTGGTCGCGCGACCACCAAAGGCACTTACGCAATCACCTTCACCGTGCGCGACTCAGCTGGTCGCACTATCTCGAAAATTCTGAACTTAACCGTCGCCTAGGCGATCTCGCTAAGTACGGCCAAAAGTCACTTGTTTCTCAGCGTCATCGGCGTAGCCTGATGGTGAGAAAGAAGGTGGCCGCTATGCGCACAACCTTTAAGAGTTTGATGCTGGTCGCATCAATGGCGCTTATCGTGAGTTGTGGAAACGGAGAACCGCTCCCTACCCAATCGACATCACCCACACCGTCCAACACTGAAAGCAATGCCGTTTTTTACTTTGTGGCCGACACACCTCTTGGATTCAAACTGTTCCAAGAAACACACGTCATCACCACGTTGCAACCACTCGCCGTCGAAACCCTCAATCGGCTGGTCGAAGGCACTGAAGCACCGCTCGATCCCGATTACACAAACCTTTGGGGTCACGGTTCCTGGGTCAGTGGTCTGACCATTCTGGACAACAAGGCCACTGTTGATTTCGGAAAAATCAAACTCAACGTCGGAGCTGCCGGTGAACAGATGGCGATTGAGCAGATTGTGTGGACTCTGACAGCCAACAACTCTGCCATCGACACGATACGTTTCACGTTAAACGGTGAGCCCGTCGAATCTCTCGCAGGACACGTGGACACAACAGGAGCGTTTAGCCGCGGAGAAGGATTTGAAGTCCTGTCTGCAGTCAATGTCTTGACGCCGAGCGAAGGCAGCACGCTGTCTGGCGACGTAACTGTCACTGGACTTGCGTGCACATTTGAAGCAAATGTTGCATGGCGACTCCTCAAAGATGGTGCACTCGTCGATAGCGGTTCAACGCTGGCATCTGAGGCTTGCCCTGTGACGTCTCCCTGGCAGCTTGAACTTGGTCTGCTTGAAACCGGCGACTATGAGATTCAAGCGATTGAGTACTCAATGAAAGATGGCGCACTCAGCGCTATCGACACGAAAACGTTTACTGTGGAGTGACGACTGAGGCAGCTTGCTGCGCGATTTCTAACTCTTCATTGGTCTGAACGACCATCACGCGAATCGATGAGGCTGCAGAGCTGATCACCCGATCACCTGCAGCCTTGGATTCATTGAGGTTTAGATCAAGCTCAAGTCCGAGGTGTCCAAGCGCACCAATGATGTCTTGTCGAAGAGCTGAGTCATTCTCACCAACTCCCGCGGTGAAGACAATCGCGTCTGGCGATGGCACGACACCAAGATAAGAAGCGATGTATTTGCGAATTCGGTAGGCATAGACACTGCGAGCCAAAAGCGCATGTTCGTCGCCAGCTAGTGCCCGCTCCCGGACCGTACGCATATCGCTGACGCCGGCCAATCCCTGCAATCCGCTATCGCGGTTCAACAATCGATCAATGTCAGCGACGCCATAGCCCGCAACGCGTGCGAGGTGAAGCAACACTCCAGCATCGATGTCGCCGGACCGCGTTCCCATCACCAGTCCTTCGAGCGGCGTCATGCCCATCGACGTGTCCACGCTCAAACCATCGACTACAGCCGTGACGGAAGCGCCATTCCCGATGTGACAAATGATGGCATTGATGCTGCTGAGTGGCTTGCCCAGCAATCCTGCAAGCTGCTTTGTCACATAGTGAGCGCTCGTGCCATGAAAACCGTACCGACGAATGCCATAACGTGCGGCGACCTCGGCCGAAATGGCGTAGGTGCTCGCGTAGGAGGGAATGCTCGAATGAAAAGCCGTATCGAACACTGCCACCTGCGGTGTCGAGGGCATGAGTTGCTTAATTGCGCGAATTCCCGTGAGGTTCGCTGGATTGTGCAAAGGAGCAAGCGCAGTCAACGATTCGATGCCCTCGAGAACCTCGTCAGTGATCAGCGTGGGCTGAACAAAAAGCTCGCCACCATGAACGACGCGATGACCCACTACAGATATGTCACTCAGTTCGATTCCCGCGTCCACAACTTCAGACAAAACATGTTCCAGTGCGGCAGAGTGATCAGGAGAGACCGAACGGCCCACCTCGCCGATGCGCTCGACATTTCCTCTCAACACCCACGACCAGTTCTCCTGATCGAAAAGCTGATACTTCAAGGAAGAAGACCCCGAGTTGATAACCAGAACTTTCACTTCTGGGACTCCTGCTGGCC
>JAFMIT010000187.1 GCA_017853815.1 Actinomycetota bacterium
CCACGTACGGCGCGAACCTGCCGTGGCGCTTGAGCGTCGCGAATCCTTCCTGCATGTGACGTTGCCGCTGTCCCTCAATGGCGCGATGATCGGTTGCATCTTCGTATTCGTGCCCAGCATCGGAAACTTCATCGTTCCTGAGTTGCTCGGAGGCGGCAAGACCGTCATGGTCGGAAATCTGATTCGCGATCAATTCCTCAAAGCGCGCGACTGGCCGTTCGGCTCGGTGCTCGCGCTGGTGCTCGTGGCATTACTCGTACTTCTGTTCGCAATCCAGGCTCGCGTCGGCCGCAAAGTGGCAGGCACATCATGAAACGACTTGGCTGGCTGCGTCTGCCTTTGTTTGGTGTTTTGGTCTTCCTCTACCTCCCGATCGCCGTGCTCGCCGTGATGTCACTCAACACCTCGGACTTGCCGTTCATCTGGAAAGGCATCAGCACCAAGTGGTACATCTCGTTGCTGAGTAACGAGATGGTGCTCGAAGGGCTTAAGAACACCCTGCTGGTAGCCGTCGTGACGACTCTGGTTGCCACGACCCTCGGCACGCTTCTCGCGATTGGCATTACCCGCTACAACAAATCCGCGTGGCTCGAATCTCTCGCGCTCTCCCCTGCCATCATTCCCGACCTCGCGCTCGCCATCGGCTTGTTGGCCATGTTCACCACTTTTGCCGTCCAACTCAATTTGCTCACAGTGATGATCAGTCACATCGTGTTCAGTCTCGCGATTGTGGCCGCAGTCGTCAGAGGTCGACTCGCAGAAGTCGATCAGTCACTTGAAGAAGCCGCTCTCGACCTCGGCGACACGGGCGTCGGCGCGTTCTGGCGCATCACTGTTCCTGCTCTGCGCCCAGCGATTATTTCCGGTGCGCTGCTCGTGTTCACGCTCTCTCTCGACGAGTTCGTGATTGCGTTCTTTACCGACGGCCCGAGCAATCCGACGCTGCCCATCGTGATTTACAGCATGGTGCGTTTCGGTGTGACTCCAGAAATCAATGCGCTCGCCACCATCATCATGCTGACGAGCTTCGTCATGATTTTCATTGCCCAACGCAAGTCGAAAGTATTGGAGTCATTGTGAGCCAAGCAGACCAGCCACTTTTGCAACTGCGAGATGTTTCAAAAAGCTACGGGCAAACGCTTGCCGTGGACAGGGTGTCTCTCGACATCCGCCAAAATGAATTCTTCGCTCTCCTCGGGCCATCAGGCTGCGGCAAGACCACCTTGCTCCGCGCTATCGCTGGTTTTGAATCGATTGATTCTGGCACCATCAGCCTCGATGGCGCTGACCTCTTGAGCGTCCCTGCAAATCGCCGACCTGTGAACCTCATGTTCCAGTCGTATGCGCTGTTCCCGCATCTCTCCGTCTACGACAACATCGCTTACGGCCTAAAGCGCGAAAAACTGCCGACTGCTGAAATCGATGAGCGAGTCGCTGCGGTGCTCGAAACCGTTGGGATGACTTCTCAAGCCAAGCGCCGACCCACTGCACTTTCCGGTGGCCAGAAGCAACGCGTGGCGCTCGCCCGTGCCATTGTGAAGCGGCCACGTTTGCTCCTACTCGATGAACCACTTTCTGCGCTCGACCGAAAAGTTCGCAACGAGATGCAAATCGAACTCAAGCGACTACAGCACGAAGTCGGCATCACATTCGTTGTCGTCACTCACGACCAAGAGGAAGCCATGTCGATGGCCGATCGCATTGCGGTCATGAACCACGGCACCATTGCTCAAATCGCATCGCCTCAGGATTTGTATCTCTCCCCCAACAGCGTGTTTGTCGCAGACTTCATCGGCACGAGCAATCTGATTCCTGGCACCGTCCAAGGCGACGTCGTCGTCGCAAAGAATGGTACGACGATTGCCATGAACAGGCATCGACTTGGAAACGGCACGAGCGTCATGTGCAGCGTGCGACCTGAACAAGTGCAGATTGTTGAAACGTCCGCCCTCACTGGCACTGTTATGAGCACCCACTTCTTCGGCGGCGAATCACTCGTGGTCGTGGATTGCGGTCTCGGAGTTGGCATCAAGACTCAGGTCCACTCTTCGCATGTTCTGCGTCCGGGCGATACCTGCTCAATCCAGTGGGACATCGATTCCACACTCGTCCTCGCGAACGACTGATTCCGTGGTCGATTCCAAAACTCAAGTAGAGCGCGCGCTCGCTCCTGCTCTTCAAGAGTCAGTCTGGCGTCATGATCTCGACGAGACTGCAGTTCATCATGAGCCGTTGCGCGGCACAAGCGCGGTGGATCTCGCCATTGTCGGCGGCGGTTTCACCGGTTTGTGGACGGCGATTTTGGCTCGCGAGCAACATCCAGATATTTCGATCGCGCTCATCGAAGCGCGCGACCTCGGCTACGGCGCTTCGGCCCGCAATGGTGGGTTCATCAGCGAATCGCTGACTCACGGAATCGCGCATGGTGTCGCGATGTGGCCCGATGAGCTTCCGTTGTTGCTCGAACTTGGACGGCTTAACTTCAAAGAAATCCAGGAGTTTCTCGAGGCTTGTGGCGAAGACGTTGAACTTGTCGCTTGCGGCAAGACTGCTGTTGCAACGCGAGCTCACGAAGTCGAGTCGCTACGTGCGGCCCACGAGCTTCATCTTCAATGGGGAGAAGATTCAACATTCCTCACGGCCGATGAGGTGCGCGCTGACATCAACTCCCCTACGTACTTGGCGGGCATGC
>JAFMIT010000188.1 GCA_017853815.1 Actinomycetota bacterium
TGATGTCAAGGTCAGGGAAGAACCGGGTGGATATGCAGACGACGGTTTGGCCACCACCAACACCAACACGGCTACCAGCGCGACGCCCACTAACGCGTCGATCATTTTTCGAAGATTACTTCGCATTGCTAACACTCCCCAGAGTGCGTCAGCCCCGTCAATTGCCTGCCAGATGGGGAAGATTAAACATAAGCATGATTTCCCGCGATACGGGAAAAGTCCCTAGTACGGCGAACTCGCGCGCATCTCAGGCAAATGGGACATGGCAAAATGCAATTGTGACGATTCGCATAGCAATGATCTGCATGGGCAACATTTGTCGTTCCCCCATCGCCGAACACGTCCTCCGCCACAAAGCGTCGGAAGCGGGTCTCGATATCTACATCGAAAGTGGTGGGACCGGCGGCTGGCATGCGGGCGAACCAGCTGACACTCGGGCCCAGCAAGTGCTCATCGACAACGGCTATACACATCGTCACACTGCACAACAGATCAGCCACACGTGGTTCGACAACTTTGATTATCTCGTCGTCATGGACGAGCACAACCGTCATGCACTCGAACGCATTGCAGACAGACATCCACACGCGCATGCACACAAAAAGAAAATCAAAATGCTGCGCGAGTTCGATGACTCGGCACCGCGTCACGCGGAAGTGCCCGATCCGTACTACGGCGAGCTACAAGATTTTGAAGATGTACTCAGAATGGTCGAACGCGCCTGCGACGGTTTAGTGCAGTACCTGCAGCGTCATCACTAGTTGGCGATGATGCGCAGTGCGGTGTTCTCGTGACCGCTCGTCAGCCATTTGGTGTTGATGAACACGGGTGGGTTGTACGTCTTCTTCTTAGAAGGCATCGTGAACTTAATCTGCACATTGCCCTTTGAGTTCGACTGACCGCGGAAGTCATTGCCGTTGATACGGAACGTCACGAAAACATACGGCCGGAAATCCTGGCCAAGGAATGTGTTCTTCGATCCCGCTGGTGCGGCACCTGTGAGCTCGTAACTGAACGATGGCACGTACAACTTGGTGCGACCCGTGGTCTCGTTCTTCGCCTTCGCGATCACCAAGTACGAACCGGTCTTCTCTGGGCTCAACGTCACAACAGCAACGCCTTTGTCATCGGCTTTGACGGTCTTGCCTTTGGTCGTGCCAACCAACTTGATGAGCACCGATGCACCTGGCTTGAGCTTGCGTGCAGTGAACGTGACTTTTTGGTTGACGACGGCGTGTGTGTGGTTGCCAATAACAACGATGCCCTGACCCGGCGGATATGCCTGAGCTGGTGCACTGAAGGTAGCCCCCACGAAAGCCGCAACAGCTGCCGCAGTGACTGCGGTGAGCCGGCGTGATGCCTTCATTTCTACCCCTCAAAGAGATGACACGAGCTGGGAAGTCGAACTCGATGACGGAACCTTACAGGGGCGCGCCGACACACGCGAGAGCCAATTCTTAATACTGACTGTGAAACGTCGGTCTAAAAAACGCAGCCCTAGATCAGTTGACCCAGTACTGAATTGTCTTATTTTGACCGGCCAGGTTCACGACTACCGACGCAGGACCTGGCTTATTGGGCAATTGAAAACGCACTTTGGCGATTGACGTCGTCCATGCCGCTTTCGACGTCATCTGGTTGCCGCTCAGCACTGACACCACCGTGCCGAACTTCACGAACTCCACGCGCACGGTCAAAAAGTGTCCACGGCGGCCCGAGTTGACCGCTTCGCCTGCCGAATTCAGCAGCGAAAAGCGCGGCACATAAATACGCGTCGTGGCCGTCTCCGTGCCAGAGCGAGCCGTCGCAAGAAAGATGCCGTACGCGCTGGCTGGCATCATCACTGACGCCTGACCCGCGAGATTGGCCGTGCCACCAGCCGTCACACTGTTGTACTTCACCGTCACAGCACCCGCCTGCGCCCGATGGAGATTGAAGGTAAAGGTGCGACCTTTAATCACTGTCGCCTTGTCTGGCGACACGATCAGATCTTGACCCGGCGGATACGCCCACGCGAGTTGCCCAGTCGTCGATACAGCAAGAGCCAAAACGGCTGCCACCGCTGTGCGGTTGGCTAATGCGAAGAGCTTCATGCAGCGAGACTAAGCGCACGAAAACAACCGTGCTACGGACTTTCGCAAGCCTTAGAAGAACCCAAAGAGTTCTTAACTAATAACTGCCCTTACCACTGAGAACCACACCAAAAGTGCGAGCAATAATCGCCAAGTCCAGACCCACAGTCCACTCGTCGATGTAGCGAAGATCAATCAACATACGTTCTTCAAATGTCGTTTCTTTGCGACCACTGATCTGCCACAGACCTGTTAGGCCTGGCTTAAACAAACGCCTGCGCTCATGCACCGCCTGCACTTGAGCCACTTCTTCTTCGAGCATCGGTCGCGGACCCACAATCGACATCTCGCCGGTGATCACATGCCAAATCTGCGGCAGCTCGTCGAGGGAGAACCTGCGCAACACTCGCCCGACCGGCGTAATGCGCGGATCATTCTTATACCGCTCGAGCATGTTCTCATCTGGTGTGCCCAACACATCGAGACGACTCAAGTGAGCGCCGTCGCGCATCGTGCGAAACTTCAAGAAGCGGAACTTTTTGCCATCCACACCAATGCGATCTTGGATAAACAAGATCGGACCTGGCGATGTCACCGCTACCAGCAAT
>JAFMIT010000189.1 GCA_017853815.1 Actinomycetota bacterium
TGAACGACCATTGCCGTCAGCCTCCCAGACGGCCGCGCCCCAACTCATCCACTCCGCGACATCTTGTGCGCGGTTAAAAATGTCACCGAGGCAAGCCACGACATAGTTGAGTGCGACATCGCGAATAAAGTCGCCACCACCCGCTGTCTCGTACTCATCGAGAATTCGAACAGCATTGCGCTGAAAGTTCGGAATCAAACTTTCAATGCGCGGTTTCACAAACATTGGCGCAAGCGCCTCGCGATACGCGTGGTGACTTGGTGGATCAACCTCGAGTGGAATCTGTCGGTAGTCGCGGACGTCTGCATCGCCCTGCAGGTCAGAGCTGTACGTCTCGGTGTCGCGCAAGGCGGCGCGGACAGCCGCATGACCGGTGATGGTAGGGCGTGACGTCATATTCCGAGATTACAGATGCGCGCGTTGATTGACACAGACGCACTGCTGTGGAACCCTTCAAATATGCCGCCGTTCAGCGTTCGTACCATTCTTAAAGCTGGCTCGTTGGTATTTGGTGCCAGTGCAATTTTGTTGATGGCTGCACCAAGCCTGTTCTTGAATTTGCTTGCTCTCGATGGCTCGTCAGTGGACCTCATTTGGTCAATGCGCATGATTGGCCTCACGTTGGTGGCGCTCGCGGGCAACATGTGGATGAACTCCACAAACCCTGATGACCGAACAGTGCAGAAAGTCGCCATCTTCATGGCTGTCGCTGCGACTGGGCTCGGGCTGTACACACTCCTTGTACCGACACACCTCGAGCCATTTGCCGTTCTCTATGCGCTCGTTGGATTTGGTTTCGGGTTCGCCTACATCAGCGCTTTGATTCTGCGGAAGTACTGACGTGGCGCGGCACCCCATCGAGACGGCTCTCAAGGGGATCACGCGTCTCGGTCTCGCCGCTTTTATGTTGATGGCTGGCATCGGCCACTTTCGGAGCACCGAATCTTTCCGCGCGCAGGTGCCACCGTTCTTGCCGAACATCGACATGATCATCTATGTCTCTGGTGTGTTTGAGATTGGCATCGCGCTCGGATTGGTGCTTTTGCCGCGCTGGCGCACACAACTCGGCTGGGCTCTTGCTGCCTTTTATGTCGTAATTTTCCCTGGCAATATCTCGCAATACCTGACACAGACTTCAGCGTTTGGTCTCGATACCGACGCTGCGCGAGCTACCCGCCTGCTCTTCCAACCCGTTCTTATTGTGTTGGCGCTGTGGAGCACCAACGCGTGGAAGTCGTGGCGCAGTCGCCGTCGACGCTGAGCACCGAGCGCGCTTTCAAGTTACAGTGAAACCCTCGGAAGCACCGATTCGAACAATGAGGTTCACATGGCAGCATCAACTCCGCTCGACATTCCAGCATCACGGCTCGCGGGGCTACGGCGCTACAACCTAATCGCCGGCATCTTCCATCTTGTACAGGGCATCGCGATCATCGCATTGTCCAACAGCTATGCCTTGCCGGTGTCGGTGAACTACCTCATGGACGCACCTGTTCCTGGCGCGCGTTTCGAGAGCGTGGCGCTGTTCGATTTTCCGATTGGGCCAGCTGTCGCGCTGTTCTCCCTGCTCAGCGCTGGCGCTCACTTCTGGATTGTGGGACCGGGCTTTGGCCGCTACAACAACAACCTCTCGAATCAGCGCAACATCGCACGTTGGGTTGAGTACGCGATTTCTTCGACGCTGATGATTGTTCTCATTTCACTTATCAACGCGGTGTGGGACATCGTTGCCCTCCTCGCCATCGCCGGCTGCAATGTCTCGATGATCCTCTTCGGCTGGTTGCAAGAGAAGTACGAAGAACCCGGCAAGGGCAGTCTGTTGCCGTTCTGGTTTGGTTGCATCGCTGGCATCGTGCCGTGGATCGCGATGTTCCTCTTGCTCTTCTCACCCGGCAGTGCCGCTGAACCACCATCGTTTGTGTACGGCATCGTGTTCTCGCTGTTCTTGTTCTTCAACTCATTCGCACTCGTGCAGTGGTTGCAGTACAAGAAGATCGGTCGCTGGGCTGACTACCTCGTCGGTGAACGCACCTACATCACTTTGTCGTTCGTCGCGAAGTCGCTGCTCGCCTGGCAGATCTTCGCCGGTGTTCTGGCCACCAGCGCCTTGCCTAGTTAGGCCAATTAGTTAGGCCAGATCCCCAACTGGTACGTGTAGCGCAGCTGCCAGTTACGTTTCACGTACCAGTTAGGGCTGAAAGCACTTTTTCAATGCGTCGCTGACGGGTTTCGGCGGCTTTTGCTTCAGCAACGTGGCGTGCAAACTCGCGCCGCTTGGAATACGTCAGTGCCTCAAATGTCTCGCGCACGCCTGCAGCCACCAATGCAGATTCAAGCTCAGGATCGAGCACAACCTCTCGGTGGCCAGCATCTAGCTCTAGCGTGACCTCAACCGTGTCGCCGGACTCAACTCCTGCCGCCGCGCGGTCGCGCTGAGGTAACACCACAAGGCACAAACCATCCATGGCAGTAGCAGTGCTCTGATACGTGTGCTGCTTGATACTCACCCGCAGAGGTGCGCGCCGATTTGCACCGAGCGCAGCTAACACTTCGTCGGGGATCGCAATCGCTGCGTGATTACCGAATCCCAAGATGGTGGTCGTGTACGTGACGCTCATGCCCCGAGG
>JAFMIT010000190.1 GCA_017853815.1 Actinomycetota bacterium
AGTGAACGAAGGCTGCGTTCCCATGTCGAACCAGTGCGTGGTGCCGGCAGGAACACTCAACAGATCGCCAGCTTCGCACAACACGGCAAACACCTTGCCGTCGACGTGCAGATAGAAGACACCAGCGCCAGCAACGAAGAAGCGAACTTCGTCGTCGTCATGCTTGTGTTCGTTCAAGAACTTGGCCCGCGCGCCCGCGGCAGTTTCGGGCCACGATGGATCGTCGCTCGGATGCAGACCAACGACATCGACTTTGATGAAACCTTCGGCAACCTTGATGCGCTCGACTTCGTCAGCGTAGGCAGCAAGCACGGCGTCTTGGCCAGCATCGGCAGCGACATCGCGCAACGGCCAATTTGCGTAGCTCACACCGAGCGGCTTCAGTGCCTCAGAAATTTCGGCGGCATCCGTGCTTTGCAACAAAGCGGTGTCGGCGTCAGTGTCAGCCCAAACGGTCAACAGGGTCATTGGTGGCTCCTATTAATAGGAGGCGAATGATGCCAAACATCGGGCGTGGGGGAAATTGAAAACTAACTATTGCGCATGACTTGCAGCAATATTCCACGTCTCTGACAGCTATATATAGATGAAGTTTTCGACGCGTACCGTCCGCCTATGCACAGCATCCTGGGAGAGCGCGTGGCACCCACACCTGAAAAGCTTCGTCGCGATATCGCGACGGAATCAGGCGTGCTCGCGACTCACGGCTGGATGCGCGGGACTGCGGGCAATGTTTCTGCTGTTCTAGCTCATGATCCACTTCGTCTCGCAGTCACTGCCAGTGGCCTCGACAAGGGCAATCTCACCTCAGAAGACATTGTCGAAGTCGATGAGCGCGGCCGTTTAGTTGAAGTGTCGGCCCACAAGCCAAGCGCAGAATCTGAATTGCACGCCCGCATTGCTGGCCTCACTGGCGCAGGCGCTGTCGTCCACGTCCACAACGTCGCGTCAGTGCTCGCCGGCGAACTGTTCCCCCGCGGCGTCGTGTTGAGTGAAATTGAAATGCTCAAAGGCATTGGTCGCCCAGCACACGACGTCGAAACCGTCATCCCAGTGATTCGCAACTCGCAAAATATGGAGCAGCTCGGCGACTGGTTTGAGGCTGCGTACCACCCAGAGGTTCCCGTCATCATTGTCGCGGGACACGGACTTTATGTCTGGGGTAAGACTGTGCGTCAGGCTCGTCACTTCACTGAGGCTGCCGACTGGCTGCTCGAACTCGCAGTCAAGCGCCGCTAATCGCAGCCTGATTCCGTCGTCTACGCGATGTCGATGATGTGCCGGTTGCCGCGATCAAACGTCAGGTAGTTCCACGTCCAATCCGCCATCGTGCCAATCTTGTTGCGCCCGCCGAGCAGGTAGAACAAATGCAGCCACAGCCACATGTACCAAGCCACCGCCCCGCCAATGCGAAGACCTTTTACTTCGACGACTGCCTTGTGTCGGCCAATCGTCGCCATTGAACCTTTGTCCACGTACTTGAAGTTTGTGGGGGTCTCGCCTGCATTGAGTCGAGCAATTTGCTTGGCAACAAAACGTGCTTGTTGCATTGCGACTGGAGCGACCATTGGCAGGAAGCGACCATCAGCACCTTTGGCGCCAGCAATGTCGCCGATGGCAAAAACGTTTTCATAATTTGTCACCTGCAACGACGGCGAGACCGACACGCGGCCGCCATCCATCGGCAACAACAAATCATTGACCACTGGTGCGCACTTGACGCCTGCAGTCCAGATTGAAATCTCTGATGCAATTTCTTCATCGTTGTTGAACACGAGCGACAACGACTTGGCTTGCTTAACACCCGTGTTCACGAGGACCTCGACACCGAGCTTCTCTAAGTCTCGCTTTGTCCGCTCTGACAGCGCGGGCGCAAAGGAAGGTAACAACCGCGGCCCCGCCTCAACCAAACGAATGTGAATGCGTTTAGCCGCACCCGCTTGGTCTGACTTCAGTGGGCCGCGTTTCAACTCGGCCAGCGCACCAGCCATCTCAACGCCTGTGGGTCCACCACCGATCACAGTGATGGAAAGCTCGGTGTTGTCAGTCAGACGACACAGATCCTCAAAGCGGCGCATCACCTCGGCCCGGATACCCAGCGCCTCGACTACCGACTTCATGCCGAGGCAATGTTCATTGACACCTGGAATTCCAAAGTCGTTGGTCACCGAACCCACGGCAACAATCAGGTAATCAAATGAGAGAAGCTCGCTCGAGTCGAGTTTGATGGTCTTGTTGATGTGATCGAGAACAATCGGTGAGCCCATGCGGAACTGCACCGACGTTTTGCGCAAGGCCCCGCGAACCGGATACGCCACGTGATCAGCCGCGAGCCCCGCAGTAGAGACTTGATATAACAGCGGCAAGAACGTTTGGAAGTTGTGCCGGTCCACGAGTGTGACGTCCGCAATGTCTGCGAGGGAGCGAGCCGCAGTGAGGCCCCCGAAGCCGGCGCCAAGAATCACAACTTTGGGTTTAGACATGAGCGACACCTACGGGCACGGGAACGGGGCTGGTGAGCTTTGGCCATGCGTTCACGGGCACTCATTCCATATATACGGGCAATTGGTACGAGCGTACTTGGATATCTCAACGA
>JAFMIT010000191.1 GCA_017853815.1 Actinomycetota bacterium
TCGGCGCTGGCCATGGAACTTGAGCTCACGGCAGCGGACCTCGAACTGCTTAATTCTGGGGATTACGACTCCCAGAGCGTCTACCCAGACTGACCATTTTGAGCGTGAAATGACGCCTCTGAGGGGCAAAATCCTCGGTTAGGCTTGGCGCTCACCTATTTCTAGGGGTTCTTTGTGGCAGTAGACCTGGTCGTTGTTGGCCTTGGGTATGTCGGTTTGCCGTTGGCTCAGGCCGCGTGTGATGCCGGCCTGTCGGTTGTTGGTTTGGACCTCAAGACCTCGATTGTGGAGGGTCTTAACGCTGGCCGATCCCACGTCGATGACCTTTCGGACGCCGATATCGCAACGATGCTCGCCGCTGGTTTCCGCGCCACCTCTGACTCATCAGTGATTGCCGATGCTGACACGGTCGTGGTGTGCGTGCCGACCCCTCTTTCCGACGAAGGTGGCCCTGACCTTGGAGCGGTGCTCGGTGCGACTCGCTCGATCGCGGCTCATCTGCATGCCGGCCAGCAGATCATCCTCGAGTCGACAACGTATCCAGGCACCACCGACGAAGACGTGCGTCCGATTCTCGAAACCACGGGCCTCGTCGCAGGTGTGGATTTCAATCTTGCGTTTTCTCCTGAACGCATCGACCCGGGTAATCCGGTCTACGGCATGAAGAACACCCCCAAGGTGGTTGGCGGTCACACGCCTGCCTGCACTGAACGGGCTGCAGCTTTTTATCAACGTTTCGTCGACACTGTCGTGCGCGCTGCAGGCACCCGCGAAGCCGAACTCGCCAAGCTGATCGAAAACACCTACCGCCATGTCAACATTGCGCTAATGAATGAGCTTGCGCAGTTCTCGCATTTGCTTGGTGTGGATTTGTGGGATGCGATTCGGTGCGCCTCGTCGAAGCCTTTCGGTTTCCAAGCGTTCTACCCCGGTCCTGGTGTGGGCGGGCACTGCATCCCGATTGATCCCAACTACTTGTCCTACCGCGTCAAGACTCAGCTCGGTCAACCTTTCCGTTTCATCGAGTTGGCTCAAGAAATCAACGCGGGGATGCCTGAATACGTGCGTCATCGCGCGCAGGACTTGCTCAACCGCGATCGCAAAGCGCTCAACGGTGCGACAGTCTTGCTCGTCGGTGTTACCTACAAACCCAACATCGCAGACGAACGCGAATCTCCTGTCCGTCCACTCGCACGCGGCTTATTCGAATCAGGTGCCATCGTGCAGTACCACGACGCGTTTGTGCCAGCATGGAACATCGATTCCGAACACGGAACGCACGATGGCGACCGCATGATCGAATCACAGGACGATCTCTACGAAGCCGCGGCAGCTGCCGACCTCGTAATTTTGTTGCAGCCACACAAGCAGTACGACCTCAACAAACTCCAAGGTGCCTCGAAGCTACTGCTCGACACCCGTGGCTTGTTGACTGGTGACAACGTGGAACGGCTCTAGCGGATGGCACAGGTCGAAAGTTTCGAAGCCGCTCGCGAACGCGCTGCTGCACTCGGTTTAGTCAAGGTCAATCAGGTCCGCGGCCTCTTCGGCTACATCAAGGACACCTGGCACACCCGCCATTTCACATTCCAATTCGCAGTCTCAAAAATTATCGCCAACTCGTCACAGAACCGACTTGGCCTGTTCTGGGAATTCCTCAATCCACTGCTGACGTCGGCGATGTATTACGTGGCTTTCGGTCTCTTACTCGGCACCCGCAAAGACTCACCTAACTTCATCTTCTTCTTGATTGCTGGAGTGCTGACGTTCAATTTGTTCGTGCAGTCGTTCCAAGGAGCTGCCAAGGCACTGATTGTTGACCGTGAACTCGCGGCCAACATTCGCTTCCCAGCGATCTTGATTCCCATTTCTTCCTCAATTCAGGCACTGCTTCGTTCGTTGCCCACGATGACGTTGATCATTCCGGTCGCGCTGCTGACGGGTGTCGGCTTCTCGTGGCACTGGTTGCTGCTGCCGCTCCAACTCATCTTGACTGTGTTCTTCGGATCCGCATGCGGACTACTGCTGACTCGTCCGATGGCACGCATTCGCGATCTCACTGAAGTGCTGCCGATTGTCACACGCGTCATCATGTTCACGTCTGGAATCTTCTTCGATGTTTCCACTCGCTTTGACAGCATTCCAGAACCTTTTCGCTCGATTGCAATCAACAGCCCTGTCGCGTTGCTGCTCGACACCACTCGCGGACTCTTCATTCCTGCGGATCTTCCGAATCAGTCGCAGCTCATCGGACTTATTGGTGGAACCGTCGTACTGACGTTCCTCGGTGTTGTCCTCTTCTGGAGAGGAGAACGCCGTGGATAAAGCTTCGCCGACAAGCGAGCCGATTTTGATTGCCTCCCATGTGGTGGTGGATTACCAAGTTCGCGTGCAGCGCAAGACCGCCAACGAGGGCGGCAACATCCTGTCTCAAATCATGGGTCACAACACCACCGTGCATGCCGTCCAGGATGTCTCATTCGATATCGCTCGCGGTGAATCGGTCGGCTTGGTCGGAACCAACGGTTCGGGTAAGTCCAGTTTGATTCGCGTGCTCTCTGGTCT
>JAFMIT010000046.1 GCA_017853815.1 Actinomycetota bacterium
GTCTGACCTCGAAGGTCTTGGTTACATCATTGATCGCGGACTTGCCACATCTGTATTCATCAGCATGACCCTTGGTCGCCCGCTTCTTCTTGAAGGTGAAGTCGGCGTGGGCAAAACCCAACTCGCGAAAGCGCTCGCTGAACTTTATGGTCGCAAACTCATCCGCCTTCAGTGCTATGAAGGCATTGACACCAATCAGGCGTTGTACGAGTGGGACTACGCCCGACAGATGCTCGCGATTCGCGCCATGCCAGAAACTCAGGACGCTGACGCCGCGGTCGACAAACTGTTCGGACCTAAATACCTCATCGAGCGTCCACTGCTCGAAGCAGTTCGCAGTGGCGATGGCTGCGTGCTGTTGATCGATGAAGTCGATCGCGCGGATGACGAATTTGAGGCTTTTTTATTGGAAATTCTCTCGGATTTCCAAATCACGATTCCCGAAATTGGAACCATCGTTGCGGAATCTCGCCCGCTCGTAATTCTTACGTCCAATCGGACTCGCGAACTCCACGACGCGCTCAAGCGACGCTGCTTGTACAACTGGATTGGTTTCCCTTCAGTGGAACGCGAAGTCGAAATTGTGCGCGCACGCATCCCCGGAGTTTCGCAGCGGCTAGCAGAACGCGTCGTTCAGGCCGTTAACAAACTTCGCGACATGGAGCTTGAGAAAGCGCCAGGCGTTGCTGAAACCATCGACTGGGTCGAATCGCTCACTGCTGTGGGCGCGGATGATCTGACTGAAGACTCTCTGCGCGACACCATCGGCGCCATCATCAAAGACCGCGATGATCTCGATACCGCGTTGAATAACGTGAAAGATCTCGTCGAGAGTGACTGAGCTCGCTGGCTTCGAAGAACTCTTTGTTGAATTTGGCGGAGAGCTACGTCGAGCTGGACTAACAATTGGGTCGGACAGTGTGCTGACTTTTTGTACGGCGATGACGACTTTGGATCCCACGAACTTGTTGGACGTTTACTGGTCAGGGCGGACGACCCTGGTTCGACGTAAGGACCATCTGCCGACGTATGACTCCGTGTTTCGTGAGTTCTTCTTGGATTCAGTGACGGATAAATCTCATCCACTCAAGCTCAAAATGAAGGCGTCATCGAACGCCTCGGCCACAATCGAACTGCCTTCCACCGAAGAGGGCAGCGCCGGTTCTGTGGAAGAAGAAGTCAAGATGGGTCTGATGGCTTCGACGTCTGAGATCTATCGCAACAAAGCGTTCGCTGACTGCACACCTCAAGAGCTCGCCACTTTGCGCCGAATGATGGCGACTCTGCGACTCTCACCACCGCGGCGTCGAACTCGCCGATTCAAAACTCTCGCCCGAGGCAATCGTCTCCATACCCGCAAGATGGTGCGAGAGATGATGCGCACTCACGGTGAACCGCGAGAGATTCTTTTCCAACAGCGCAAAATGCGGCTCCGTCCCATCATCTTCATTCTTGATGTCTCAGGTTCGATGGCCGATTACTCGCGGAACCTGTTGCAGCTTGCGTATTCAGCGCGTCGAGCACACCAAAAAGTCGAAGTCTTTTGTTTTGGAACTCGGCTCACGCGCATTACGAAGTCGCTCGATCGCCGTAGTCCAGACGCCGCGATGGCGCTGGCAGGTGGTTCAGTACTCGATTGGGATGGCGGCACCAAAATCGGTGACAGCATCGAGGCGTTTGTGAGACGTCATGGTCGCGGCGGCATGAGTCGCGGCGGCATTGTGGTCATCTGCTCGGATGCACTCGATCGAGGCGACCCAGGGGTGTTGGCCGAAGCGATGGAGGCACTCGCTCGCACGTCCTACCGAGTGCTCTGGATGAACCCACATAAGGGCGACAACAAAAACTTCCAACCCAACACCATGGGCATGATTGTGGCTGATCCTTTTGTGGATGAAATTGTGTCTGGCCACAACTTGCAGAGTCTGGAAGAGTTCAGCAAACTACTAGCGTCTTTGCGATAAGAAAGCGGTCTCCTATGAAATTCAGCGTCTCCGTTGTGGCCGAAGGCGACCGTACCGTCACCCTCGAAGAAGTTGTTGAACTCGCAGATGCCGTCGCCATCCACAGCGGCATTGCTTCAGGTGCGGGCAGTCACTCGTACGGTGCACAGTTGGTCGTCGAGGCTCCCAACTCGGACGAAGCCGTGGACATCGCTATGTCTCTGTTTAGTGCCGCTGCCATCGCCGCGAAGATGCCTGCGTGGCCAATCACTCGCGCAGAGACCATGAGCGAAGACGATGACTTCTACGACTTGGAAGACGAGTGATCAGACTCGGCTCTCTCGCTGGCTACCCGTTTGAGGGGCCGCGCGTCTTGGCGGGCTGGATTCCGCCGGCTCGGCCAGCGGTGTACGCGATCATTTCGCGCAACGATGCCATCAACAAGCCACAAGAGTTTTCCGTCATCTTCGTGGGACACAGCGACGATCTCAGCAAGTCAGGTTTCCCGTTTAAACATCCGGCAGCCCAATCGTGGATTAAGCGAGCAGGCAACAAGTTCAACCTGCACATTGCCTATTACGAGGCGCCTGGTGCCATGGCCTCACATCGCGAGCAGATTTGTCGCGAGTTGATGGCGGTCTACAAGCCAAGCTGCAATGACGAGAAGTACGACCAGGCCTGGAAAGACGAGTGGATCGGGGAGTATTCGGCTATCGGTACCGAGATGCTCACTACCGACCGCGATCCGAATTCCTAACTCATCGTGAGAAACAAAAAGCCCCGAGTCGCCTCGGGGCTTTTTGAGTGGTCTCGTTACTTCGAGATGAAACCAACGCCATGGAGCTGACGTGAACGACGAGTGCCCATTGCCGGCTTGGCTGGTGGACGCTCTTCGGTATCTGCTTCATAGGTAGCGCCGGTGACGATGCCTTCGGCCATGCCGTAGAGCAGCGGTAGGGCGCCAGCGACAACGCCGCCAGTGCGATTGATGCGCTCAAGTCCTGGTGCGATGACTTCAGCGTTCTGCTTAATCTTCCAGACCAGGTCAGCTGCGTCCTCGAGATTGCCAGCCACCTTGGTGAGCTGCTTGCCAACGACGTAGAGGTAAATCGCGAGCACTGCAACGAGCGCCACGATGTCAATGACAGTGAAAACTACGAGATTCATGAGCGGACCTTGTCTAGTACGCGGCCGAGGAAGAGGTGGTGTTCAAGGCCTTCAGCCAAGACAGCGTCCACACCTTCGGCGGTCGTGTTGATGAGTTCTGTGTACGAGGTGTTGCTCTCGGCCTGAGCCAGAGTCGCCTTGATAGTCGCAACGCGGCGATCAATCGTGCGGACAAGCATCACGAGGATGGTCAGCAAAGCAGCCACCGCGACAACCACAACGACACCCAAAATCAGTGCCACTGTCCACAAAGTCTGCACTTCTGCAGAGATTCCTTCCATGTCAGCCTCCCAACCGCTTCCTGCCACGATTAAGACCAGCAACAATCGCCGTGGCGGAGGCGATAGTGGTGTTGAGTTCTTGAAGAGCTGCAGTGTTGGTGACAGCCTTTTCGAGACCTGCGTTGACGCTCGATGCCTGGCCACCAATTCGGTGTGCGAGCAACAAGATTGGCACGACGAGTGCCACGACGACTAGCACGACTACGAGACCAATCACGTAGCCGAGGAGCCAGCCTTCATGTCCAGCGAATGACATTGATGACACCTACCTAGATTGTTTCCGCGAAGTCGCGAACTGGAGCGAGGCTTGCGTTGACTGATGGCACGACGCTTGGGACGGTGGAGGTCTTGGCAGCGATCACTGCAACACCACCATCGAGAGCGTCGAGAGTCTTGACGACTGCCCGCAAGTGGAAGATCACGCGCAAGAGGCCGAGAGCGGCCGCTGCGATGATCAGTGTGGCAAGAATGAGAGTTACTACAGCAACAGTTGGCACAGCAGTCTCCTTAACCGAGTAGCTTCGATACAGGGCCGGCGTAACGCACGGCGCCGTTAGCAACATCTTTGATGACCTCGTCGGTCTTTGCGAGCAACTCTGGCGTGGTGTTCAGTTCGCCGATCAGCGCAACGCCACCGGCAAGAGCATCATCTGCTGCTGCACGGATTCGTTCGAGTGCAGCGAGCACCATGTTGAGCAGTGCCACGAGCACTGGCACGACCACTAGTAGCAAGACGAGGTTTCCAAGTCCCCACAGTGACATGTTTGATCCTTTCTCTTCCGGTTTCGATTAACGACGTGGTTGGGGTACGTAAGGCATGAAGAAGCGGTTGAAGACGCGAGCGAGTGCACGCATAAAGGCGTTGAAGCCGATAGCGAGACCACTGGCGGCCTTTGCGCCGACGACAGCGTTGGGGTCGAGGCCCATCGCGATAGCGCGAAGGCGAGCCTGCATGCTGTCAGCTGTCTGGGTCACGAGGACTGCGGTGACGTCGTTGACGAGACCGCGGCCGTACTGAGCAGCTGCGCCTGAGATTTCAAGTTCGAGTGAAATATCAACCTTGGTGCCGCGAGGAATCGAGGTGAGAACTGCCGTGAGCACAGCGGTTGCGGCACCACGACCTTTCTTGTCGGCGCCGGCCGCATCGAACGACACGGTGTGCGTGGCGTCATTGCGGCTCTTGATCGAGGCCTGGCCTGCGAACTCAAGCTTGACGGGACCAGCCTTGATGACAACGTCACCAGCGAAAGTGTTCTCAGCTACCTGATCGGTCAGGTTTGCACCTGGAATGCAGGCTGCCACCTGAGGGATGTCGTCGAAGAATCTCCAGACGGCGTCAATCGGCTGATCAACTTCAATGGCTTGGGTAATTAGCATTTCGCCTCCTGAGCGAGATACGCAGTTGGATTCTTCTCAAACGATGCCCTGCAACCAGGTGCACAGAAGTAATACGTAGTGCCTTCGTATTCGAAAGGCCGGTTGGACTTTTCAGCAGTCACCGTCATGCCACACACGAGGTCAATGACTTCGGCTGGCTTGAGGACGTTGAGGCTGACTTTGGTAGTTGGTTTGCGGCTGAATGCACCAGCTGCTCGAAGTTGCACCAGTTCAGCCAGAATCGAGACCGCGACTTCGCGGTGCGACGTGTGACCAAGGTCGATGCCGACTGGAACTTTGATGTTAGCGAGTTTGTCGCTAGCGATGCCTTTGCTCGCGAGGTAGTCGAGAACCACACCGCCGCGCTTGCGTGAGGCAACCAATCCAAGAAAGACAGGGTTGCCAGCGATTGCAGCTTCGAGAACTTCTTCGTCGCCGTGGCCCTGTGTTGCCACGACCACAATCGAGTTGGGGCTGACATCGCTAGAAGTGAAGTCGTTTCCGTCGATCAGCGCGACGTTCCAGTCGAGATCTGCAGCGAGCTGGGCGAGCGTTGCGGCCATTGGTGAGCGACCAACAACAGTGAGCTGTGGAACAGCCTGCATTGGCTCGATGTAAATCTGAAGAGCGCCATCGCTTTGGCAAGAGATCGGAATTGCGACGACACCGTCTGGCACGTGCATTCCTGCGAACTCTGCTTCTTGGCCAAGCCAAATCAGTTTTGCTTGACCTTCGTCGAGAACTTTCTTGGCTTCACGGATGAGCACTGGTTCGGCACAAGCCCCACCAACCCATCCATGGAGTTCACCGGCAGCCGTGACGATTGCCCGCGAACCCTTTTGGCCCGAAGAGGGGCCCTGACGCCACACGACAGTTGCGAGCACAAAAGACTCTCCAGCTTTTGCAAGCTCAACTGCGCGCTCCATCACGGCCCACCCTTCGATGGCACTTTCAAACATTGTTAGTCGACCTTCACCGGTGGAGCACCAGAGATGTCTTTGCCAGTCTTGATGGCTTCGTAGACGCGGTCTGGAAGAAGTGGCATGTCGATGTTGCGAACGCCAGTTCCCTTCAGAGCGTCGAGCACTGCATTGACGAACGCTGCAGGGCCGCCCACGGTGGCACATTCACCAATGCCCTTGGCACCGATTGGGTGGTGAGGGCAAGGAGTGACGACTTCGTAGAGCTCAAAGCCTGGGGTTTCCCATGCAGTTGGAAGCAAGTAGTCCATGTAGTTCGAACCGATGCAGTTGCCTGCCTCGTCGAAGGTAATGAACTGCATTGCTGCAGCTGCGTAGGCCTCAGTCAGACCACCCATGATCTGTCCTTCGACGATCATTGGGTTGATGCGAACACCACAGTCATCGACTGCGACGAACTTGAGGACATCCCAGACACCGGTCTCTGGATCCACTTCGACGGTTGCGATGTAGCAAGCGAATGGCCAGGTGAGGTTCGGGGGGTCGTAGTACGAGGTGTTTTCAAGACCAGGTTCCATACCGTCTGGCACGTTGCTGTACGCAGCCATTGCACATTCTTGGATGGAAACGCCGCGCTCTTGATTGCTACGCACGTAGAAGCGACCAAGCTCCCACTCGATGTCTTCTTCAGACACCTCGAGGAGGTGAGCCGCAATCTTGCGAGCCTTCGCGCGGATCTTGCGAGACACCATCGCGACCGCAGCACCAGCAACTGGCGTGCTTCGTGATGCGTAGGTACCCATACCGAATGGAGCGGTATCGGTGTCGCCTTCTTCAACCACAATGTCATCGGCTGGGATACCAAGTTCGTGAGCAACGATCTGTGCCCACGTGGTCTCGTGACCCTGACCCTGCGTCTTAGCGCCGGTGCGAAGAATTGCCTTACCGCTCATGTGAACGCGAAGTTCTGCAGAGTCGAACATCTTGATACCCAAGATGTCGTACTCGCGGCTGTTACCAGCACCGAGAGGTTCAGTCATCGTCGAGATGCCGATGCCAAGAAGTTTGCCGCGCTTAGCTGCTTCTTCTTTTTCCTTCAGGAAGTTCTTGTAGTCGATTGCTTCGAGACCGACATCAAGGCACTTGCCGTACTGACCGGAGTCAGTAAGGAAGCCGAATGGTGTGCGGTGTGGGAAATCATCGTCTTTAACGAAGTTGACCCGACGAAATTCCGCTTGGTCCATTCCAAGATCATCGGCAGCTGCCTGCACCATGCGCTCTTGGAAGAACATGCCTTCAGTCACGCGGAATGAGCAGCGGTAGGCCACGCCACCGGGAGCCTTGTTGGTGTAGAAGCCTTCAGCCACCATGTGTGCGTTTGGAATGTCGTAGCAAGCGAACGCTGAGTGCAACAAACCAATCTTGAACTTGCTTGGCTGTGCATCAGAGAAGAACGCCCCGTGATCTGAGGTGGTGTGCATACGGAAGCCAAGAATCTTGCCGTCCTTACGCAGTGCCATCTCACCCTTGAGGTACACGTCGCGTGCGAAGTGCGTCGAAATCAAGTTCGAGCTCTTGTCGCTAATCCACTTCACTGGGCGTTCCGTCAAGATCGATGCCAAGATCGAAATGACATAGCCTGGGTAAACAGGAACCTTGTTGCCGAAACCGCCACCAAGGTCTGGTGAAACGACGCGGATCATGTGTTCTGGAAGTTCAGCCACGAGTGCAACCGCAGCACGAATGATGTGCGGAGCCTGAGTGGTCATGAAGACCGTGAGCTTGCCGGTTGCACGATCGTAATCAGCGATTGAACCTTCGGTTTCCATCGGTGATGGGTGTGAACGTGGGTAGTGAAGTTCGAGCTTCGAAACAACATCTGCCTGCTCGAAAGCGCGATCTGTTGCTTCCTTGTCGCCGATTTCCCAATCGAAGACTTTGTTGGTCTGCTGACCTTCTTTGTCATCGCGAATGAGCGGTGCACCAGGTGCCATCGACTGAGTTGGATTGACGATAACTGGAAGTTGTTCGTATTCGACAACAATCTTCGAGCAGGCATCGCGAGCGATGTATGGATCGTCAGCAATAACAGCGGCAACTTCTTGACCTTGGAAGCGAACCTTGTCAGTCGCGAGCACAGCCTGCGTGTCGTACGACAACGTGGGCATCCAAGCCAAGTTGCGGGCGGCCATCATCTCGCCAGTCAGCACCAAGCGAACGCCAGGCACTTCCCATGCCTTGCTGACGTCGATCGACTTAATGCGAGCGTGTGCAACTGGGCTGCGCAGGATTTCCATGTGGAGCATGCCTGGCAACACAATGTCATCGACATAGTTGCCCTTACCGCGGATGAAGCGATTGTCTTCGACACGAAGGCGGCTAGCGCCCATGCCACCAATCTTGACTTCGTCTAGAGCCATTTCGAATTACTCCTGACCTGCTTGAGCGCGCATTTTTTCTGCGGCCCAAAGAACTGCTTTGACAATGTTTTGGTAGCCCGTGCAACGGCACAGATTTCCGGAGAGTGCCCAACGAACTTCATCTTCGGTTGGGTTGAGGTTTTCTTCGAGCAACGCTTTCGCTGCGAGCATCATGCCTGGCGTGCAGAAACCACACTGCAATCCGTGTTCAGCTTTGAAGCCTTCTTGGATTGGATGCAGTTCACTGGCAGTTGCAAGACCTTCAACCGTCTGCACTGCGTGTCCATCGGCCTGAACTGCGAGCATCGTGCAGCTCTTAATCGGGCGACCATCGAACAACACGGTGCAGGCACCACAGTTGGTGGTGTCGCAACCCGTGTGCGTGCCAGTCATCTTGAGACCTTGACGCAACAAGTGAGCCAACAACAGGCGTGGCTCGACATCAACAGTGCGGTTTTCACCGTTGATGTTGATGGTTACGCGACGAACCGGAACGTCTGAAGCAGGTGCGGTGCTTACTTCTTCGTAGAGGCTTGACATGTCAGGCGGCTTCCTTCGATGAGTGGATTTGGTTCAGGAGACGTGAAACGAAAGTCGCGACGATGTGTCGCTTGTAATCGGCACTTCCACGATGATCCGAACGAGGTTCGGCTGCTGCGGCTGCGAGTTCTGCAGCCTTGGCGATGGTCGCATCCGTGAGTGGCTGTCCGACCAATGCAGCAGCTGCATCTGACGCGTCAATCGTCCGGCTTCCGACACCGCCGAGGGCGATACCAGCGCGAACAACCTTGTCGCCGACAACGTCGAGGGCTACCGCGACTGAGGCGGTTGCGAAGTCACCCACGCGACGCTCAAGCTTGATGTAACCGCCGACTGCCACGCCCTGTGGTGCAGGAATTACAGCCTCGATAGCGATTTCGTTGTGCTCGAGAGCAGTCTGGAAGGGTCCGAGAACGAAGTCCTTCATCGCGATCTCGCGACGACCCTTCGGTCCCTGAGCCACGATTCGGCCGTTAAGCGCGATCATGGTTGCTGCCCAGTCGCCCTGAGGGTCGGCGTGGCAGACGGATCCCACGAAAGTGCCGCGGGTGCGGACGATTGGGTCGGCTACGAGCGGGGCTGCAGCCGAGATTGTTGGCTGCTTTTGGCGGATAATGTCCGATTTTTCCAAATCTTCGTGGCGGCACAGGGCGCCGATCCGCAAAGTTCCATCGGAATCGAAGCGGTGGTAGCGCAATTCCTCGATGCCATTGATGTCCACCAGCATGGCTGGGGAGGCGAATCGGAGCTTGAGCATGGGCACCAAGCTCTGGCCACCTGCGAGCAATTTGGCTTCGCCGGCGCCTTGATCGAGAAGGGCGACAGCCTCAGCTACGGTCTTTGGAGACTCGTATTGAAAACGTGACGGGTACATGTTTAGGGATTACTCCTCAATCAACGGGTTCTGATGAGATGGTCTATTAGTTGTTGCCAGCGTCATCGCGCACGGCGACTGGCATGGAATCTGCGTCTGGATCTGGGCGACGCTCCTGGTGTGGTGGCCAAGGACCCTGCACCGGCTGACCGGCGACTTTGAGGTACTCAGTGAGTTGTGGCCAAGCCCAAACCGTTGGGCTTTTGCCAGTCTTAGGGGAGTTTTCAATCAGTGCAAAAAAGCGCGGATTGCCGCGCTCGTGACCTGTTGATTCAACTGCCATGTCTTCAGCCCCTTTGCTGCCAACGTGAATTGTGGTGAACGTAACACCGCAGCAGGTCACGCGCAATGGCAAATACTTCGCAGAAAGGAAATGACGCGATTAATTCTCGGCAGCTGGATCTTGCTGTCGTGCCGCCAAATCCTCGGCGGTATCGATGTCGCGGTTGTCGCCGAGATGACTCAGCTCGATTTCGACGATGTCTTTTCGTCCGCGCAAATATGCACGCGCACCTAAATCGCCTTTAATTTCAGCGAGAATTGCAGGCAAATGGCTTTTGTCCAGTTTGAGTGGGTGACCGCGCTGACCGTCATAGGTCGCAATCACCAACTCACCTGGTTCATCAATCACTGCCCGGACACACGCGGGGGTGACCCCCACCAGATCCACCAAAGTGACCAATACGCCCGTTACTCGATTGTTATTCAAAATCGTTTCAAGGCCTGCTTTGAGGGACGAACCCATCCCCGTCTCCCAGTTCGGGTTGATGACAATTTGGCAGTCATCGACCTCGCCTTGCCAGGCACCGAGGACAACGAAAATCTCGTCGCAGCCGCCCTCGCGGAGGACCCGAACCGCTCGGTCAACGAGTCGTTCACCGTTCACCATGAGCGGAGCCTTCGGCTGACCGAGCCGAGAGCCACTTCCCGCCGCGAGCACAAGCCCTGCAATCACGATGCTCTCCTTTCGCCAAGCCGAGGCGCCATTTGCGTTGTTAAACTCTAGAACAATCGGCAACTCCGCCGACTTTCCCGACGGTTTGGGCCCATGCGCGACATTCTTGATGACATTTCACCGTGGTTCGCCGCTGGTGAACGCTTTGCGCTGGCTACCGTCAGCCGCACCTGGAGCTCGTCCCCCCGCCCCATCGGCGCGTCGATGGCGGTTTCTGCGGCAGGCGAGGTGGTCGGCAGCGTCTCAGGCGGCTGTGTCGAAGGCGCTCTCTACGAAGCGTGCCAAGAGGTGCTTGCCTCCGGAGTTGCCCAGCGAGTTACCTACGGCGTGAGTGATGACGATGCCTTCGAAGTCGGACTCACCTGCGGCGGCATTATCGAAATCTTTATCCAAGCAGTCGACGCATCAACGTTCCCGGAATTCGACATCATCAACCAGGCCGTGACGAACGATCGGCCAATCGGGATTGCGACAGTCATCACCGAAGGTGAACTTTTCGGTCAACGGATTGTTTTCAATGCAGAAGATATGCACGGCACCCTCGGCAATCCAGGACTCGATGAATCGGTCGTCGCAGATGCGCGCGGCCTGCTTGAACAAGGGCGCACTCGAACGTTGTTGTTTGGTGCACAAGGTGAGCGACGCATGGACGACATCACGGTGTTCGTTGAATCGTATTCACCAGCTCCGCGCATGATTGTTTTCGGTGCAATCGACTTCGCTGCAGCCGTTGCGCGCATTGGAAAGTTTCTCGGTTACTACGTTGTCGTCTGTGATGCGCGTCCAATCTTTGCGACGAAGAAACGCTTTCCGGATGCGGACGAAATTGTTGTGTCCTGGCCGCATAAATATCTGCAGACAATTGAAGTCAACGAGCGAACAGCACTGTGTGTTCTCACGCACGATCCAAAGTTCGACGTACCGTT
>JAFMIT010000047.1 GCA_017853815.1 Actinomycetota bacterium
GAAGGCTGCTCCTGCGAAGAAGGCTGCTCCTGCGAAGAAGGCTGCTCCTGCGAAGAAGGCTGCTCCTGCGAAGCCAGTTGCCAAGAAAGCTGCACCAGCGAAGCCAGTAGCGAAGAAGGAATCGGCCCCTAAGAAGGAAGTTGCGACCAAGGTTGTCGAAGTCGTCGAGGTCGACGTTGAAGTCACCGAGATCACAACCGCACCAAAGACTCGCGGCCGTTCCAAAGGCCCACTCAATCCTGAAGATATCCCGGCACCGGTACCGCTTGCCCACCAACAAGGCATTGAGGATGTCAAAGCTTTGCCTCAGCGTGACTCGCGTCCAAAGGACAAGGCCCGCGTCAAGGAAGACGCCTCAATGTGGACGGGTGCTGAGCTGAAGTCGATGCGCACCATGTTCACGAAGGATCTTTCTGTTCGCCAGTCTGCGTTGGAGCAGGCGCAGGCGACTCTTGAACAGTTGATTTCGTTCTCTGACGATGGCGCGGGTGCTGAGACGGCCGATACTGGCAACTCAACCCTCGAGCGTGAGTTCCAAATCTCACTTGTCGAAAAGGCACAGTTCAACCTGGAGCAGACTCAGCAAGCTCTCGCTCGGTTGGATGCGAAGACCTACGGCTTGTGCGACAACTGCGGAAAGCCAATTGGCAAACTGCGACTCCAAGAAGCCAACCCCTATGCGACGTTGTGCATCGAGTGCAAGGAGCGCGCTGACCGCGGTCTCTAGCTCGCTCGTAGGCTAGGCACATGCTGTCTCGAGGTCTGAAAGTTGCGCTAGGTGTTGCGCTTGTCGTGATAGCCATCGATCAGGCAACCAAGGTGTGGGCCGAAGCGACGCTTACCGAACATATTCGCCAACCTCTGATCGGCTCTTTGCTGCAACTCCATTTGCTTTACAACCCTGGCGCGGCGTTCTCGATGTTCACCAATGCCACCTGGGTGTTCGCGATTTTCTCTTCCGCAATTTGTTGCTTGATTCTGTTCAGCGCGCATCGCGTCGTGCACCCTGTGTGGCAGGTGGCAGTCGGGGGAGTCTTGGGTGGCGCTGGCGGCAACCTAATTGATCGATTGACAAACGCACCTGGTTTTGGCCGAGGGTTGGTCGTCGATTTTCTTGAGTTGCCGTATTGGCCAGTCTTCAACATCGCAGATTCAGCGGTCGTTGTGTCTGCGTGCGTTATGGTGTTGATGTCTTTTCGAGGAATCAACTTCGATGGCACCCGAATTTCCGACCATGAATCTAAGAATGAGGCCAGCAGCGAATGAGCGATTACCGCGCCACTGAAATCCCCGAGGGATTGGCAGGCGAGCGGCTCGACGCGGCACTTTCGCGCATGTTCGGTTTTTCGCGAACAAAAGCGGCAGATCTCATTGATGCAGGTCATGTGAAGGTGAATCAACTTCAGCCAGCTCGCAGCTTTCGTGTTTCTGAAGGCGACGTGCTCGAAGTGACTATTCCGGCGGAACGCGATCCGCTCGAAGTTCGAGCAGAGATGGTCGAGGGACTTTCGGTCGTTTACGACGACGATGACGTAGTCGTGGTCGATAAACCTGTTGGAGTGGCGGCGCATCCATCTCAAGGGTGGGACGGTCCCACTGTCCTGGGTGGATTGGCTGGACTTGGCTATCGAATTGCTACCAGCGGAGCGCCCGAACGCCAGGGAATTGTTCACCGGCTCGATGTGGGCACCTCTGGCTTGATGGCAGTTGCCAAATCTGAATACGCGTATTCGCATATCAAGCAGCAGTTCCGTGATCGCACTGTCGAAAAGATCTACCACACGCTCGTGCACGGTCGCCTCGATCCGTTGACTGGCACTATCGACGCACCTATTGCCCGTCACCCACATCACGATTTCAAGTTTGCAGTGATGGCAGGTGGCCGAGATTCCATCACTCACTACGAGACGATCGAAGCGTTCGCGCATGCGTCGCTGTTGAGTGTTCATCTCGAAACTGGTCGAACTCACCAAATCCGCGTGCACATGTCTGCGATGCGCCATCCGTGTGTTGGAGATGAAATGTATGGGGCCGATCCAACGCTGGCATCAAAGCTTGGTCTCGTGCGCCAGTGGTTGCATGCGTGCGAATTGGAGTTCGAGCATCCGAGCTCCGGTCAACGCGTTCGTCTGACGTCCGCTTATGCGCCAGATTTGCAGACCGCACTCGATCGCGTCCGGGAACTGTAAATCCGCCCAATTGCCCCACAGAAGTAAACAGGACGTCAGAATTCTGTGGATTGTTTGTCGAAGCCTCTGGAATACAGGCGAGTAGTTCCGACGTTATCTACACTGAACACATTCCGCTCCTCGGAGGAGTCGGATCTAAAAGGAGAGTCATGGCTAACCCCGTGTTGAATCGAACCTTCAACCGTGAAAATCTGCAGTACGGCCCTGCCGGTGTAGAGATTCCAACTGTCGATGGCGTTCAGACTGCATCTGGCACAGGTGCACGGATGACCATGGACGGTGTTGTCAGCCGCACGTTGGCGCTGTTTGGCGTCTTGGCTGTCACTGCCGTATTTACCTGGATGACGCAGGCTGTGTGGCTCATCCTCCCGGCGCTTGTCGTCGCGATTGGTCTCGGCCTGTGGGCAACGTTCTCTAAGAAGGTACGCCCCGCAGTCATGTTCGGCTACGCGGCCGCTGAAGGCGTCGTGCTTTCTGCGCTGACGTACGTGTTCGACATCGTCTATCCAGGCATTGGCTTCCAGGCAGTTCTTGCAACTACGGTGACTGCAGGTGTCGTTTTCGCGGCTTACCGCAGCGGAGCGATTCGAGTGACGCCGAAGTTCCGTCAGATCATGATGTTCGCGCTCATTGGCTACATGGGCTTCGCGCTCATCAACCTGGTGTTCGGCATGTTCACGGGCTCAAGCGGGATTTACAGCTCGCAGTTCGGTTGGATCGCAGCGCTCATCGGTGTCGGTCTTTCCGCGTTCACTCTGGTGATGGACTTTGCAGACATCGAAGAAGGCATCGGAATCGGCCTGCCTGCACAAGAGGAATGGCGCGCCGCCTTTGGTTTGATGGTGTCGCTCGTCTGGATGTACACCGAGATTCTTCGTCTCCTCGCGATCCTGCGGGGCAACGACTAGTCAGTCCCTTATTCATCGCTGCTGGCGCGGCCGAACCTGGTTCGGCCGCGCCAGTGGTCTATGGGCACGGTTATGCTTGCAGAGGAGAGCCGGGAAGTCTGGTCGGCAAAAGAGTGTTGACGAAACGTCAATGCTCCTGACCGCCAAGCCGAAAGGTCTCGATGAACTCGTCGCTTGAGTTAAATGTTTCTCGCGCCGAGAAGCGCTGGCTTCGTCGCGTCATCGACAATGAAGCGCAATCGGTTGGACTTCTCATTCTTGCAGCGGTGCTAGGGATCGGAATTGCGACCATCAATCCATCTTTTGCAGATACCGTTTTGCACACTCACCTGCCAGTGTTGAATCTGAGTCTTGCAGAGTTTGCCGCTGATGGACTTTTAGCGATCTTTTTCTTTATTGCTGGACTTGAACTGCGCCATGAATTGACTGTAGGGACGCTCAATAGCGTTCGGGCCGCGGCGGTGCCAGTGGTTGCGGCAGTTGGGGGAATGCTTGCGCCGGTTTTTGTATTCCTTGCGCTGGCGCCCGCAGGTTTCAGTGGAGCTTGGGGAATCCCGATGGCCACAGACTTGCCCCTCGCTCTAGCCATCATTGCCGTGTTCGGCAAACGGCTGCCGCTCAGTTTTCGGGCATTCATTTTGAGCCTCGCCATTGTGGATGACGTGGGCTCTGTGCTCGTGATTGCGGTGAAATTTGGCGCGAGCGTCTCGGTGGGCGCGCTGCTGCTCGTACTCATCGGAGTCGTGGCTTACGTGACGCAAAACCTCCGAGCAGTGCACGGTTCAATACTTTTCGCGATTGCTATCGCCACCTGGTTTGCGATGCTTCACTCGGGAATTCACCCCACCGTGCTCGGGGTGGTGCTGGGGTTGGCCACCAGTGTGAGAGCGGATCGTTATCGCGAGAAACTCCAACCATGGTCGAACGGGGTGTGTGTGCCCTTGTTCGTCTTCACGGCAGTCGCGATGCCAGTGTCGGTGAGCCTGATCAATTCGGAACTTACGTCAGCTCTTATTGGAGCTCGAATCACTGGTAAACCGCTAGGGGTATTTCTCGGTGCAGTGGTGGCCTTAGCGCTGTTTCGACCAACGTTGAGGTTGCCTTTGAAGCTCTATGTTCTGGCAGGCGTGGTCGCTTCGTTGGGATTCTCGGTTTCGATGCTGTTTGCGCTCTTGAGCCTTCGCGATGCGATTGCGCTGGCCCAAGCGCAGACAAGCATTCTCGCGGCGCTTTCTGTCGCTGCCATGGTGACGTCCGCAGTTTTGATGCTATTTAATCGACTCGATGCAGATAAATCTGCCCGGAGTGCTCGACTCTAGGTAGTCCTGTTCGCACTCACTTTTGTCGTCAACAATAGAAGTTGTTCGATAAATCGCGGCAGGGTTGTCGCAAGCCACCGCATAGGTGTAGCTGCTATCGCTTGACCAGCATTCCCCCACAGCTTGAATCTCATTGTGTGCTGCAATCGATCGAATGAGTGCAATGGACTGGGCGCCGATGAGAAACATCATGAGCGCCACGACAAACGCCATCATCTTGTCCGAGGGAGTTACCCGACGATCGGTCGTCAACTGATGAATTTCTTTTCGGATGTTGAGTGCGCGCACAAATGTCATTCCGGCAAAGAACAGATTGAAGACAAACATGAGGACCGACGCAATGGCGACCATCTGCGAGGAGAGAATGACTCCAATGAGAACGAACAGTGCGGCCTGCATGACGAGTCTGAACTGAAGGCGGCGAAGAGTCGGCAAGTCAGCTGCCATGTAATGCCCCCTCTGTGTTCGGATTCGGTGAGGCGAATCTTGCACCGTGAGACACCCCTGCATCGCCGCACACGCCGCGCGAGTCACTGAAACTATGTCGCCTGTCGCGAGTAGGGTTCGGCGGGTTCGTTGACGAGGAGGTGTGGCCGTGGCAGGGGTAGAGGGCGACTTTGTCCACCTCCACGTGCATACCGAATATTCGATGCTTGACGGCCATGCCAACGTCAAGGCTCTATTCGCTGAAGCGGCTCGAATGGGCATGCCAGCGCTGGCGATGACTGACCACGGAAACCTTTTCGGCGCCTATGAGTTCTATAAAGCCGGCAAAGATGCAGGCATCAAACCAATCATTGGACTTGAGGGTTATTACCTGCCTGTCGGCAGCCGATTTGATCGCGGTCCATTCCAATTCGACGGTCTCGTGGAGACGAACCTCGAAGATGGCGGATCCGGTGGTGTCGGCAAACTGAACTACACCCACATGACCCTCTGGGCTGAGACCACCGAAGGCATGCACAATCTTTTTCGGGTCTCATCCCTGGCATCACTCGAAGGTCAGTACGGAAAGTGGCCACGCTTTGATCGTGATCTGCTGGACCGATACGGCAAAGGTCTGATCGCAACTACAGGTTGCCCGTCTGGCGAGGTCCAAAAATGGCTTTCGGCCGGGCGGTATGACCGAGCGCGTCAAGCTGCAGCGGACTATCGAGACATTTTTGGGGTCGACAATTACTTCGTCGAAGTCATGGATCACAACATCGAGATTGAACGTCGGGTTCGAGCCGATCTCATCAGACTTTCACAGGACTTGGGCATTCCCTTAGTCGCGACGAATGACCTCCATTACGTCAAAGCTGAGGACGCGGCCGCTCACGATGCACTGTTGTGTATCCAGACGGGCAGCAATCTCGCAGATCCCAAGCGATTCCGATTCGACGCCAAGGACTTCTACCTGAAATCGGCGGCAGAGATGCGCCATGTCTGGCGCGAGCATCCTGAAGCGTCAGACAACACTTTGTTAATTGCCGAACGATGCAATGTTTCGTTCCAAGAAGGGCGAGACCTTTTGCCTCGTTTCCCTGTTCCTGACGGAATGGACGAAAACGAGTATCTGCGCATCCAAGTCCAAGAAGGTCTCAAGCGACGCTTTGAAGTCCTTGGGAAAACCATGGGCGCGGAGTACTCGGCACGCGCAGACTACGAACTTTCTGTTATCAAGCAGATGGGCTTCCCGGGATATTTCCTTGTGGTCGCTGACTTGGTCCGATACGCAAAAGAAAATGGCATTCGAGTAGGACCTGGACGTGGTTCGGCCGCAGGTGCACTGATTGCCTGGGCTCTCGGCATCACTGAACTTGACCCGATTTTGCATGGTTTGCTGTTTGAGCGCTTCCTCAATCCTGAGCGTGTCTCAATGCCGGATATTGATATGGACTTCGACGATCGACGACGCTCCGACATGATTCGGTACGCCACCGAGAAATACGGTGAAGAGCGAGTTGCTCAGATCATCACGTATTCCACCATCAAAGCTAAGGCCGCAATCAAGGATGCATCGCGCATCCTTGGCAAACCGTTTGCTATCGGCGACGAAATCACCAAAGCCATGCCACCTGCTGTTATGGGCAAAGACATTCCGCTCAATGGAATCTTTGATCCAAAGCATGATCGCTACAAAGAAGCAGCAGATTTTCGCAAGCTGTATGACGAGCGGCCAGACATTCGTGAAGTGGTCGACATCGCCAAAGGTCTTGAAGGTGCTCGGCGGCAATGGGGCGTCCACGCTGCCGGTGTGATTCTTTCTGCAGAGCCGCTGATTGACGTTATTCCGCTTATCCGCAGAGCACAGGATGGCGCCATCATTACGCAGTTCGACATGGGCGCCTGCGAAAAGCTTGGTCTGCTCAAAATGGACTTCCTTGGCCTGAGGAACCTGACAGTTCTCGATGACTGCCTCGAACATATTCTCAATAACCGCGGAGAGACGGTCGTCCTAGAACAGCTCTCGCTGGACGACCCCGCCGCGTACGCACTTCTGGGTCGTGGCGACACGCTCGGCGTTTTCCAACTCGACGGCGGTCCGATGCGCGCCCTGCTTCGGTCGATGATTCCGACGTCGTTTGATGATATCTCGGCAGTGCTCGCGCTTTACCGACCTGGTCCAATGGGTGAAAACGCGCACAACGATTATGCCGATCGCAAAAACAACCGAAAGCCCGTTGAACCGATTCATCCTGAGCTCAAAGAAGCGCTCGAACCAATTCTTGGCGAGACGTTTGGCGTCATTGTTTACCAAGAGCAAGTTATGGCAGTTGCTCAGCAACTCGCGGGATACACGCTCGGTCAAGCCGACTTGCTACGCCGCGCCATGGGTAAGAAAGACAAGAAAGTTCTTGCGAAGGAATACAAGCCGTTCTCCGAGGGCATGCGCGAACGCGGCTTCTCTGAAGAAGCAACTGCCAAGCTGTGGGAAGTTCTCATTCCATTCGCGGACTACGCGTTTAACAAATCTCATTCTGCTGCGTACGGTGTCATCTCGTACTGGACCGCCTACCTCAAAGCGAACTACCCAGCCGAGTACATGGCAGCACTTTTGTCGTCGGTGAAGGACGACAGAGACAAGTTGGCCCTCTACCTCAACGAATGCCGCCGAATGGGCATCCAAGTGCTGCCTCCAGACGTGAACCAATCTCGAGCCGAATTCGCACCAGCTGGAACCGACATTCGCTTTGGACTTACGGCGATCAAAAACGTTGGCGAGAATGTTGTCGAGTCCATCATCGCGACTCGCAAAGCTAAAGGAAATTTCACGTCGTTTGTCGACTTCCTCAACAAAGTGGATCTCAACGTCTGCAACAAACGTCTTGTCGAAAGCTTGATCAAGGCAGGTGCATTCGATTCGCTGCAGCAAACGCGCAAAGGTTTGCTGCAGGTGCACGTCGAGGCTGTGGATTCAATTGCCGTCATCAAAAAAGATGAAGCAGCCGGGTTTGCGTCTCTCTTTGATGATTTCGACAGCCCAACAGCGGATAAAGATCCAGACTCGTTAACGACTGGCGTGACGCTGAACATCTCCACTGATGAGTGGGATAAGGATTTGCTGCTGTCTTTTGAGCGCGAAATGTTGGGGCTCTATGTCAGCGACCATCCGTTGCTTGGCGTTGAACACATTCTCAAGAGTCATTCAGAAGTGTCCATCGCGGACATTTTTGAGGAGCCTCGCGAGTCAGACCAAATCGTTGTAGCCGGTCTCGTTACTAGTGTGATTCGCAAGACCACCAAGAACGGTGGTCAATGGGCAACAGTCACTCTTGAGGATCTTGGGGGAGCGGTTGACATCATGTTCTTCCCGCAGACGTATCAGCTGCTTGCCCCGCAGTTAGCCGAGGACAACATTCTGGTAGTCGAAGCCAAAATTGATCGACGCGAAGATGAAGCGCCGAAGTTGATTGGTCGTTCAGTAACTGTGCCTGATTTGTCACGGCGCGGTGGTCCCCTCACCATCAACATGACAATCAGCCAGTGCACTCCAGAAAACATGGAGAGGCTACGAGAACTTCTAGCGCAGCACCCAGGCACCACTGATGTGCGCGTCAAGCTCATCAACGGTTCTCGGGTAACCATGATGGCTGTACCCCAGAATCTTCGAGTCTCGACTGGCACCGAACTTTTTGGTGATCTCAAAGCAATCTTGGGCCCGCAATGCTTATAGCGAGCCGCCGACTATTCGCGGTCTTGCTTCCGCTGGCCGTGACTGTTGGGCTCCTATGGCCACTTCTCGCACCGCGAGCTCAGTGCTACGCGCCAGACGGCGATTGCCTATTTTTCGCGGCGGAGTTTTCGAATGTCTTCTTTCGTATTGACGCCACTTTCGCACTTTTAGCTTTTGCAGCGGGAGTCCTCTCTGGGTTCCTGCTCAATCGCGCATGGTTATCTTGTGGTTTTCGGTATCAGCTGCTCGCTGCCGTCGCCACGACGGGCTTGTCAGCTCTGATGGTGGCGGCGGTGGAACGCGTGATTGCCCCGCTACCTCTCGCCGGCGCCAAGCCAGAGTTTCTCGATAACGTGTTTGTGCTTGGCTCTCCGTCTGCGCTGCTTGTCTGGGCATTTGCACAGCAATTGACGTTTGCTATTACTGGACCCAAGTCGCCGCCGCTTCATTCGTGAAAACTCAGGCTCGCGAGCCCAAACTAGAATGAGCATGTGATCCGGTTTATCGACTTACGAGATTCTGACGCAGAGGTCGGCCAACTTGTCCCTCGTGCTGGTCTCGATATTGAGACGGCGCTCGAGGTAGTGCGCCCGATCGTGCAGGATGTCATTGAACGCGGCGCCGAAGCAGTCCTCGATTGGACTGAGCGCCTCGACGGTGTTCGGCCAGCGCATTTGCGGGTTCCTCAAGCAGCGCTAGACGCCGCGTTAGTGAACTTGGATGCAGACGTGAGGGCGGCTCTTGAAGAAAGCATCCGCCGGGCTCGCATCGTGCATGAGGATCAGCGCCGCCATGACTACACCACCAACGTGGTGCCAGGCGGTCAAGTCACTGAACGCTGGCTACCCGTCGCGCGTGTCGGCCTGTATGTGCCTGGCGGTCGAGCGGTCTATCCATCGTCTGTCGTCATGAATGTGGTGCCAGCTCAAGTGGCTGGAGTCGCCTCTATGGTCGTGGCGTCTCCCGCTCAGAAAGATTTTGGTGGGCTTCCACATCCCACGATTTTGGCGGCATGCGCACTGCTAGGCATCACCGAGGTTTATGCCGTTGGCGGTGCCCAAGCGGTTGCGATGCTTGCGGTGGGTGTGACACTCGAAGATGGAACAGTTGTCGAACCCGTCAACATGGTCACGGGGCCCGGAAACATCTATGTCACAGCTGCAAAGCGCATGCTCAAGGGTCGCATCGGCATTGACTCTGAAGCGGGTCCTACTGAAATCGCGATCTTGGCTGACAACACCGCCATCCCGGCTCTCGTTGCAGCGGATCTGATTTCGCAAGCTGAACACGATGTCATCGCAGCATCAGTGTTGGTGACTCCGTCGATGCATTTGGCTCGCGCTGTTGAACTTGAGCTTGAACTCCAAGTGTCGAAAACCAAACACCGCGAGCGGGTACTCGAGGCGTTGAAGGGCCGGCAGAGTGGCATCATCATCGTGCGCGATCTTGAGCAGGGAATCGACGTCGTGAACACCTATGCGGCTGAACATCTCGAGATCCAAACCGAAAATGCACGAGATGTTGCGTACCGCATCAAGAACGCGGGAGCGATTTTCGTGGGCAACTATTCGCCTGTGTCGCTCGGCGACTACTGCGCTGGCTCGAACCATGTCTTGCCGACGGCCGGTTGCGCGTGTCACAGCAGCGGATTGAGCGTCCAAACCTTTCTACGCGGAGTGCACATCATCGAGTACTCAAAGCAGGCACTTTCGGATGTTGCTCACCACGTTGTAGCACTCTCAACAGCAGAAGATCTGCCGGCTCACGGCGATGCTGTGAAGGTTCGCTACCGAGATGCTTTGAAGTAGGCCCGATGAGTTTGCCTTTGCGTCCCGAGTTGAGAGAAGTTCACGCGTACGGGGCACCACAGATTGACGTACCGGTTCGACTGAATACGAACGAAAATCCGTATTCGCCACCTTCGGAGCTCATTGCCGCAATCGCCGCAGAGGTTTCTGCCGTGGCATCAGGGCTCAACCGTTATCCGGACCGCGATGCCACGGCCTTGCGCAGTGCGCTTGCGGGCTACCTCAGTGCCGAAGCTGGAGCCGACGTTTCTGCAGATCAGGTGTGGGCCGCTAACGGCTCTAATGAAATCATGCTGCAGCTTCTTCAAGCTTTTGGTGGACCTGGACATACTGCGTTGACTTTTGCGCCGACATATTCCATGTACGAGGAGTACGCGCGCGACACCAACACACACTTTGTTGCAGTCCTTCGCAAGCCTGATTTCAGTGTCGACTCTGAACTTGTGCGCGCAGCGATTGCAGAACATTCGCCCCAGGTCATCTTCTTTGCGAGTCCCAACAATCCAACGGGCACAGCGATGGATTTGTCGCTCATCAAGGTGGCCTGTGAGGCCGCACCCGACAGTGTCGTGGTCGTTGATGAAGCGTATGCAGAGTTCCGCCGCGAAGGCGTTCCTAGCGCCGTCACACTGCTCGAGCACTATCCGCAATTGGTCGTGACTCGAACCATGTCTAAGGCGTTTGCTTTTGCTGGGGTGCGCCTGGGCTACCTAGCAGCACAGCCGAGTGTGCTTGAGGCACTCTTGTTGGTTCGCTTGCCGTACCACTTATCCACGCTCACCCAGACGGTTGCTCTCACGGCCGTAGCTCACGCGACAGAACTGCAGAAAGATCTCGCACAAATTCGGGTTGAACGTGACGGATTGGTCACATGGCTGCGCGACCACGGCTTCGAGGCTGCAGATTCGGACGCCAATTTTGTATTGTTCGGTCAGTTCTCCGACCGTCATGCAACGTGGCAGGCGCTAGTTGATCGTGGTGTTCTCATCCGCGAGGTAG
>JAFMIT010000048.1 GCA_017853815.1 Actinomycetota bacterium
CCCAAGCACGTTTTGAAGCCACAGCGGCAGTGCAAAGAGAAGACCAAATTCTCCTAGACTGACAATTGCCGCGGCAATATTGCCATTGCGAAACGAAGCAATTCGGAACAGCGAAAGATCGAGAAGTGCTGTCTTGCCCGCACGATTCAAGTTCAGTTCATAGCGCCAGAAGACGAGGAGTGACATAGCACCGAGAGCAAAAAACACCGGAATCGGCGAAATCGAATCCCATTGACGGCCCAGGAAAGATTCATCGGTGATGCTGTTCCACCAGCCGTACGTGCGTCCCTCGATTAGCCCCACGACAACCGAACCAATTCCCACGATTGACAGCAAGGCACCGACGAAATCGGGGCGTGAGACCTCTTCGTCTGACTTTGATTCGATGACATAAATCAACGTGCCTACTGCCACCATCAATCCGAGTGGAAGGTTGATGCCGAATGCCCAGCGCCACGACAGGTTGGACGTGAGCCAGCCGCCGAGAAGCGGCCCGAGGGCTGCGGTGCCACCGATGGTCGAACCCCACACGGCGAAGGCAATACCGCGTTCGCGTCCTTGAAAATTCGCGTTGAGGAGCGACAAGCTCGTTGGCAGCATCATCGCGCCACCGAAGCCCTGCACCAACCGCGCGAGAATCAAGAACTCACCGGACGTGGCCGTCGCGGCAATGAGGCTCGAAGCAACAAAGATCGTCACACCTGTGACGAAGATTTTCCGCCGCCCATAGACGTCGGCGAGTCGCCCAAAGACCAACAACAAGGCGGCGAACACCAAGGTGTAGGTCTCCTGAATCCACTGAGCTTGGCTGGAGGTGATCTTCAGGTCTTCGATGATGCTTGGTACCGCGACATTCACAATCGTGGCATCCACAATGATGAGTGAAACGCCAAGCGATAAGAAAAAGAGGCCGAACCAGCGAGCTTTGGTAGAGGTCATAGTGGTTGAGGCTAGACCTTCGTTACGAAATCGGCGCGAAATTGAACAACGCGCTTTTGAGCGATTCGCGGTTACTTCTTGGTTGTGCTTTATGCTCAGCCCACTCGTAACCTACGGTAGCGTAAGTTACGCCGACAGGAGGCCCCGCGGATGAGTCCGACCCCATTCACGCCAAAGCTGCCCACGATTATTCAGGGCGGTATGGGTGTTGCTGTGTCGTCGTGGCACCTCGCTCGCGAAGTCTCCATGGCCGGTGAACTCGGTGTGGTGTCAGGCACCGCACTCGATGTCGTTCTCGCGCGCAAACTTCAAGATGGCGACTTGGATGGCAATTGCCGCCGCGCCCTCGCCGCTTTTCCACTTCCCGAGGTAGCCGATCATGTCCTCGAGCGCTACTACATCGAAGGCGGCAAAGAAGCCTCTAAGCCTTACCGCCCCACACCAACGCTGGGTTTGAAACAAAATCTGGCGGCCCAAGAGCTTGCAGTCGCGGGAAACTTCGTTGAGGTGTGGCTCGCCAAAGAAGGTCACGACGGCATCGTCGGAATTAACTTCCTTGAAAAAATCCAAATGGCAACACCTGCCGCGGCCTACGGTGCCATGCTCGCAGATGTCGATTACGTGCTGATGGGTGCTGGCATTCCAGCCGAAATTCCTGCGATGCTCAACGATTTTGCGATTCACCAAGAATCTGGCGTCGGTGTCGATGTTGCCGACGGCACCATCAAGTACCGCCAAACGTTCGATCCACAGCTCATCGAAGGCGACACGTTGCCACCGCTGAAGCGCCCGTTCTTCCTTGCAATTGTGTCTTCCCACATCCTCGCGGCATTCCTCTTTAAGACTGAGGCAACTCGGCCAGACGGTTTTGTCATCGAAGGCATTCCGGCCGGCGGTCACAACACTCCCCCACGTGGCAAGATGCAACTCAACGAGCGTGGTGAGCCGATTTATGGTCCACGCGATGTGTGTGACTTCGACAAACTTGGCGAACTCGGTTTGCCGTTCTGGCTCGCAGGCGGCTGCTCGACACCAGAACAGGTTCAGGATGCCTTAAAGACTGGTGCGCGCGGTGTTCAGATCGGCACGCTCTTCGCTCTTTGCAATGACTCGGGTTTGATTCCGCACGTTCGCAATTCGCTTCATTCGAAGCTTGCCGACGGCACCCTCGACGTGAAAACAGATGCACTCGCTTCTCCAACTGGCTTCCCGTTTAAAGTCGCACAACTCGAAGACACGATTTCTAACGAAGAGGTCTACCAAGCACGCGAGCGTCTATGCGATCTCGGATATTTGCGCACTCCGTACGAACGCAGTCCCGGGCAGGTTGGCTACCGCTGTGCCAGCGAACCCGTCGATATTTACGTCCGCAAAGGTGGAGACATCGAAGCGACTGTGGGCCGCAAGTGTCTGTGCAACGGTCTGATGTCGTCGATTGGTCTCGGCCAGACGCGTCCGGACGGTTACCACGAAGCCGCACTCTCGACTCTCGGATCAGATCTCACGGGATCGCGCGTCATGCTCTCCCGCCATCCTGAAGGCTGGACCGCACACCAAGCGATTGATTTCGTGCTCGGCCGCTCCGGCGCATCCGCCTAAAACGGCTGGCACCTCTCATTCTTTAGGCTGCGCACATGGAGTACTACCTCATCGCGGCACTTGCGATTCTTGGAGCGAGCCTGCTGCCAGCGTTTGCACCACCTGCGTGGAGCATCCTGACGTACTTCGTGCTCTCAAAAAATCTCGCCGCCGTGCCACTGATCCTCATCGGTGTGTTGATGGCTGGCCTGGGTCGCTTCGCGCTAGCACATGCATCACGAGCGTTAGCGCCGCGACTGCCTGCTACGTACACAAAGAACCTTGAGAATCTCGGTAGCCAGCTTGAGTATCACCGGGAAAAACGCTGGGCGACGTACGGCCTGTTTTTTCTGTCCCCGCTGTCATCATCTCAACTCTTCGAGGCCGCGGGTTTTGCCAAGTACATCAATCTCACGCGCGTGACAATTGCGTTTATGTGCGGTCGAGTCATCACCTACTCTGCATACGTTCTTGGTGCGGACCATTACTCAGGAACGGATTTCGAACGCACCATCATCAAGTCGATGGCCTCTCCTCAGGCAGTTATCACTCAAGCCATCATGATTGCGGGTCTGGTATGGCTTGGGCGCATCACCTGGCGGCAACACACCATGACTCAAAATCCCACCGCCGAAGATCCGTCGCGTGCCTGAACTACTCGCGTCGGTGCCAGCGTATGCCTTGGCAACCTTTCTGATCGTCATCGTCCCAGGCCAAGGTATGGCCATGGTGCTCAAGCAAGCACTGATCAGTGGAAAGAATCACGCATTCGCTTCCGTCCTTGGTAACAGCACTGGCCTACTGATTTGGGGTGCAACGTCAGCCATCGGACTATCGGCTATTTTCGCGAGTTCGGACACCGCTTACGCGATTCTCAAGTACACGGGCGTGGCCTATCTCTTCTATGTCGGAACCACCACTGCGATAAGCGCAGTCAAAGGTAACGGCACGTTCACTTCAACCGATGGCATTCGCGAAACGTCCTTGGTGAGTTCGTACCGACTCGGTCTTCTGACAAATCTGACAAACGTCAAAGCTGCCGTGTATGCAGTCGCGTTCACACCACAGTTTGTCCCGCAAACATTCTCACTCGGATGGGGCGTGTTTCTTCTGGTGTGCCTTTGGGCTGTCATATCGACAGCTACCTACTCCGTCATCATCAGCGCCGTGATGAGAGTGAGTCATCTGCTGCAGTCTGACAGTGCACGCAAGAAATTATCGTGGGTGTCCGCCATTGGTATTTATCTGCTCGGTCTCGGCATTCTTCTGTCGTGATGTGTGAGAGGAATACCGTCCTCAAAAGTCACTGATGTGGTTCGGTGGCTTCCCGAATCTGCTTGACCAGGGCCAGAATTTCTTCTCGGCTCATTTCCGACAGCTTCTTGTCTTGCGCAAGCGGCGTCAAGACCACTTCCTGCTTCTTCTGCTGCTCTGTCACCAGCGCCTCCCGTTTCAATGTGTGTTTCAGAACCAATATTAAGAAGAGCGGAGGTGCTCCAGCGCTGCTGCCACAACTGCTGCCACGCCACCATGATCGTTAGATGGAACAATCATGTCCGCCACATCCTGAACGGCCGGATGTGCATTCGCGACTGCGAAGGAGAACCCAGCCCAATCCAGCATTTCAACATCGTTATGCAAATCGCCGACCGCAAACACATGATCTTGCGAGATTCCCATCGACTCCGCAATCTCCGATACGCCAGTGGCTTTGGAGATTCCCTTGTGACACATGTCCACGAAAGTCTTTTCGGAATTGATGCGCACAGTAGTGACGAGATCGTCGACCAACTCAACGATGGACGAAAAGTGGTTGCCGTCCTGTCCGTCACGATTAAGGAATGCACACATTTTCACAATCGTCGGATCACTCAGGACTTCATCAATCGATGCCACCTGGCGAGCACCCTCGAGAGCCCACGCCCACGGTGCTTCGAAACCCTCTTCGAACACCAATCCGTACTGCCCCTGAACAACTGGGCCCACGGTCACTCGGTCAACTAAGAACGCAACATCAGGAAAAGCTGTGCGCAAGCGGTTAACCACTTCATTTTTCGTCGCAAGATCAAGCGGATGTGTAGAGACAACTGATGGCGATGACAAATCCACGATGGCGGTTCCATCACAACAGACAGCAAACCATCGATGGCCGATGATGTCTGCGATAGGAACAACATCAAGCGGTGCGCGGCCAGTCGCTAGTACAACTGGAATTCCAGCAGCTAGAGCCTGATGAATTGCCAACACTGCATCCGGGTGCGGCTCATGCGAGCCAGTCATTAACAAAGTGCCATCAAGGTCGGTAGCAATCAGCGGCATCGGCATTCGGCGAGTGTGCCACAAGGGTCGGACAAACCGATTTTGAACCCAACCAAATCCCAGAAAAAGTCAGGACTTTTGACTCAGGTCATTCCACTAGGCGGAAAAGTACCTTTCAGACATGAACAGAAAAACCCTTGACTCACTCGTTAGTTACATTGGTCTCGCCTTAGCAGCCGTTTTGGTTGTTGCAGGCGGTTTGGCATATTGGGGTTACTCATTTGCCAGCTCTGCTATCACAGCACAACTCGAAGAGCAGCGCATCACGTTCCCTGAGGGAGATTTCCTCCCAGTCGCAAACAAAGACGGCTTCACTGCCGAAGACGCAGCCGCTATCGCCAAGTACGCCGGTCAACAGTTGACCACTGGCGACCAAGCGAAGGCTTACGCCGATCATTACATCAAAGTTCATATGAACTCGATGGCCGGCGGCAAGACCTACGGCGAAGTCAGCGGTGAATACCGTGCAGCACTTGCGGCAGATCCCACCTCAGAAGAAACAGCAAATCTCGGCCAGCTTCGGATGACCTTGTTCATGGGCGACACTCTTCGCGGATTGCTACTTAATGCCTATGCATTCGGAGTCGTCGGAACAATCGCCTACTACGCAAGCATCGCAAGTTTTGCGGGAGCAGTCGTCTTGCTTCTTCTCGCGCTCCTTGGCTTCCGCCACGCGAAAGCAGCAGCAGCCGAATAATCGTTTGTCCCTAGCAGTAGGAGCGGCACCCATCGCGGTGTCGCTCCTACTTTTTGTATTCTTCGCTCACATGCGAGCGTATGCAGAGTTGATGCGGCTTCCCGGTGCTTGGCGCCTGGTGCTGAGCTCGTTGCCACCTCGAATCGCTTATGGCATGTCGGGTCTTGCCATCTTCTTCCACACGCAACAGATCACTGACTCTCTAGCGATGGCTGGTTATGCCGTCGGCACATACGCTTTTATTTCGTCACTTACTGCCGCTCCACGTGGCCACATCATCGACAAATTCGGCATGACTAAACCGCTTGCCATCTTGATTCCTTGCTACGCACTGTCCGCGGCACTCATGGGTCTCATCGCTGACAAAGCCAGCCTCATCATCGCGTGCTCTGCACTCATGGGACTGAGCGCTCCGCCGATCAATATGACTGTCCGTCCCCTCTGGAAAGACGTCGCAGGCGAAGCAATGAGTCGCACGGCGTACGCCCTCGATTCCTCGATTCTGAACTCCACGGGACTCGTCGGACCCGTGGTCGCGACGTGGGTTTCACTGCATTTCAGCGGGCCAGCAGCGATGTACATGGTGTCTGGTTTCATGTTCACGGGTGGCATGGCAATGCTCACCTCACCCATGTCTCGGGCGTGGAAGCCAGAAGCCAAAGTTCCAGGAGAAAAAGGTCTCTTACGCTCCCCCGCGATGCGGATTCTTGCCCTCGAAGGCACGCTCATCGGTTTCGGCTGGGGTTTTTTTGATGTCACGATTCCCAGCGCCGCGACCCTGGCTGGTCAGCCAGGTTGGGCTGCACCAGCGATGGCAGCCATCGCTCTCGGAGGGCTCGTAGGCGGCCTTATTGCTGGATCTCGGTTCAAACACACCGAGCCCGGTCGCGGCCTGATCATCGGCCAGACAATCTTTGCGCTCCTCGCGCTGCCACTTTTCTTGGTACCACCTGGATTAGCCACTGTTGTGTTGGTCTTTATCGTCGGTCTTCCCGCCGGCGTTTCCCAGATTTTCTACATCGAAGTTGTCGACACAGTTCGCCCTCGTGGCACGGCCGTATCCGCTCTCGGCACCTTGTGGTTCATCGAAGGCTCAGCAGCGGCCGCTGGCAACGCGTTGGCCGGTGTTTTCGCAGAGAACTACGGCACCATGATTGGATGCATTCTGGTGTCCGTGATGTTTGTGATTTCGGTGACCGTGCTGCGATTCGGAATCACGCGTGTGATGAAGCCTGAGCTTGATGCCGCTCACATTGTCCGCACGCAAGCGATCGCCCAATAACCACACTTCGAATCGTGTTGCGTTAGTTGTCGAAAGTGCCGTTCTCCATGGCGCGTAAAGCTTCGATTCGCTCACTCAGCGGTGGATGCGTGGAGAACAATTTGCTCGACATCGAATTGTCGAGTGGCGATTCGATCCAAACGTGAGCGACTGAGGTTGAACGCTGCTGCACGACAGTGCTATCCATCGCAAGAGTTTCGAGAGCCCGACGCAAACCGGCGGGATTTCGGGTGAACTGAACGCCTGTGGCATCTGCAAGAGATTCACGGCTTCGAGAGACCGCAGAGCGCAACAGCATCGCAGCAAGTGGCGCCAAGATCAGAATGAGCAAAGACGCAATGAGCAGCAGCGGATTCGATCCACCTTCGCGATTGTCACGCCTACCGCCACCGAACCACATCATGCGCATCAGCAGATCAGACAACAATGCAATGGCGCCCGCCGTCGTCGCGGCGACCGCTGAGACGAGGGTGTCACGGTTGGCCACATGCGCCATTTCGTGCGCCGCCACGCCTTGAAGCTGTTCGCGATCCATCACTCGGAGGATGCCAGTTGTGAAAGCAATCACCGCGTGCTCCGGATCGCGGCCAGTAGCAAACGCGTTCGGCGCATCGTCTTCGACAATCGCAACTTTCGGCATCGGCATGCCCGAGGCAATCACAATCTCGTGGACGAGGTTGTACAACTGCGGTGCATCGTTCTCGTCGATAACACGAGCGCCCGTCATCGCCAGGACCAACTTGTCACTGGAGTAATACGAACCCCAGGTGCCGACGAGTGCGATACCCACGGCAATGGGAACAATGCCAACCGAGGTGTAGCCGGCGTACACGCCAGCAGCCCAGATTACGAAGGCCATGAGTGAGGTCATCATCGCAAGCAACAGAATCGTCTTGCGACGATTGTGCGCCTGCATGGCGCGGAAAGAAACGTCCATAGGTCAGGGTTTAGAACTGAACCTTTGGTGCATTGCGAGCAGCTGGATCATCGATCTCGTAGAAGTCGCGGGTCGACACCTTTGCTAGGCCAGTGAAGAAACTTCCTGGGATGGTCTGCACTTTGGTGTTGAGCCCTCGCACACTGTCGTTGTAGTACTGACGAGCGAAAGCAACTTTGTTTTCAGTCGCCGCAAGTTCTTCTTGGAGTGCCAAGAAGTTCGCTGATGCCTTGAGGTCTGGGTAGGCCTCACTGACTGCGAGCAATCCGCGAAGCGCTTGGGTCAACATGCCGTCTGCCGCAGCCACTTCGTTGACACCCTGGGCAGCAGTGGACGCTGCACGAGCCTGAACAACCTTCTCAAGAGCCTCGCGTTCGTGCGATGCATAACCTTTGACAGTCTCAACAAGATTCGGAATCAAGTCCGATCGGCGACGAAGTTGAACTTCGATCTGAGCGAAGGCTTCAGACACCACGTTGTTGAGGCGAATGAGTCCGTTGTACTGAGAGACCACAAAGATGGCCAAAACAGCGATGACAACAAGTGCAATAACGAGTTCCATGCCCTCAATGTAGCCCCAGTTTCGCTGGGACGCGCAGACAGTGTGGAAAAGCCCAAATCAGGACAAAAGCTCGTGGGTGCGAACCCGAACCCGTTCGCACCCACGAGAGTGTAGGAGCCGTGCTCCTGGTGGAATTCTGCCGAGCAGGGGCCCCTGAGCACCTCTGCCAAAAGTCCCGATTTTCGCTAACTGCTGGCTGGGTCTATGCCGTAGACGTACTTCTCCATGACCACCCGAGCCCTGCGTGAAACCCGGCGATACACGTCAGCGAGCTCAGCACCCGACTGCAAGGAAAGAACGAAGGCGAGCTGGCGAAGCTCCATGAACTGCGACGGAATCGAATCGCTGCCCTTGCCCTGCGTGAGCATGATGCCGTTGCGGATCGATGCAGCGGTCAGCCACGCTTCGCGCAAAATGACCGACTCTGAGGGCGAAATCAGTTTGAGCGACACGAGCTGTTCCAATGCGGAGAGGGTTGAAGTCGTGCGAAGCGACGGCTCTGCACCCGCGTGCTCGAGCTGCATCATCTGCACTACCCACTCAACATCCGCGATACCACCTGGGCCAAGCTTCACGTGAGAGCGAGGATCCGCGCCGCGCGGCAATCTCTCAGATTCAACTCGTGCCTTGATACGTCTGATTTCGCGGACGTCGTCTCCACTCAAGCCATTAGCTGGATAACGGAGCTCGTCAACGATCGCCAGAAACTCCGCACCAAGGTCAGCATCGCCAGCGACGTGGCGAGCCCGCAGCAGAGCCTGACTCTCCCACGTAAGCGACCAACGCTCGTAGTAGGCGCGATACGAACTCAGTGTTCTCGCGACCGCACCTTGTCGCCCCTCGGGCCGAAGATCGAGATCGAGCGGGAATGGTGGATCTTGGGCAGGTCGAGTCAACAAATCTTGTAAGCGAGCGACGACGCTCAACGCATCCGCGCCAGCGCGTTCATGATTGTTGAGTGGCTCATAAACAAAGCAGGCGTCTGCATCGCTCGCATAGTTGAGCTCGCGACCACCGAGTCGACCAAGGCCTATCAGTGAGATTCGAAGCGTCGGCGGCTCGCCATGCCAATGCCGCGACACCACTGCCTCGAGAGCGGTATTCAAGACCGCATCAGCTAGATCGCTTAAGGCATCAGAGACCTGAGTCACCGAGATGAGTCCCAACAAGTCAGCAGACGCGATCCGAAAAAGTTCCCGCTGCCTGATGCTCCGAATTGCAGCAACTGCTTCCTCAACCGATTCTTGGCGCTGCGCCACCGAATTCATTTCGGACACCAGTGTCTCTACGGGCGATGGCACCAGTCGGTCATCCGAACTCAAGAGGTTCACTGCCTCCGGTGCACGCATCAGCAAATCACTCGCATAGCGGCTCACGCTAAGAATCACTGCCAGCCGCTGCGCTACAACAGATTCATCGCGCAAGAGTCGTAGGTACCACGGGGTGGCACCGAGCGCTTCACTGACTTTGCGAAAAGCCAGCAGACCCGCGTCAGGATTCGGAGTCTGCGCCATCCATGACAGCATCACGGGCAACAACGTTCGCTGGATCGCGGCACGCCGGCTGACACCAGAAGAGAGTGCGGAAAGATGTCGAAGCGCATTTTCCGGATCAACAAATCCCAGTGCCTTCAGCCGGTCACTGGCCGCGTCCATCGTCAATCGGGCATCGCTTGCATCAAGTCGCACGACCGCCTGCAGCAGCGGACGGTAGAACAACTTTTCGTGCAAGCGTCGGGCATCAAGTTTGTGGCGGTTAAGTGTTGTCACGAGTGTGGCGGCAGGGTCGTTTTTCATGCCCATTGAGCGACCGAGGCGTCGAAGTTCATCATCACCTTCTGGCACCAGATGTGTCCGACGCATTCGAAACATTTGGATTCGATGTTCCAGCGTGCGCTCGAATCGATATGCGGCTTCGAGCGACGCGGCGTCATCACGACCGACGTATCCCCATGTCACAAGCGACTGCAAAGCTTCGAGAGTGTTGGAACTTCTCAGCATCACATCGGAACGACCATGTACTAATTGCAAAAGTTGAACTGCGAACTCCACGTCTCGCAGCCCGCCAACACCGAGTTTCAATTCGCGCTCTTGTTCGCGCGTCGGAATGTTTTCGACAACTCGCTTTCGCATCGCCTGAACATCGGTGACAAAGTTCGGCCGCTCAGCTGCTTGCCACACAAACGGCAAAATCGCATCCACATACGCCTTGCCTAAACGCGAGTCGCCAGCCATGTGGCGGGCTTTCAACAATGCCTGGAACTCCCAGGTCTCGGCCCATCGTTGGTAGTACGCGATATGGCCTTCCAACGTGCGCACGAGCGCACCAGCTTTACCTTCTGGCCGTAGCGCAGGATCGACCTGCCAAATCATCCCTTCGGCCGTGGGCTGCTCACAGACCTGCATCAAACGACTAGCCAGACGAGTCGCTTCTTCGATGGCACCATCGACGGCCTCATCGACTGGTTCCGCAACAAAAATAACGTCGACATCGCTGACGTAATTAAGTTCACGGCCGCCACATTTACCCATCGCGATGACCGAGAAGATGCTGCGCGGAACACCAGGATTAACACTTCTCCACGCAATCGCCGTGGCAGCTTCGACCACTGCGTCAGCTACATAACTCAGCTGCTGCGCTACTTCTTCGAGCGGACTGATGCCAGACAGATCTCTCGCAGCAATGCAGATGACTTCACGTTTGTACGCAACACGCAAGGCATCAAGCGCGCCCTCATCGTCACTATTCGCCACCCATCGACCGTGATGCCACGTCGCGGAGACTGATTCAAGTAGTCGCGCAACGAGAGCGTCGCGAGTCATCGGCTGGGTCCATGCGCCGCCATCCACCAGTGCCAGCATCTCGCGTGGATGCTTGGTCAGGAATTGCGAAAACGCTTCAGAGGCACCCACCGTCACCAACCAGCGCAGCCGCAGTCCCGCATCTTCGAGCCAGAGAGAGGTGAGGCGAGGATCTGACTGAGCCCACCAATCGAGAGTGGTGTTGAGGGCCAAATCAGGATCGGCTGCCAACGCAAGTTCATCGAGAAAA